>NZ_WHTD01000149.1 GCF_009379765.1 Actinophytocola sp. | reverse complement strand
TCATGCTGTGGCACCTGCCTCGCTCCGCTCGGCGTGGACCGCATTCGCACGAAGCAAAGTGGTTGCGTTGATCAGTCTGCTCATGCTGTGGCACCTGCCTCGCTCCGCTCGGCGTGGACGGCACTCGCACGAAGCAAAGTGGTTGGGTTGGTCAGTCGGCTCATGCCACCTGCTCCGGGGTCAGCTGGGACTCGACGATCTCGACGTAGGTCGGACACGTGTCGAGCAGTTGGCGGTGGGTGCCGACGCCGACGACCGATCCGTTGTCCAGCACGATGATCTGGTCGGCGTCGAGGATGGTGGTGACCCGCTGCGCGACGACGACGACCGCCGCGTGCTCGGTGTGCGGGCGCAGCGCGGCACGCAGCCGCGCGTCGGTCGCGACGTCGAGCGCGGAGAACGCGTCGTCGAACAGGTAGATCTCCGGCCGGTGGACCAGCGCCCGCGCGATGGACAGCCGCTGGCGCTGCCCGCCGGACACATTCGTGCCGCCCTGCGCGATCGGCGCCTCGAGCCCGCCGGGCATCTCCTCGACGAAGTCGCGGGCCTGCGCGATCTCCAAGGCCTGCCACAGCTCCTCGTCGGTGGCGTCCGGGTTGCCGTAGCGCAGGTTGCTCGCGACGGTGCCGGTGAACAGGTACGCCCGCTGCGGCACCAGGCCGATCCGGGCGCACAGCATGTCCGGGTCGAGCTCGCGCACGTCGACGCCGTCGACGAGCACGCTGCCCTCGGTCACGTCGATCAGCCGTGGGATCAGCGACATCAGCGTCGTCTTGCCCGTGCCGGTGCTGCCGACGATCGCGGTCGTCCTCCCCGACTCCGCGCGGAAGGAGATGTCGCGCAGCACGGGATCCGTCGCGCCGGGATAGCGGAACTCGACGCCGCGGAGCTCGAGGTCGGCGTGCCTGGTCAGCTCGCGCACCGGCGTCGCGGGCGGAACCACCGACGACTCGGTGTCGAGCACCTCGTTGATCCGCTCGGCGCAGACCGCCGCGCGCGGGATCATCATCGAGATGAACGTCGCCATCATCACCGACATGAGGATCTGGATCAGGTAGTTGAGGAACGCGGTGAGCGCGCCGATCTGCATCTCGCCGGCTTCGACGCGGTGCGCGCCGAACCACAGCACCGCGATGCTGGACCCGTTGAGGATGAGCATGACGGTCGGGAAGATCAGCGCCTGCAGCCGGCCGACCCGCAGGGCGGTGTCGGTGAGCTCGGCGTTGGCGTCGGCGAACCGGCGGGTCTCGGCGGGCTCGCGGACGAACGCGCGGACCACCCGGATGCCCGAGAGCTGCTCGCGCAGCACCCGGTTGACGTCGTCGATGCGGTCCTGCATCTTCCGGAACTGCGGCACCATCCGGGAGACGATCAGCCCGATGCAGATCACCAGCACCGGCACGCAGACCAGCAGCAGCCAGGACAGGCCGACGTCCTCCTGGAGCGCCATCACGACGCCCGCCACGCACATGATCGGCGCGGTGACGAACATGGTGAAGACCATCACCACGAGCAGCTGCACCTGCTGGACGTCGTTGGTGGTGCGGGTGATCAGCGACGGCGGCCCGAACCCGGCGACCTCGCGGGCGGAGAACTCCCCGACCCGGTGGAAGATCGCGGACCGGACGTCGCGCCCGAACGCCATCGCGCAGCGCGCGCCGAAGTAGACGGCGATGATGGAACAGACAATCTGGACTAGGGTGACGGTGAGCATCCAGCCGCCGGTGGAGACGATGTAACCGGTATCGCCCAAGGCGATGCCCTTGTCGATGATGTCGGCGTTGAGGCTCGGCAGGTACAGCGAGGCGATGGTGCCGATCAGCTGCAGCACGAGCACGATCGTGAGCTCGCGACGATATGGCCGCAGGTAGGTACGAAGCAAGCGGCTCAGCAAGGAGTCCCCCGTTGCGAAGAAACGAACCGTATCTAACATGGGGTAACGTACGCTACCCTGACAAGAAACGCAAAGTATCTTAAGAGGCAGGGTGACCGAGACGACGAGGTCCCGCAGGCGAGGCGCGGAGCTGGAGCACGCCATCCTCGACGCGGCGTGGGACGAGCTCACCGAGGTCGGCTATGCCGGCCTCACCATCGAGGCCGTCGCCACCCGGGCCGGGACGAGCAAGCCGGTGATCTACCGCCGCTGGTCCAACCGCGCCGAACTGGTGCTCGCCGCGTGGGGCCGGCATGTTCCCGTACGACAGGCGACCCCCGACACCGGCGCCCTCCGCACGGACCTGATCGCCATGTTCGCCCGCATCGCCCGCCGCGTCGACACGGTCATGCACGAGGTGGTGGCCGGCGTGATGGGCGAGGCGTTCCGCCACCCGGAGGTCGCCGGCCTGCTGCGCAAGCGCCTCGAGACCGCGCCGTTCGGTGACGTGGTCCGCACGGTCGTGGAACGCGCCGTCGCCCGGGGCGAGCTCCCCCCGGTCGACATGTCCTCCCGCGCCACCCGCCTGCCCCTGGACCTGGTCCGCGGCGAGTCGCTCCTCAAGGGCAACCCCATCACCGATGAGACGATCGCCGACCTGGTCGACGACGTGTACCTCCCCTTGCTGCGCGGCCTGCCCGGCCTTCCGGAACCCGACCCGGCCTCACCGTCGACTGTGGACTAACGGTCCAATGCCCGGCCGATCATCGGCTTCATGCTGCGGCTGAACTCCAGGTTCAGGTGGTTGGCGTCGTAGTAGACGACCACGTTCCCGACCACGGTGTAGCAGCGGCGCTTGTCGCAGAAGTAGTTGGTGAGGTCCACGAAGGACACTTCGGGGTTGCGGCTCGTGCTGGCCACTTCGGACAGTGGGTCCGGCGGCTGGGCGACGCGCCGGTCCACCGCGCACGCCGCCGGGTCGTCCGCGTTGAGGGACGCGCAGTCGAGCGCCCGGACCTCGGCGTTGAGCGGCGGGTCGGACAGGACCGCCACGCGGGCCCCGGCGTCGGTCCACTTCTTCCAGAACGGCTCGAGCCCCGCGCGGTACTGCTCGGTCTGCGAGCGGTCGGTG
Organism: Actinophytocola sp.; assembly: GCF_009379765.1. GTDB lineage: Bacteria > Actinomycetota > Actinomycetes > Mycobacteriales > Pseudonocardiaceae > Actinophytocola. Next base: position 18,018 of record NZ_WHTD01000149.1, on the reverse strand, counting down.
CCGTCGTCGGCGAACTCCTCGCGGGCGTAGAACGAGACGACCACCGCCGAGGGCGAGTCGTCCGCGATCACGTCGGCCATCTTGGCGGTCCACTCCATGCACGGCCTCGTGTTCGTCTCCGGCGCCGGCCCGTGGTAGCCGCTGAACTCGATGTCGGCGAACGGACAGCCGCCGAGGTAGCTCAGCTTGAGCACCCACCTGCGCTCGCGCGCGAGGTCGAACATCGGCCCCTGCCACTGCTGCGCGTGCGAGTCACCGACGAGCCACACCACCTCCGGCGACCGCGCGCCCCGGCTGAAGTCGCACACCAACGTGGTCTTCTTCGAGCCCACCATGTAGTCGTCGAGCGCCCGGCACTCGGGCGCGTTCTCGTAGTACTTGTTCGCCGGGCCCATGTCCACGACCCGCGCCGGCCCGAAGGGCTCTCTGCACTCGTTGGCGGGGATCCGCGCCTGGGCGCCGTGGCACGACACGGTCCGCTGGGCGGTCACCTCCACCTCCCGCTCGGCCTGGACGACGAGCCGGTCATAGGTCCAGGCCAGGCCGTAGGCGACCGTGGAGACCGCGACGAGCCCGGCGATCATGGCGGTGAAGGTGGCGCCGGTATGCCGGGTGAGCGCCATGCCCCGGTCCTCGACCAGGTACTTCGAGCCGAACGCCAGCAGGAGCGCCGCGCCGAGGACGGCGAACACGTACGGCGTGGGCAGCGTGCCCGCCCGCAGCACGTCCTTCAGCGCGAACGGTGCCAGCAGGATCAGCGGCCAGTGCCACAGGTAGAGCGAGTAGCTGATGTTGCCCACGAACTGCACCGGCCAGGACGCGGTCACCACCGTGTGCCACTGCCGTCCCGGCCGCTGCCCGGCGATGATCACCAGGGCCGTGCCCACGGTCGGGACCAGTGCGAGGGACCCGGGGAACGGGGTGTGGTGGTCGTAGCCGGCGGCCGAGCCGATGATCATGGCAAGGCCCGCGAACGACGCGAGGCCCGCGGCGATCCGGGGCAGCCCGAGCCGCGCGCCGGCCAGGGCGACGATCGCACCCAGAGCGAACTCCCACACCCGGACGGGGGTGACGAAGTACGCCTCGCTGGGCGAGGCCTGGGTGTAGTAGACGCTGAACGCGAGCGACCCGACGCCGACGACGGCGATCCCGATGAGCTGCGCGCTCCTGCGCCTGACCAGGAACAGCCCGAGCAGCAGCAGCGGCCAGACCAGGTAGAACTGCTCCTCGACCGAGAGCGACCAGTAGTGCTGCACGAGGCTCGCCGCCGCGTCCGCCGCGGAGTAGTCCACGGACTTGGCCGCGAGCAGCCAGTTCTCCCAGTACGTCGCGCTGGCGAAGGACTCCTGCGCGATGGCCTCCCAGCGCGGGTACGGCAGCAGGAAGTAGGCCGCGACCAGGCTGAACGCGAGCACGAGGAACGCGGCGGGCAGCAGCCGCCGGATGCGCCGGGCGTAGAAGCGGCCCAGCCGCACCCGCCCGGTGGCGACGATCTCGCGGTCGAGGTGCGAGCTGATCAGGAAGCCCGAGATGACGAAGAAGACGTCCACGCCGACGTAGCCGCCGGTGAGCGAGCCCGGCCACAGATGGTTGACCACGACCGCGAGCACCGCGATGGCCCGCAGCGCCTGGATGTCGGTACGGAACCCGCGCGAGGTCCGAGCGGCCTCGGTCCGCGGCGGGCCGCTCTCGCGGCGTTGCTCGGTGACCGTGTCCACGCTTTCGTCCCCCACTTGTCGCCCGTGCGGCGAACCCCCGACCGGCTAATTTACCCGACCAGCACGCCGGCTCACGTCGAGGCCGGGCCGTCCACTCCGACCTCCGGGGTGTGGCGTCCGCCAGGGGCGCCCTCGTCCGGCGCCGGGCCACCGGCGCGGGAAGGAGCGATGATGGGACGACCAGTGGTGCACTTCGAGATCATCGGGACCGATCCGGCGATGCTGCGCGGCTACTACGGCGACCTGTTCGGATGGGAGTTCGACACGGGCGGCGCGGTCGCCGAGGAGGTCTCGCGGGCGGGCGACTACGGGTTCGTGGCGCAGAGCGACGGGATCCCCGGCGGGGTCGGCGGCGGCGCGGGCTACGAGCGGCGGGTCCTGTTCTACGTGGGCGTGCCCGACGTCGAGGCCGCGCTCCGGAAGGCGGAGAGCCTCGGCGGGACGCGCCGGATGGGCCCGACGCGGACCTCCGAGTCGCTGGTGGTCGGGCACGTCACCGACCCCGAGGGCAATCTGGTCGGCATCGCGGGACCGGCGTGAGCACGCAGCGCCGACGTCATGAGGAGGGCACATGAAGTACCTGCTGCTGATCTACGGCAACACGGAGAACTGGGGGCATCCGATGTTCCTGCGGAACCCGGCGTTCCTGGCGTTGCCGGCGAACGAGCGGGCCGAGCTCGCCAGGCAGGCCGAGGCGCTGCGGGAGGAGATCACCGAGTCCGGTGAGCTCGTGGTCGGCGCGGCGCTCGCCGACCCGGTGACCGCGAGAACCGCCCGGCCGCGCGACGGCGTCCCGGCGACCACCGACGGTCCCTACCTCGAGGCGAAGGAGCAGCTGGCCGGGTACTTCGTGCTCGACTGCGACAGTCCGGAGCGGGCCGCCGAGATCGCGGCGCGCTTCCCCGACGCCCGGTTCACGGCCGTCGAGGTGCGCCCGATCATGGACATGGCCGGGCAAGAGATGTGACCACCGTCGGCGAGATCGAGGACCTGCTGCGCCGCCTGGCGCCGCGGGTCCTCGGCGCGCTCGTGCGGCGGTACGGGAACTTCGAGACCGCGGAGGACGCGGTGCAGGAGGCGCTGCTAGCCGCGGCGACGCAGTGGCCGGGCGAAGGGCTGCCCGACCGCCCGGACGGCTGGCTGGTCACGGTGGCGTCGCGCCGGATGACCGACCAGCTGCGCAGCGAGCAGGCGAGCAGGCGCAGGCTCGCGGCGCAGACCCAGCCGGACGAGCCGCCCGCGCCGCCCGCCGACACCGCCGCGCCGGCCGACGACACCCTGATCCTGCTGGTGCTCTGCTGCCATCCGAGCCTGACCCCGCCGTCCCAGGTCGCGCTGACCCTGCGCGCGGTCGGCGGTCTGACGACGGCGGAGATCGCGAAGGCGTTCCTGGTCCCCGAACCGACCACGGCCCAACGAATCAGCCGCGCGAAGCAACGCATCAGAGCGACCGGTGCCCGGTTCGTCCTGCCGCCCGAGCCGGACTTCCGCTCCGTACTGCACGTGCTGTACCTGATCTTCAACGAGGGCTACACCGCCAGCTCGGGTCCCGACCTGCACCGCACGGCCCTGTCCCGCGAGGCGATCCGCCTGACCCGAGCCGTCCGAGCCCTGCGCCCCGACGACGGCGAGGTGGCCGGCCTCCTTGCCCTGATGCTGCTGACCGACGCCCGCCGGCCGGCCCGCACCCACCTCGACGGCAGCCTCGTGCCACTGTCCGAACAGGACCGCCGACGCTGGCACCGCGCCGGGGTCGACGAAGGCCTCGCGCTCGTCACCGACACCCTGGCCCGCGCGCCGCTCGGCCCCTACCAGCTCCAGGCCGCGATAGCCGCGGTGCACGCGGAGGCCCGCCACGCCGAGGACACCGACTGGCCCCAGGTCGTGGCGCTGTACCAACTGTTGGAGGACCTGGACCCCAACCCGGTGGTGACCCTGAACCACGCGGTGGCGGTGGCGATGTCGGAGGGCCCCGAGGCCGGTCTGGCCCTGCTGGGCCCCCTGGACGACCAGCTGTCCGGCAACCACCGCCTGCACGCGGTCCGAGCCCACCTGCGGGAGATGACGGGCGACCTCGAAGCCGCGCGGGCGAGCTACGAGACCGCCGCCCGGCTGACGACCAGCCTCCCGGAACAGCACTACCTGCACACCCGCGCGGCCCGCCTCGTTGAACGACTGGCCGGTGACGCCTGACCCCCCGCGAGTCCCCCGTTCCGGCCGCGCGAGTCCCCGGTTCGTGACTGGCGAGTTTCGCCTTCCGGGCGTGCGAGTTCGGCTACGCGAGTCGAACCATCTCGGGCGCCAGCGCTCACGCAGTGCGGACTCGCGGTTCGGAACGGGGACTCATAGGTCATCTAGCTGCGGACGGTCCGCTCGGCGTCGTCGTGCCACGACAACCACTTGCGCAGCATCGGCGGCAGCCGCTTCTCCAGGCCGTACGGCTCAAGGTGGGCGTGGAACACCTCGCTGAACGCCCGCTCGACGCTGTCGGAGTCCCAGCTGTCCCGCTCCAGGATCGGGGACTTCAGGTACGGCTGCCCGACGAGGTGCAGCTGCGGCCCGTTGCACCGGATCATCTGCCCGGTCACCCCCAGGGAGAGGTCGCTGATCAGGAACGACACCAACGGCGCGACCATCTCCGGCGTGCGGTCCGGCGGGCAGTTGCGCAACGCGCGCTCGGAGCTCCGGACCATCCTCGTGTGCGCCAACGGGCACACGGCGTTCACCCGGATCCTGGCCGCCTCGAGGTCGAGCGCCCACGAGTAGGTCAGCGACGCGACCGCGCCCTTGCTCGCCGCGTAGGTGCCCAGCATCCGCTGGCCGAGCGAGGCGCCGGAGGAGATGTTCACGATCGACCCCCGGCGGCCCGCCATCGCGCGGACCGCGGCGAGACCCGTGTAGATGACGCCCAGCACGTTGACCTGGATCAGCTCGTGCGCGAGCCGCGGGTCCTCGTCCGCCGGGAGCGCCTCGTAGCTCACCCCGGCGTTGTTGACCAGGCCGTCGATCTGCCCGTACTCGCGCACGCAGAGATCGACGATGGCCTGCGCCTGCTCGGCGTCGGCCACCGAGTGGTCGCTGACCACCGCGCAGCCACCGGCGGACTCGATCGCGTCCACCGTCGACTCCGCGAGGTCGCGGTCGATGTCGTTGACCACCACGGCCGCCCCGACCTGGGCCAGGTGCGTCGCGAACGCCCGGCCCAACCCCTGCCCGGCTCCGGTGACCACCACCGCCCGACCGTCCAGTGACGTCATCACCATTGCCCCAACCACCAGCCCCGACATCCGCGGCGGCGGGACCGCCGCTCCTGGTTCACCCCAGTCTCCAGCCGAACCGCGACGACCCGCGGTGGTCCACGCCAGGAGGTCGCAGCGTGCGGTGAACGCGCAGCGAGCCGTTCGGTCGGGCGTAACGCGCGACCGAACTCGGTCGACGCGCCCGGCGGGACCGGCGCACCATTACGCCGTGGCTGACACCCTGCCCGGCGGGCACACCGCCAGGGCTCCCCGGCCCGACGACGTCGAGCACATCGCCGAGCTCGTCCGGTCCTACACGCTCGCGACCGTGGGGATCGCCGACTACACCGAGGACGACGCGCACGACGACCTCACCGAGCCGGGCTTCGACCCCGACCTCGACGGCAGGCTCGTCCTCGACCGGTCCGGGCGGCCGGCGGGCTACGCCACGACGTCCGGCAAGAGCGACAGCGACCAGGTCGGCATCGACGTGGTCGCCGCGGATCCCCTGGTCTCGCGCTGGTTGTTCGGCTGGTCGCTCGGCCGGGCCCGGGACATGGGGCGCGAGCGCGGCCACCCGCGGGTCACGGTCGACCACGGCGTCTACCGCGCCGACGAGGCGTTGCGCACCCAGCTGACGGCACACGGGTTCCACGTGGCCACGACGTTCCACCGGATGCGCGTCGACCACGCCCACTCGACGGCACCCCCCGAGCCGCCGGCCGGCGTCGTCCTGCGCCAGGCCACCGACGCGGCGACCCGCCGGGCCGCGCACACCGTGCTGACCACGGCGTTCGCCGAGCATTTCGGCTTCGTGCCCGAGCCGTACGAGTCCTGGCACGGGAACCTCGACCGGCGGTCCACCTTCGACTGGTCCCAGCTGTGGGTGGCCGAGCTCGACGGCCGCCCGGTCGGCGCCCTGGAGTGCAACGACCAGTTCGCCGACGACGAGCGCTGCGGGTACGTCGCCAACATCGGCGTGCTGCCCGACGCCCGCGGCCGTGGCGTAGCGAAGTACCTGCTCCGCCATGCCTTCGCGACCGACACGGCGGCCGGCCGGACGGGCACGATCCTGCACGTCGACTCCAACAACACCACCCCCGCACTCGGCCTCTACGAGTCGGTGGGCATGCACCCCTTCCTGGTGATCGACGTCTGGCGCCGAACGGTGGTCAGCACCTGAGCGCGACGGCGGCGCAGAGGTAACGGTCTGCTATCGGAGTCCCCGAACGAGCGTGTCGACCATCTGATATGACCCCGGTCGTTGATCTATTGACACTCTGGGTAGAGTGCGGCTCTGCCTGATCGACTTGGGGCCACCTAGGTGGTATGGCGGCAAGAGCGCGTTGTTCGGGGCTGAGCACAAGGAGGGGCATGACCAGCAGGTTCAAGCCCGCCCGCACGGGGGCGGCAGTCGCCGGGGTAGCGGCGATGATCATGATGGCCGCGGCCATCCCCGCGAGCGCGGAGCCCGCCACCGGCAAGGTGGACCGCGACCTCGACGTGATCGGCTACCAGGTCAACGTGGGCGACGACTGGCTGTCGGATCTCAACACGAACCTGATCGGGTTCCGCCTGTCCGACGGCACCGTGCTCAGCATGTACTGCGTCGAGATCGAGACCGACATCGACGCCGACCACGAGATGGTCGAGCAGCCCTGGGACGCCTACCCGAACGCGGACTCCCCGTTCCACGAGAACCGCGCCGAGATCAACTGGGTGCTGCACCACGGCTACCCGGCGCAGAGCCTCGACGCGCTGGCCGGAGTGCTGCCGGCGGCGCCCAACGACGGCATCGACGTCCTGGAGGCCATCGCCGCGACCCAGGCCGCCGTCTGGCACTACAGCGACGGGACCGACCTGAACCGCGACGACCCGCTGTCCGGTGACGGGTCGGACGAGGCAGCGGCGGCGGACGCCCTGGCCCTCTACGACTACCTGACCGGCGACGCGAACGTGGGCATCGGTGACCAGCCGACACCGGCGCTGGAGGTCGACCCGACCACGCTGTCCGGCGCGGCCGGCACCCGGATCGGGCCGTTCACGGTGACCACCACCGGTTCGGTCGACGAGCTCACCGCCGACCTACCCGACGGTGTGCAGATCACCGACGCGGACGGCAACGAGCTGGCCGCCGACGCGATCGAGAACGGCACCGAGCTGTACCTGGACGTCCCCGCGGGCGCTGTCGAGGGCTCCGGGACGTTCGAGCTGACCGCCTCGGCGCGGGTCGACACCGGCCGCCTGTTCGTCGGCAGGAACTACGACGAGCACCCGACGCAGTCGCTGATCGTGGCGACGGCCGAGGAGAGCCAGATCGCGGTGACCGCGGGTGCCGAGTGGACGGCGACCCCGCCGACCACCACGACACCGGGGGCGACACCCGCCCCGCAGCCGAAGAACACCGCCGAGCTGGCCGAGACCGGCGCGTCGGTCGTGGCGCCGATCGTGATCGGTGTGGTGCTGATCGGCGCCGGCGTGGGCTCGCTGCTGTTCCTGCGGCGCCGCCGCGAACGCGCCTGACCCGAGCGGTTCGACTCGTGGCCCTGTCCCGGAGCACCGGGGCAGGGCCACTGTCGTCGGTCCTGGCAGGTGTCAGCTGGCCCGGAGGGCGCGCAGCGGGTCGAGGAACATCTGGGCCTTGATGGCGCCCAGGGTCTGCGGGTTCTTGCCCGCGAGCGGGCGGGCCCGCTCGATCGCGGTAGCGCGCACCTCGTCCTCGGCGACCGCCCCGTCGACGAGGCCCGCCGCGGCCGCGGCCACGCCGCCGAACCGCCGGCCGGTGGTCATCGCCTCGACCGCCGCGTGCGGGGTGAGCTTGCACTGGATGAGGGCCGCCATGCCCGGCGTGAACGGGATGTTGATGTCGACCTCGGGCAGACAGAAGAACCCCCGGTCCGCCCGCATGACCCGGAAGTCGTGCGCGAGCGCGAACATCGCCCCCGCGGCGAACGCGTGCCCGGGGATCGCCGCGACCGTGGGCGCCGGGAGCTCCAGCATCCGCGCCAGCAGCCCCTGCACCCCGGCGACGTAGCTCCGCAGCTGTTCCCCGTGCTGCGCGAGCCACTCCAGATCGAGCCCGTTGGAGTAGATCCGCCCACTCGCGGTGGTGACGAGCGCCCGAGGCGCCGCGGCCTGCTCCACCTGGTCGAGCGCGGCGCCGACCTCGTCGACCCAGTCCGGATGGAACCGGTTCTCCCCGTCCCCGAGGTCGAGCACGAAGACGTCATCGTCACGAGTCAGCTTTGGCACGGCACTCTCCCGAACAGCGGCAACCGGTACGAGTCCTCACGATACTGACGAGTAACCCCGGCTGGACAGGCGATCCGGGTCAGTAGGCACGCTTGGGCATCAACGCCCACAGCACGAGGTAACCGACGAACTGGGGTCCGGGCAGCAGGCACGACAGCACGAACACCAGCCGCACCGTGCTCACCTTCCAGCCGTAGCGCGCCGCCAGTCCCGCGCAGACGCCCGCGATCATCTTCTGGCTCTGGGGCCTGGTCAATGTGGTCATGACTCCACCATCCCCGCGCCTGAACCGCCCCGGCATCGAGGAGAACCCTGATTTCCCCCGGACCGTCACCCCGAACTACCCCGCGAGCTCGGCGGCGACCTCGTGCAACGCGGCGAGCATGGCGGCGATCTGTGGACCGCGGCGGCTGCCGGCGCGTACCGCGACCGAGACCGTGCGGGTCAGCTCCAGGTCGGCGATCTCCCGCAGCTCGATGTCCGCGGACATCGACTCCAGCGCCAGCCTCGGCACGATCGACACGCCCAGCCCGGCCCGCACCAGCGCGAAGATCACCGTGTAGTCGGAGCTGATGAAGTCCAGCCGCGGCTCGAACCCGGCGGCGGCGCAGGCCCGCGCCAGCATCGCGCGCAGCGTGTCGTCCTGCGACGCGGCGATCCACGGCTGGTCGGCGAGCGAGGCCAGGGGCAGCGGGCCCGGGCCAGCGCGCAGGTCCGCGGGCAGGTCCGCGGGCAGTGCCAGCAGCAACGGCTCGGTCACCAGCGGCTCGGTCTCCACCGCCACGTCCCGCACCCCGGGCAGCAGGCTGTACTCGTACACCAGCGCGACGTCGATCCGCCCGCCCCGCAACGCCTCCAGGGCATCGGCGGTCTCCTGCTCGGACAGCCGCACGCGAAGGTCGGGATGTGCGGCCCGGCACCTCGCGATCGCGTCCGCCGCGAGTGCCCGCGCCGCGGTGGGGAACGCGGCGAGCCGCAGCACCCCGCGCACCGTCGAGGTCAGCGCGGCGACACTCGCGCTCGCGCGCTCCAACTCGGCGAGCACCTGCTCGGTGTGCTCGACGAGCACCAGCGCGGCCTCGGTGAGCACCAGCCGCCTGCCGTCCCGGAAGTACAGCGGCGTGCCGGCTTCCCGTTCCAGGACGGCGAGTTGCTGCGACACCGCCGAGGGCGTGAGCGAGCAGGCCCTCGCCGCGGCGGCGATGGTTCCCTGGCGGGCCAGCTCGCGGAGGAGCCGCAACCGGTGCACGTCCAACATGTAGCCCAACTTACGACCCAGGCAAGAAATCGTCACTGGATCTGGACGTCGATCGGGCGCACCCTGGCCGTATGAGCCTTCCTCTCCCGGCGCCGGCCGGTGCCGAGCACGACGTGCGGGTCGCCGGCCTGCGGGCCTGGATGGCCGAGGTGGGCGCGCACGCGTTCGTCGCGGTGAGCCCCGAGAACGTCTACTACCTGACCGGACTCGACCACCTCGGCTACTTCGCGTTCACCGCGGTGCTGATCCCGGCCGGCGGCACGGCGCCCGTCGTCGTGACCCGCGAGATGGAGCGCCCGACGGTGCGGGCCCAGCTGCCCGGCCACCGGCACGTGACGTTCCCCGACGGCGACGACCCGGCGGCCGCGGTGGCCGGCGCGCTGGCCGGGCTCGTGCCGCCGGGCGGGCTCATCGCGGTCGAGGAGGAGGCGATGTTCTTCCCGCCGTCGATCCGCGCCGGGCTCGACCGCGCGCTGGCCGAGCGACGCTGGGTGGACGGCACCGGCGTGCTGGCCACGGTCCGCGCGGTCAAGACGCCGCTCGAGATCGGCGACATCCGGCGCGCGGCCGCGGTCTCGGACGCGGCGATGGCCGCCGGCATCGGCGCCGCGCGGCCGGGCGCGCCGGAACGGGACGTGGCCGCGGCGGTCCACCACGCGATGTTCGCGGCCGGCGGCCAGCCGCCCGGCTTCACCCCGCTCATCCGTCCACTGTGGATGCTGGAGCAGGAGCACGTCTCCTGGGGCGACCGGACCGTGGCCGACGGCGTGTTCCTCGAGCTGTCCGGGTGCGTCCGCCGCTACCACGCGCCCATGAGCCGGACCGTCTACACCGGACCCGTGCCGGCCGGCGCGGTGCAGGCGCATGCCGCGGCGACCGCCGGGCTCGACGCGACGCTCGACGCGCTGCGGCCGGGCACGACCACGGGCGAGGTGTACGCGGCGTGGCGGCGCGCGGTCGCCGGCACGTCGGCGGCGACCTGGCCGTCCCGCCACCACTGCGGCTACCTGGTCGGCATCGGCTTCCCGCCCAGCTGGGTCGGCGGTGGGCAGGTGCTCGGGATCCGCGCGGGCGGCGAGGTCGAGATCACCGCCGGGATGACCTTCCACCTGATGTCGTGGGTGACCGAGCCGACCGGCCACGTGGTGTCCGACACGGCGCTCGTCACCCCGACCGGCGCGGAGCTGCTCACCACGACCACCCGCGAGCTGATCGCGGTGTCCTGAAAGGGGACTCGATGCGGATCACCGAACTGCGGGCCACGCCGGTGGCGGTGCCGTACCTGGCCGACGAGGTGTGGGCGTTCGGCCGCCGGCGCGGCCAGGTCAGCGTGCTGCTCGAGGTCGAGACCGACGAGGGGCTGGTAGGGCTCGGCGAGGCCGCCGGGTACCCGTCCGCCGGTATCGTGCTCGCGGTCCTGGAAAGCCTGCGGCCACTGGTGATCGGGGCGGACGCGTTCCAGATCGAGCGGCTGGTGCGGCGGATCGAGCTCGTCGGCACCTGGCATCACGTCAAGGCGACCAGCCCGGCGATCGCCGCGGTCGAGATGGCCTGCTGGGACCTCGTCGGCAAGGCGTGCGGGCAGCCGCTGGTGAACCTGCTCGGCGGCCGGTTCCACGACCGCGTCGAGTTCTTCTACTACGTCGCGCGGAACGCGCCGGAGGAGGTGGCGGCGGAGGCGAAGCGCGCCACCGGGGCCGGGTTCACCACCTGCTACCTGAAGGTCGGCGCGGACGACCCGCGGACCGACATCGAGCGGGTCGCCGCGCTGCGCGACGGCGCCGGGCCGGACATGGCGCTGCGGGTGGACGCCAACGAGGCGTGGTCGCCGGGCGCGGCGGTGCGGATGATCACCGAGCTGGAGCGCTTCGGGCTCGAGCTCGTCGAGCAGCCGGTGTCCGGGCGCAACCTCGCCGAGATGGCCTACGTGCGCGGCCGGATCGGCACTCCCCTGCTGGCCAACGAGGCGAGCTGGACGCGCTACGACCAGCTCGCGGTGATCCGGGCGGGCGCCGCGGACGCGCTGTCGGTGGACAACCAGATGGACGGCGGGCTCCTCAACGTCAAGCGCTCGGCCGGGATGTGCGAGGCGGCCGGGCTGCCCGTGGTCAAGCACAGCCTCGGCGAGCTCGGCGTCGCCCTCGCCGCCGCGACCCACGCGATCGCCGCGACGCCCAACTTCCGGTACGCCAACCAGGCCTACGGCGCACTGCTCGCCGACGACGTCACCGACGGCTTCGGCGGCGGTATCGAGTCCTATGTGGACGGAACGCTGGCCGCCCCGGACGGGCCGGGTCTCGGCGTCCGGTTGGACCCGGACAAGGTCGCCACCTACGCGGAGCTGTACCGGACCGAGGGCGCGGACTTCGCCTTCCACGACGAGGATGTGCTGACCCGCTCCCCGGCCCTGCCCAAACGCTGACGGCCGCTCGGTCCCCCGGCTTGTGGAAGGCGGCGCGGTAGCTGTCGGGACTGGTGCCGACGATCCGCTTGAACCGGTCGCGGAAGGCGGTCGGTGACCCGAAGCCGACCTGCACGGCTATCCGGTCGACGGGTTGCCGGTGGCTTCGAGCGGGTACTGCGTCTGCGGATCCGGGCCCGGTGCAGCCGCTGCGGCGGCGTGGTGGTGGTGCCGGTCTGCCCGCGGCAGCGGCGGTTGAGGGTGCGGGTGCTCATTCCGGCGTCGGCGGCTGGTCGCCCTCGCGTTCCAGAGGCATGACGGACAGGCGCGACGGCCGCGACCGCGGAACCGTGGTCGCGGCGAACCAGGTGCGGGCACAGGTCCAGCCCCTGCCGCCGTTCAGCGGGCCGCGTCGAGGGCGGCGGCCTCCTCGGGGCTCGGCGCGGTGCCACCGAGGTGGGTGGGCAGCCACCACGCCTCGCCACCCGGGTCGCGGGCGTCCGGGTAGTCCCGTTGGGCCTCGTCGAGCAGTGCGGACATCCTGGTGCGCAGGTCGTTGGTGAGCTCGTCCAGGTCGTCGTCCACGCTCGGGTGGAACGGCTCGCCCGCCCGGATCAGCACCGGCACGTGGCGCTGGGTGAGGTTGCGCGGCCGGCCCTTGGTCCAGAGTCGCTGGCTGCCCCACACGGTCATCGGGACAACCGGCACGCCGGCCTCCACGGCCATCCGCACCGCGCCGGTCTTGATCGGCTTCACGGTGAACGACCGGCTGATGGTGGCCTCCGGGAACACCCCGACCACCTCGCCGGACCGCAGCGCGGCCACCGCCTCCCGGTAGGAGGCCTGCCCGGCCGACCGGTCGACGGAGATGTGCCGCATGCCCCGCATCAGCGGCCCGGCGATCCGGTTGGCGAAGATCTGCTGCTTGGCCATGAACCGGGTCTTGCGCCCGACCGGCAGCCCGGCCAGCCCGCAGAAGACGAAGTCCAGGTAGCTGACGTGGGTGCAGGCGAGCACCGCGCCGCCGGTGACCGGTATGTGCTCGGTGCCCTTCAGGTCCAGCTTCAGGTCGAGCACCCGGAACAGGGTCTTGCAGCCCAGGATCACCGGCGGGTAGACGAGCTCCACTCGTACCTCATTTCGACGCGGGCTGCCCGTTTCGCACGGATCGCTCCCCAGCCATCTTCGCACTCGCCCCGCTCAAGGTGCCACGCCCGCCGTGTCGTCCCGTCACGTCGCCGTGTCGACTTGGTGCGGCGTCGCGTGGGCGCGCGGCACCGCGGAGGCCGGCCACATGGGCACCGCCACCGGACGACACGGCTACGTGACCAGACGACACGCCTACGCCAGCGGACGACACAGCCACGGGGCGAGTCGACACAGCTACGCCAGCGGACGACACAGCCACGGGGCGAGTCGACACGCCTACGCCAGCGGACGACACGGCACCGACGTGGGGCGACACGGTGACCTGGTGGTCACTGCGGGGCGTCACTCGTTGTGGAGCACCTCGGCGATCGTGGTCCGCGCGGCGCCTCTCGCCGGGATGAGGGCACCGAGCACGGCGATGGCGATCCCTGCCAGCGCCAGCAGGGCGAGCATCGGCGCGCGGTACACGTCCATCACGAAGTCGAAGACGTCGGACTGCGCCGCTCGCATCATGGCCGGGGCGACCAGCTGGTGCGCCAGGAACCCCAGCGGCACGCCGAGCAGCCCGCCGACCACGCCCAGCGCCCCCATCGAGGTCACCATCATCACCACGACCTGGCGCGGCGTCATCCCGATCGACTTGAGCATGCCCAGGTCACGGCGGCGCTCGCGGGCGTTGAGGACGACCGTGTTGAACACCCCGAGGGCCGCGACGGCGGCCAGCACCAGGGTCAGGAGCGTGGCGGAGCTGATGAGCACCACTGCCATGTCCGAGGTGCCGTCGCGCGGCGGCACCACCTCCAGTCCCGGGTCACCGGCCGTGACCCCGGCGGAGTAGACCTGCTGGTCGGTGCCGGGCTCGAGCTGGACCTGGTAGATGTCGGCCCGCGCGTCCGGCGCGAGGAGCATCAGGGTCGACCAGTCGGCGAAGATCGTGTCGGCGTTGTTGGTCAGGACGACGCCGACGAGCCGCAACGGCGTGCGTTGCCCGTCCCGCTCCGCGGTGATGGTGTCGCCGAGGGAGAGCCCGCGCTGGTTCAGGAACCTCGAGGGAACCGCCACCTGGCCCGCGCCGTCGGGCTACCGCCCCTCCAGCACCTGGGGAGCGAGCTCGGTGGCCTCTCCCCGGTAGAACTGGACCGAGGCGCGCTGCCCCCCGACCACCTCGACCTCCTGCCCCGCCACGGCCGCGACGTGCACCGCGCCGGGCAGCGAGCGCAGCAGCGCCTCGTCCTCGCCGTCGCTCAGCTGCGGCTCGACGCCGGCTTCCGGACCGCCGGGGCGCACGGGTAGGTCGGCCGGCATTCCCGCCAGCACCTCGATCCGATCGGGATGTGCCGGTCTCATCGCGTCGTTGTACGCGGTCACCGACATCGTCACACCGATCGCGAGCGTCACGGTCGTGACGCCCAGGACGACGGCGGCCAAGGTCAGCGCGCTGCGCGCCGGGCGGGCGAACGGCACGCCGAGGCCGAGGCTGACCGAGCGCGGCAGCCGGGTGCCGCTGAGCCACCGCTGGACGGCGAGCGCCCGCCCGACGCGCTGCGAGCTGCCCGCGCTGATCGCCTCGGCCGCCGGCAGCCCGCGGGCCCGCAGCGCGGACAGCAGCGCGGCCAGGGCGACCACGGCCGGCGTGCCCAGCAGCGCGACGGCGTCCACCCATAGGTCGATGCCGAACTCGCTGCCGTAGGCCGAGAACGCGTCCGAGAGCATGGGCCGCCCGACGATGTTGCCCAGGACCGTGCCGAGCACGCAGCCGATGACGGAGGGGACGGTGACCATCACCAGGTAGACCGCCATCACCTGGTTCGGGGTGAACCCGATGGCCTTGAGCACGCCGATGTGCCGGAACCCGGCCACGACCGCCCCGCTGATCACGTTGCCCACGATCAGGACGGCCACTACCAGCCCGAGGAGGCCGAAGACGACCAGGAAGGGGATGTACGGCGCCGCCTCGGAGCTGATCCGCTGCTTGAGGGTGAGGTAGGACTGCGAGCCGAGCACGGCGTTCGGGGGCAGCCCGGCCGTGACGGCGGCCGCACCGGCACTGACCTGTGCCTCGGTCGCGGCGTCGGTGAAGCGGTACAGCATCTCGGTGTCGGTCGGGTGCAGCGCCGCCAGCTGGTCGGGGGTGACCCAGGCGTCGGCCGACCCGCTCACCGAGTACGCGAAACCCACGACGGTGAGCGTGACGCCCCCAGGCAGGTCGACCCGGGTCCCCAGGTCCACCGGGTCGGAGATGCCCGGTCTGACGTTCAGGACGATCTCGCCCGGTTCGGTGGCCCACCGGCCCTGCCACACGTTGAGCCGGTCAACGGGGCCGCCGGGGTCCGCGCGCCCCACGGTGGTCAGGCTGGGCGGCAGGAACGAGGCCCCGCCGGCCGAGGTGTCGAGGCTGACCTGGCCGAACGGTCCGGCCACCGCCTCGACCTCCGGCGCCTCGGCGGCCCGGGTGAGCGCGGCGCCGGACACCGCGGTGCCGTCGAACGCCACGACCAGGTGCGCACCGCTCTGCTGGGTGTGCGCGCGGTCGAACGGGGCCGACGCCGAGGCCAGCAGGCCGAGCGCGACCACGATCGTCGCCGTCGAGATCCCGACCACCAGGCCGATGACGGTCGTCTGGAACCTGCGCCGCCGCACCGCGGCACGCGAAACCCGCCACACGGAGCTCACGACAACCGCTCCAGTCCGGCCTCGCGCGCGACCTTGCCGTCGACGACCTCGACCGTCCGGCTGGCGCAGCGGGTGGCGAGCCGCTCGTCGTGCGTCACCAGCAGGAGCGTCTGACCGATCTGGTTGAGGTCGAGCAGCAGGTCCATGACCTGCTCGCCGGACCGGCTGTCCAGCGCCCCGGTCGGCTCGTCGGCCAGCAGCAGGGCCGGCCGGTTCATCAGCGCCCGCGCGACCGCGACCCGCTGCCGCTCCCCACCGCTGAGCTGGGCCGGGTAGATGTTCTTCCGGCCGGCGATGCCGAGCTCACCCAGCAGCTCCAGCGCGCGCCTGCGGGCCTGGGTGGCCGAGGTCCCGGTCAGCTGCGCGGCCAGCGCGATGTTGTCCAGCGCAGGGAGGTCGTCGAGCAGGTTGAAGAACTGGAAGATCATGCCGATCCGGCGGCGGCGGAACAGGGCCAGGCCGGTCTCGTTCATCGTCCCCAGGTCGTCGCCGTTCACGACCACGGATCCGGAGGTCGGCCGGTCCAGCCCGGCCACCAGGTTCAGCAAGGTGGACTTGCCGCTGCCCGAAGGGCCCATCACCGCGACCGCCTCCCCGGCGCGGATCTCGAGCGAGACCCCGTCCAGGGCGACCGAGTCGCTGTACTCCTTGCGCACGTCGGTCAGCTTCACGACCGCCTGGCCGGTGCTGTCATCACTGGTCACGGTTCGCAATCCTGGGGCGGCGGGCGCGGTGCCGGCATCGGTCCGCGGAGGTATCCGCTCGGCCGGGTCATCCCGGGGATGTAGGCGCTGGCCCCGGGGGATGATGCGGAGCTCCCGGCGTCCTGGGAGAGTTGTGCCGTGTGGGATCTGGTTGTCGCGGCGGTGGCGTGCTTGGCGGCCGCGTTGCTCGCCGCACGACTCGTCCGTGCCCGGCGCGCTTTCGCCAAGGCGCTGGAGGAGCGTGGCTGGCTCCTGGAGCGGGAGCGCGAGAGCGCGGCCCAGAACGCGGTCGACGCCGAGCGCGCCCGGATCGCCCGGGAGCTGCACGACATCGTCAGCCACAACGTGAGCGTCATGGTGGTCCAGGCCGGGGCGGCCCGCAGGGTGCTCGCCACGGAACCCGACCAGGCCGCGGCGGCCCTGCAGGCCGTCGAAGCGGCCGGGCGGGACACGATGACCGAGCTGCGTCACCTGCTCGGCGTGCTCGCGCCACCGGCCGACGGTGCGGAGCAGGCGGAGCTGTCGCCGCAGCCCAGCCTGAGCCGGCTCAGCCCGCTGATCGACCGCATCGCGTTCGCCGGGCTGCCGGTGGAGGTCCGCATCTCCGGTGAGCCCCGGCCGCTCCCGTCCGGTGTGGGCCTGACCGCGTACCGGATCATCCAGGAGGCGCTGACCAACGCGCTCAAACACGGCGACGGGGCGGCGCGGGCGGAGGTGACGGTGCGGTACGCGGACCACCACCTGCGGGTGGAGGTGCTGAACAGCGGCCCCAGCATGCTGTCCGGCGGCCGGAGCGCCCCCGCGTCATCGGCGCCGGGCGAGGAGGGGCGCGGCTTGCTCGGGCTGCGCCAGCGGGTGCGGGTGTTCGGCGGCGACCTGGATGCCCGGCGACGGCTGGGCGGCGGGTTCCGGGTCCGGGCACGGATCCCGCTGGACCGGCCATGACGGATCCGCGGCCGCGGGTCGTCATCGCCGACGACCAGGCCCTCGTACGCACGGGCTTCCGGATGATCCTCACCTCGGGCGGCATCGACGTCGTCGGTGAGGCCGCCGACGGCGCCGAGGCGGTGGCGGCGGTCCGCAAGCTGCGCCCGGACGTGGTGCTCATGGACATCCGGATGCCGAACATGGACGGTCTGGACGCCGCCCGCCGCATCCTCGAGCAGTCCCCCGGCTGCAGGGTGCTCATGCTGACCACCTTCGACCTCGACCGCTACGTGTACGCCGCCCTCGCCGCCGGTGCCAGCGGCTTCCTGCTCAAGGACGTCACCCCCGAGCACCTCGTCGCCGCGGTGCGCCTGGTCGACACCGGCGACGCCCTGCTGGCCCCGTCGATCACCCGGCGGTTGGTGAAGCGCTTCGCCTCGGGCGGCGACCGGCCGCCCGCGATCCACCGGGAGCTCTCCGCCCTGACGCCACGGGAGCTGGAAGTCCTGACCCTGATGGGCCGCGGCAACTCCAACGCCGAGCTGGCCGAGGAGCTCACTCTCAGCGAGGCGACGGTGAAGACGCACGTGGCCCGCATCTTCGCCAAGCTGACCCTCCGCGACCGCGCCCAGGCCGTCGTCCTGGCCTACGAGACGGGCCTCGTCTCCCCCGGCGACGCGACCGAAGAGGCCACCCC
>NZ_WHTD01000151.1 GCF_009379765.1 Actinophytocola sp. | reverse complement strand
TCAAACCGGGCACACCAAAATCGCCGCCACCATCCGAAAGATCCGCAACAACCCACACCTGATCTTCACCATCCTCCGCCTGCACCAAAACCCTCAACACACACCATGATCAGCAGAAACGACTTTGCGCAGCGCCCTGGTGCGGCGCGGGGAGATCGGTGAACAGCGCCTCGAGTTCACCCCTGGTTCGCGCGACGGCGGCCCGCCCGCAGCGCTCCTCGTACTCGTCCATCTCCAGCCGGCCGGTGGACAGGTGCACGCCAAGGGTCGAGACAGCCTCGTCCCGTTCGGCGTAGCTGATCCGGATGCCGCCGTCGCTGCCTTTCCCCATGACGGGGATTGTATGGGCGACAGGCACATGGGATCACGTGTCGGTCGTCTTGCAAAAGCCCATCGTCCCGGACTCCGAGGTGCAACCGGTGATCCCGGGCAGCAGCCCCGCGCCGCGCACGAGCTGGAACGCCCCCAGCACGACCACCAGAACGCACACCAGCACCACCCGGCCCGAGGGGACGCGCACCGCTGCCGGGATCGCGGCGCAGCATCGCGACCCCGACGCCGACCGCGGCGATCCCGCAGGCGATCGCGGCGAGGTTGAGGTAGCTGTACTGCGTTATCTCGCCGTTCACCTCCGTGTACGAGGTAGCCCCGACGAAGATCACGAACGGCGCCAGGACCAGTACCGCGCCCCAGATGGCCAGCTTCAGGTGTCGACCCATTCCGCTCTGATGCCACGCCGGACGACCCGGTTCCAACCGGGCACGACCGCCGCGGGTCACGAGCGTTGGACTCGCGGGTCCTGGACGTTGGACTCGCGGGTCACGAGCGTTGGACTCGCGGGTTCTGGGTGGCGCGGGCGATGGTTTCGCGGGCGGTCCGCAGCACGGCGGGGTCGACGAACCTGCCGTGGCGGTCGACCAGGGCGGCGTCGCCGTTCGCGTTCCCGGTGGCGAAGTCCGCCAGCAGCTCGGTCGCGGCGGCGACCTCCGCCGGCGTGGGCGTGAACACCGCGTTGATCGTGGCGAGCTGCCGGGGATGCAGCGCCGTCCGGCCGCGGAACCCTTGGCGGAGCAGGGTTCGCGTGGTCCTGACGAGCAGGTCCTGGTCACTCACGTTGGTCTCCACCGGCCCGATCGGCGCGCCGAGGCCGGCCGCCGCCGAGGCGAGCACCAGTTGCAGCCGGATGCCGAACAGCTCGGTCCGCTCGTCGTCGGGCCGCAGCCGCAGCTCGCCGGCCAGGTCGGCCTCGCCGACACCCAGCCGCACGACCCGCGGCGACCGGGCGACCTGCTCGGCGTGCAGCACCCCGGCGGCGGTCTCGATCAGGGCGACCACGGCGACACCGCCCGGCGGCAGGCCGCGATCGCGCTCGGCGGCGGCGAGCAACGCGTCGATCCGGCCCAGCAGCCCGGGTTCCGCCTTGGGCACCCAGATCCCGGTCAGCGACGGCGCGACCACGGTCGCGATGTCGGGTTCCGGATCGGTGCCGTCCACCCGCACCCACACCGGACCGGCGGCGCCGGCATCGAGCACCGCGCGGACCGTGTCGCGGGCGGATCCCTTCGCCGCGGCGGGGACCGCGTCCTCCAGGTCGATCACGACGGCGTCGGCGTCGCTGCCGACGGCCCGGTGGATCCGCTCCCGCCGATGTCCTGGCACGTAGAGGAAGCTGCGACCGCGGCCGTCGGCGCCGTTCATCAGCTACCCCGCAGCATCTCGGAGATCCGCTCGGCGGCGTCGACCACCGCGGGACCGGTGGAGTCCAGCAGCGGCGCGTCGAGGCGGGCGCGCGGCCCGCACACGCTGAAACACGCGAACGCCCGCGAGTTCCGGCCGACGATGGGCGCGGCGACGGCGGCCGCGTAGGGATCACGCTCGCCGCTGCTGAGCGTGTACCCGCGGTGCCGGTCCGCGTCGAGCACGTCGGTCAGCACGTCGCGGTCCCGCACCGTCTGGTCGGTGAGCGGGGTGAGCGCGACGTGCGCCAGGTACTGGTCGAGCTCCTGTTCGCCGAACGTCATCAGGATCGCCCGGCCGGACGCGCCCGCGTACAGCGGCGCCCGCCTGCCCACCTCGACGGTCATCCGGACGTCCTGCTTGCTCTCGACCTGCGCGACGTAGACCCGCTCGTTGCCGATCACGAAGCTGAGCGTCACCGTCTCCCCCGTGCTGTCCCGCAGCTCCTCCATCACCGGCAGCGCCAGCGACCGAACGTCCACAGTGCCCAGTGCGGCCAGGCTGAGCTCGGTCGCCCGCGGGCCGAGGCGGTACTTGCCGCGCTCGTACTCCTTGGTGGTCATCCCCGCTCCGGTGAGTGCTTCGAGGATGCGGTGCACGGCGCTCTTCGGTAACTCCAGGCGTTGCGCGATCTCGGTGACCCCTAACTCCGGCTCGCCACTGGTGAAGCACATCAACACCGCGGTCACCCGGTCGACCGACTGCATCGCGTCCCCTCCGCTCGTTCTCGGTTCACAGTCGCCCGCGCAGCGCGGCGCCCGCGGCGAGCACGTCTGGGGTCCGCGACGCGGTCAGCCCGGCAAGCCGGCCCTCGAACACCGCTTCCAGCGCGGTTCGGGGAGTGTATGCATCACCGACCAACTGGTGTCCCACCGCCCGTTCCGTTGCCCTGAGGTGGTTTTCGAGGTCGGTGCGCGCGCTCGGGACGCGGAGCGGGACGACCGACGACACGTCCTCGATCCGTTCCGACCGGCCCGAGATCGGGTCGACACACCTCAGCGCGTCGCCGTCCATCCCGGCCGGCACCCGCATCAGCACCGCGCAGAACCCCCTGCCGCGCAGCCGGTCCAGCAGCGCGGGGCGGGTGTAGACCGGCACCCGCCAGGACAGCGCGGGCCGGTCGGTCACCAGCGTGACCCGGCGGCCGTGGCCGAGCAGCAGGTCGGCCAGTGCGAGCGCGGTCGTGGTCCCGTCCTCGTCGATGATCACCACGTGGGCGCCCGTCGTCTCGGGGCGCTCCACCGCCTGCTGGACGGACACCGTCGGATAGGCCTCGTCGTCGGCATCGGGAGTGGGCGCGGCGCCGGTCGCGAGCACGACGTGGTCCCAGTCCCCTCCCGGCTCACCACCGAGCAGTGCCGAGCCGGCCGGCGTGCCGAGCCGGACATCGACCCCGTGGTGGCGCACGGCCGCCGCCAGCTGGTCGATCATCAGCCGAAACCCGGTGCGCATCGGCAGCCGGGCGGCCAGCCGCAGCGCGCCGCCGAGCTCCCGCTCCGCCTCGACGAGCGTGACCCGGTGGCCCACCGACGCGGCGGCGCACGCGGCCTCGATCCCCGCAGGCCCACCGCCTACCACGAGCACCCGGCGGGGGGAACCCGAGCGCGCCGCGGCACGCAACGCGGCCCACTCCTGCTCCAAACCGACCTCGGGGTTGACCACGCAGCTGATCGGCAGGCCCAGCTCCAGCCGGCCGGCACACCCCTGGTTGCAGGCGATGCAGTGGCGGGCGGGCGGCGCGGCCGGGTCCCGGTGCCGGGCGACCAGGGCGGGCGCCGCGATGTGCGGGCGGGCCAGCGCGACCAGGTCCGCGTCGCCGTCGTCCAGCAGCGCCTGGGCGTTGTCCAGGTTGTCGACCCGCCCGACGGCCAGGATCGCGAGGTCGGGGAACGCCTCCTTGAACGCCCGCGGCAGGTGCCGGAACGGCATCGGCGGGAAGCTCATGTCCGCGATCTGGGTGGCCACGCTCGCGGTGCCGACGTACGCGGAATGGCTGACGTGCAACAGATCCACCGGGTAGTCGCGGACCAGCGGCTCGGTGGCGGCCAGCATCTGCCCGAGGTCAAGGCCGCCGGCGAGGAACTCGTCGCCGCTGATCCGCAGGACGACCGGCAGGGTCGCGGAGATGGCGGCGAGCACGGACTCGACCACCTCGCGGGCGAACCGCAGCCGGTTGGTCAGGCTGCCGCCGTAGCCGTCGGTGCGGCGGTTGCTCGCCGGGGACAGGAACTGCTGTGGCAGGTGACCGTGGCCGAGGTGGATCTCGACCGCGTCGACGCCAGCCGACTCGACCCGGGCCGCCGCGGCGCCGAACGCGGCCACGACCTCCGCGATCTCCGCCGTGGTCATCTCGTGCGGCACGGCGGCCGTGGCCGACCACGGGATCGGCGAGGCGCCCCAGGGTGCGGTGAGCACGCCGTGGCCGCCCGCCTGCCGGCCGACGTGCAGCAGCTGGCCCGCGAGCTTCGCGCCCTCGGCGTGCACGGTGCGCACGAGTTCGCCGAGCGAGTTCACGATCCGGTCGTCGAACGCGGCGACGGTGTTCGTGCGTCCGAGGCTCGTCGGGTGCACCCGCATGCCCTCGGTGATGATCAGGCCGACCCCGCCCGCGGCCCGCGCCCGGTGATAGGCCAGATGGCGCGCGGAGAAGCCGCCGTCGACGGCGAAGTTCGTGGTGTGCGCCGGCATGACCACCCGGTTCCGCAGCCACAGGCGACCCGCCAGCACCGGCTCGAACAGGTCCACGCGGGTGTTCATCGCGTCTCCTTTCCTGGTCGCCGGGCAGTCGTGAGCGCACCATCTGGGCACCCGTGTTAGTTGCGGCTTCAACCGTTACGGGTCTGTTTCGGTCAGTAGTCGGGCTTGACAGCGCAGACCGATGGTATTCAAATCTGGGACAACGTGACAAGCCATTCCCGCTGACCGGAACACTTGAGGATGCGCGATGACCAGAATCCCGCAATACCGGACAACATGGGCGACGCTTCGAGGCCGGCGGGCAACACGTGCCGCGGTGGTCGTGGTGGCGGCGTCGCTCGGCCTGACCGCGTGTGGCGGCAGCACGCCGTCGAGCGGTGCGGGGTCCGGCGCGCAGTCGACGTTCACCTACGCGCTGACCGGGTTACCCACCAGCCTCGACCCGGCCGACTACCAGGGGGACCCGTCCCGCAACATCGGCTTCGAGCTCGGCAGCTCACTGTTCCGGTGGGGCACCGAGAAGCTGCCGAACCAGGGCTGCGACACGCTCGCCAACGTCGACCAGCTCGAGGGTGAGCTCGCCGAGTCCCACGAGCGCAGCGACAACGGCAAGGTCATCACCGTCAAGCTCCGTGCGGCGAAGAGCGCCGCCGGCAACGAGCTCACGGCCAACGATGTCAAGTGGACGTTCGACCGGCTGATCGCGCTGGAGGTCAGCACGCCGAACACGCTGATGCAGGACGTCGCCGACTACGCGACGGACCCGATCAAGGTCGTCGACGACAAGACCTTCGAGATCCACCTCAACTCCGCGACCGCCATGGACCTTGCGGTCCTGACCTGGCAGGCGTTCCGGATCCTGGACAGCACCGAGGTCAAGAAGCACGTCACCGACGCGGATCCGTGGGGCAAGAAGTACCTCGTCGACAACAGCGCAACGTTCGGCCCGTGGA
Source organism: Actinophytocola sp. (assembly GCF_009379765.1). GTDB lineage: Bacteria > Actinomycetota > Actinomycetes > Mycobacteriales > Pseudonocardiaceae > Actinophytocola. The sequence continues at coordinate 15,535 of NZ_WHTD01000151.1, read as the reverse complement.
CCCAGACGCCGGGTGACTTCGCCGCCGGCGACCGGCTCACCCTCAAGGCGAACCCCAACTACTCGGGCGAGCGCGGCGACGTCAAGACGCTCGTGTTCCTCTCGGTGCCGGACGCCTCCAGCCGCGCCCAGCTGGTGTCCACCGGCAACGCCACCTACGCCACCGGCCTGCAGTACGAGCAGTACGACCAGCTGAAGGACACCCCCGGCGTCGACGTGCAGACCTGCGCCTCCGCCGACCGCATCCCGCTGGTGCTCAACGCCAAGGACCCGAACCTCGGCAAGCCGGATGTCCGCAAGGCGATCTCCATGGCCATCGACCGCGAGTCGATCGTCAAGGCCGTATACCGCGGCTTCAACAAGCCGGCGAAGTACGGGATCAGCCAGGCCTACGGCGGCACCCACTCGGAGTCCGGCACCTACCAGCACGATGTCGACAAGGCCAAGCAGCTGCTCGCCGGCGCCGGCGTCGGCAAGCTGTCGATCACCATGGCCATCAGCCCGAGCCGGCCGGGGCCGGAGGCCGAGCAGATCGCCATCCTGCTCAAGAGCCAGCTCGCCGAGATCGGCATCGACGTCAAGATCCAGACGGTGGCCAGCGCGACGGAGATCAACACGATCTACCACGACGGCAACTTCCAGGCGCTGCTCTACCTGGAGCCGCCGGCCGTCGCCGACCCGTACTACTCGGTGTTCCTCTACAACTCCTCGTTCAGCAAGCTCAACACCTACGGCTACGCGAACGCCGAGCTGGACGACCTCGCCAGGCAGATCGGGGTCATGTCCCCCGGCGCCGAGCGCGACTCGCTGGTGTCCCGGGCCGCCGAGGTGATGGTCGAGAACCCGCCGTTCATCTACATCGTCGACCGCGACTTCGTGCACGCCGTCCGCGAGGGGTTCACCAACTACCAGCACGCGCCGAACGGCGAGATGTTCGTGTACACGCTCAAGCAGGGATGACCGAGTGACCGACTACCCGAACCTGTTCAGCCCGTTGCGGATCGGACCGAAGACCGCCAAGAACCGCGTCTGGATGACCGCGCACAGCACGCAGCTGGTGAAGGACCACAACTTCAGCGACGAGCACGTGCACTACTACGCCGAACGCGCCAAGGGCGGTGTCGGGGTCATCACCATGGAGGCGATGGCCGTTCACCCGACGACCCAGCCGTACAAGGGAAAGATCTTCGCCTTCGATCCCGCCGTGGTCCCCAACTACAAGAAGCTGGCCGCCGCCGTGCACGAGTACGGCTGCCTGCTGCTCGCCCAGCCGTGGCACCGGGGCAGGGAGACCAGCGGCACGGTCAACCGGCTGCCGGTGTGGGCGCCGTCGTCGGTACCCTGCACGGTGTACCGGGAGATGCCGCACGTCCTGGCCCAGGACGAGATCGGCGAGCTCATCCAGGGCTACGTGCTGGCCGCGCGCTACGCGGTCGAGGGCGAGCTGGACGGGGTCGAGGTGCACGGGCTGGCGCACGGGTACCTGCTCGGCCAGTTCCTCTCGCCGGCGACCAACCACCGGACCGACCAGTACGGCGGGAGCTTCGAGAACCGGCTGCGGCTGGTGCTCGACATCATCGAGCGCACCCGCGCGGAGACCGGCCGGGACAAGATCGTCGGGGTCCGCATCAACGGCAGCGACGGCGACGTCCCGGGTGGACTGTCCAACGCGGACTGGGTGCGGATCGCCCGCGCGATCGCCGACACCGGGATGGTCGACTACATCTCGGTCACCCAGGGCACCTACGTGGAGCGGATGAACATCTACGGCGCCACGCCGAAACCGGCCGGGTTCCAGGTCGAGGACACCGCGCGGATCAAGGCGGCCGTCCCCGAGCTGCCGGTGGTCGTGGCCGGCCGGATGAACACCCCGGAGCTCGCCGAGCAGGTGCTGGCCGCCGGCAAGGCCGACATGATCGGCATGGCCCGCACCCTCATCGCCGACCCGGAGTGGCCGAACAAGGCCCTGCGGGGCAAGGCGGCGGAGATCCGCCCGTGCGTCGGTGCCAACTGGTGCATGGCCTCGATCGTCAACTCGCCGCTGGCCTGCGTGCACAACCCGGCGGTCGGCCGGGAGGCCGAGCTGGGGGTCGGCACGCTCACCGACGCGGCGACCGCGAAGCGGGTGGCGGTCGCCGGCGGCGGGCCGGCCGGCATGCGGGCCGCGCTGACCGCCGCCCGGCGCGGGCACCACGTCACGCTGTTCGAGCAAGCGTCCGAGCTCGGCGGCCAGGTGCGGCTCATCGGCCGGTCGGAGACCTACGCCGAGTGGCAGGGCATCACCGACTGGCTCGCCTCCCGGCTGGACGAGTCCACAGTGGACGTCAAGCTCGACCACCGGGTGGCGGCCGGCGAGCTGGCCGGCGGCTACGACGAGGTGGTCATCGCCACCGGGTCCACGCCGCTGAAGACCGGCTGGAGCTCGTTGCACCCCGCGTCCTGGGGCGACGACTCCATCGTCCCTGGCGCCGACCAGTGGAACGTGTACTCGGTCAACGAGGTGCTCGCCGGCAAGGCGGAGGTGGGCCCGCGGGTGATGATCTTCGACGACACCGGGGCCCGGCAGCCGCTGGTGGCCGCGGAGTACCTCGCCGACCGCCGGCACGAGGTCGTGGTCGTCACCCGGCTGCCGCAGGTCTCGCCAGACCTCGAGGCGAGCCGCGACCTGCAGGCCACCTACCGCCGGGTGCGGGGCAAGGGCATCACGTTCGTCACCGACCACGAGGTCGCCGAGATCGTCGAGGACTCGGTGGTGCTGCGGGACGTCTGGACCGGCGCGACGACCCGCCACGAGTCGGTGGACGCGGTGGTGCTCAGCACCGGCAACGCCGCGGACGACGCGCTGTACCACGAGCTGAAGGGCACGGTGCCGGTGCGCGCGATCGGCGACTGCGTGTCGCCGCGCCGCATCTTCAACGCCATCTGGGAAGGCGAACTCGCCGGAAGGGAGATCTGAACCCCATGTCCACCACCGAACCCACCGGATCCGCCGAGCTGACCGACGAGCAGGTCCTCGAGAAGGTCAAGGCGCGCCGCGGCTACCTGCTGCCGGTGCACGAGCTGATGGCCGAGGTCGACCCGCAGATCCTGCGCAAGTACGACGACCTCGCCTCGGACCTGCTCTTCGCCGACGAGCCGCGGGCGCTGGACCTCAAGACCCGGTACCTGGTGCTGGTCGGGATCACCACCGCGGTCAAGGGCGACCCGGACGGGATCGTCTGGAGCGGCAAGCGGGCCATGCGCAACGGCGCCAGCCGCCGCGAGGTGCTGGAGGCGATCCTGCTGTCCGCGCTGCCGGGCGGGGTGCCTACCGTCGAGGAGGCCACCCAGGTCCTCGACCGCGTCTTCGACGAGTCCTGAGTAGACAATCTGTTGGGAGGGCCACGGTGACCACGTTCTCGCTGCTCGTCGGCCAGGCCGCCGACGCGGACCGCCCGCTCGCGGTCTCCCCCGCGCGGGTCTACAACCTGGGCTCGGCCACCGTCGACGCCACGTCGGCGGTGGCCCACCAGGAGGAGGTCGCCGACGTCGGGGTGCGGATCGCGTTCGACATCCCGGCGCCACGGATCTACCCGATGGCGACCAGCTCGGTCACCACGGACCCGACGATCGGCGTGCACAGCGACCGCACGTCCGGCGAGGTGGAGATCGTGCTGGTCGTCGACGGCGGCGAGCTGTACGTCGGCGTCGGCTCCGACCACACCGACCGGGACCTGGAGCGGGCGAGCATCATCTGGTCCAAGCAGTACTGCCCGAGCGTGCTGGGTCGCCGGGTCTGGCGGTGGGTGGACGTCGAGCCCGCCTGGCCCCGGCTGATGCTGGAGTCCACGGTGGACGGTGAGCTGTACCAGAGCTCGCTCGCGTCGGTCTTCCTGTCCCCGCCGGAGGTCCTGACGATACTCGGCGAGCGGGTCACCGAGCTGCCGGCGACGTACCTGGTGTACTGCGGCACATATACCAGCCTCGCGAGGAAGATCGCGTTCGGCCGGTCCTGGTCGGCGACGCTGCGCGACCCGGACACCGGCGACCGGCTCGACCTCGACTACGAGGTGGTCGACCTGCTGGCCGAGATCGAGCTGGCGTACCGCGTCCCGCTGCGGCCCGGCGAACCGGCGGAGGCGCGCTGATGTACGGCAGGAGAGCGCGGCTGGGCGTCATCGTCCCGTCCACCAACACCACCGTCGAGCCGGAGTTCGGCGCGCACGTCCCGGCGGGCGTCGCGGTGTACGCCACCCGGGTGCTGGTCGCCGAGGTCGCCACCGAGGCCGAGAAGGCGGCGAGCCTGCTCGCGATGCACGCCCACCTGGAGCGCGCGGTGGCCGAGTTGGTCAGCCTCGGCGCCGACGCCGTCGCCTATGCCTGTACGTCCGTGAGCTTCCTCGCCGGCCGCGACTCCGACGAGGTGATGTGCGCCGAGCTCACGAGGCGGTACGGCGTGCCGATCGTGACCACCAGCAACGCGCTGGTCGCGGCGCTGACCGCGCTGTCGGCCACCACGCTCGCGGTCGCGACCCCCTACGTCGCCCCGGTGGCCGACGGGGCGGTGGCATACCTGACCCAGGCCGGTTTCCGGGTCGCCGGCCGCAACGACCTGCACGTGCTGTCCAACCTGGACAAAGGCAGGCTGGAGCCGACGGCGAGCCACGCGGCCGCGACGGCCATGGACACCGGGGGCGCGGACGCCGTCGTGATCAGCTGCACGAACTGGCGCACGCTGGACGTGCTCCGCGCGGTCGAGGTCGACACCGACCTGCCGGCGGTGAGCAGCAACCTGGCGACGCTGTGGGCTCTGCTGCGGCTGGCCGGGGTGGACGGTCCGGCGAGCCCCGACGTCGCGCTGATGTCGTTGCCACTGCCCGAGTCGGCCCGTACCGAGTGGACGACGCCGGTCGCCGAGGCAGGCGTGCGGCATGGTTGAGCCGCGCACCGCACTGGTGACCGGTGCCGCGGGCGGCATCGGCCGCGTCATCTGCGCCGACCTCGCCGAGCACGGGTACACGGTCGTGGCGGCCGACATGGCGGGCGCCGACGCGGGCACCGACCCACCGGGCGCCGCGCAGGCGGTCGGGCTGGACATCCGCTCCGGCGACTCGTGCAGGGCCGCGGTCGCCGAGGTCCTGGACCGCTTCGGGCGACTGGACCTGCTGGTGAACAACGCCGGCATCAACGCCCGCGGCCGGACCGAGGACATGCCGGAGTCGTTGTGGGGCAACGTGGTCGACGTCAACCTCAACGGCACGTTCCGGATGTGCCAGGCGGCCCACCCCGCGCTGGCCGAACGCGGCGGCGCCGTCGTGAACCTCGCGTCGACCGGCGGCCTGGTCGCCATCGCGGGCGCGGCGATGTACGGCGTGACCAAGGCCGCGATCATCCAGCTCACCAAGATCCTGGCACTGGAGTGGGCGGGCGCGGGGATCCGGGTCAACGCGGTCGCGCCGACGATCGTGGCGACACCGATGACCTCCGACGTACTCGACGACACCGAGTACATGGCCGCGAAGCTGGCGACCATCCCGCTGGGCCGGGTGGTCACCGCCCAGGAGGTCGCCGACGCGGTCCGCTGGCTGGCCTCGGCGCAGGCGGCGATGGTGACCGGGCAGACGGTCGCGGTGGACGGCGGGGTGAGTGTCCTATGAGTACCCAGCTGGCCGAGCCCCGCCTGTCGTGGAAGCGCCGACACCCGGTGCTGCGCTACACCCTCGTCCGGATCGCCATCGTGCCGATCTCCCTGTTCGTGCTCGGCAGCGTGTCGTTCGTGCTGGTCTTCTTCATCCCCGGCAACCCGGCGGTCACCATCCTCGGCGACTTCGCCACCCCGGAACAGGTCGCGCGGGTCAACCACGACCTCGGCCTGGACCAGCCGCTGTGGGACCGCTATCTGTCCTACTGGGACCGCCTGCTGCACGGCGACCTCGGCACGTCGTTCTTCACCAACGAGCCCGTGCTCTCCGACATCGGCAAGTTCCTGCCCAACACCGTCGAGCTGGTGACGCTGTCCCTGGTCCTCGCGGTCGGCCTCGGCCTGGTGATCGGCGTGGTCGGCGCCTACTTCAGCCGGCGCTGGCCGGACCGGGTGATGAGCGGGGTCACCTCGGTGCTCCAGTCGGTGCCGGACTTCTTCCTCGCGCTGGTCGCGATCTACGTCTTCTTCTTCCTGCTCGGCTGGGCCCCCGCACCGATCGGCCGGCTGCCCGTCGACGCCGGCACCGGCCAGTCCCCCTTCCTGATCTTCGGCAGCCTGTTCCGGGGCGACTGGACGACGCTGGGCTCGGCGCTGGGCCACGCCGTGCTGCCGGTCGGCTCGCTCGGGCTCGTCTACTCCGCGTACTTCGCCAAGACCGCCCGCGGCAGCATGGGCACCGCGCTGACCACCCCGCAGGTCGAGTTCGCCCGGGCGTGCGGGCTGCGCGAGCTGACCGTGGTGCGTTACGCGTTCCTGGCCTCACGCACGACGGTGATCACCTACATCGCCATCCTGTTCGGCTCGCTGCTCGGCGGCGCGGCCATCGTGGAGCGGGTGTTCAACTGGCGCGGCATGGGCCAGTGGGCGCTCGACGGCGTGCTCAAGGTCGACGTCCCGGTCATCCAGGGGTTCGTGATCACCGCGGGCCTGATGACCCTGACCCTGTTCCTGGTGCTGGACCTGGTGGTCCTGGCCCTCGACCCGCGGGTGAGCTATGAGTGAACGGCTGATGTCCCGAGCGGGGTCCGCGTCCTGGCTGTTCGTGCGCACCAACCCCGGCATCACCGCGGGTGGCGGGATGCTGCTCCTGATGCTGCTCGCGGCGTTCTTCGCGCCACTGCCCTACGACCCGATCACGCCCGATCCCACGAACGTGCTGCAAACCCCGTCGGGGCAACACATCTTCGGCACCGACGCCAACGGCTTCGACGTGTTCTCCCGCGTCGTCGCCGCCGGGCAGCGGGACCTGCCGCTCGCGCTCATCGGCACGCTGGCCTCGCTGCTGGTCGGACTGCTGGTCGGGTTGCCGCTGTCCACCAAGAGCCGGTGGAGCGAGCGGCTCATGCGCGCCCTGGACGCGTTCCAGTCGTTCCCGCTGATCGTCCTGTCCGTGACGATCGTGTCGCTGACCGGCAACAACATCCAGAACATCATCTACGCCATCGTCATCATCAACGGCCCGCGGTTCATCCGGCTCATCCGCGGCGAGGCACTGTCCATCCGGGACGGCCGGTTCATCGAGGCCGCGGTGGCGATGGGCGCGCGGCCGCGCCGGATCGTGTTCCGCCACATCCTGCCCAACGTGGTCGACGTCTGCCTCGTGCAGTGCTCGCTCACCGCGGCCAACGCCATCATCGTGATCGCGGCGCTGAACTTCCTCGGCGTCGGGGTGTCCCCGCCCGATCCCACCTGGGGGTCGATGGTGCAGGTCGGCGCGCAAGGCATCGCGACGGGCCAGTGGTGGGTGGCCATCTGGCCGGGCGTGGCGATCTTCATCGCGATCGGCAGCCTCAACGTGCTGGCCAACGGCATCCAGCGCCGGGTGGAGGGGAGCTGACATGCTGACCGTTTCCGGGCTCACCACCGAGTTCCGCGCCAGGGGCGGCCGGTTCACGGCGATCGAGGACATCGGTTTCGAGGTGCCGCAAGGGATCGCGGTCGGGCTGGTCGGCGAGACCGGCTCCGGGAAGTCGGTCACGATCCGGTCGATCCTGGGCCTGCTGCCGCCACCGGGCCGGGTCGTCGCGGGCCACGCGGAGTTCGACGGGCTGGACCTGTGCCGGGCGACCCGCCCCCAGCTGCGGAGCGTCCGCGGCCGGCGGATCGGCTTCGTCGCGCAGAACCCGTTCGGGTCGCTCAACCCCGTGCTGTCCATCGAGAAGCAGTTCGCCAACGTGGTCCGCGCGCACCGCGGGATGAGCCGCTCGGCCGTCCGCGAGCTCGCGCTGGAGCGGCTGGCGTCGGTCCACGTCCGCGGGCCGGAGCGGGTGCTGCGCGGCTACGCGCACGAGCTGTCCGGCGGCATGGCGCAGCGCGTCGTGATCGCCCTCGCGATGCTGCACGACCCGCCGCTGGTCATCGCGGACGAGCCGACGACCGCGCTGGACGTCACCGTGCAGCGCCAGATCCTGGACCTGATCGCCGCCCAGGTGGCCGCCGGCAACCGATCGCTGCTGCTGGTGACGCACGACCTCGCGGTGGTGGCCCAGTACTGCCAGCAGGTGGTGGTCATGCGTGCCGGGCACGTGGTGGAGAGCGGGCCGGTGGCCGACGTGTTCGGCGCGCCGGAGCACCCGTACACCAAGCAGCTGCTCGCGGCGGTCCCACCGGCGCCGTGGTCGCTGGCGAGCTCGTTGCACGAGGCGGGTGTCGACCGATGAGCCTCATGGAGCTGACCGGCATCCGGCACGTGTTCCGCCGCGGCGGCAAGGAGGTCCACGCGGTCAACGGGGTGTCGCTGTCGGTCGGCGCCGGGGAGACCGTGGCCGTGATCGGCGAGAGCGGGTCGGGCAAGTCCACCCTCGGCCGGATCGCGCTCGGCCTGATCACCCCTACCACCGGCGAGGTCGCCTTCGACGGGACCGTACTCGGGACCCTGCGCAAGCCGGCGCTGCGCGCGTTGCGCTCCCGCGTCCAGGTGGTGTTCCAGGAGCCCTACGAGTCGCTGAACCCCAGGATAAAGGTGGGCGACATCGTCGCCGAGCCGCTCGTCATCCACGACCGGGAGCTGAGCCGCGAGCAGCGCAGGGAGAAGGTCGTGGCGATGCTGGAGCGGGTCGGTCTCACCGCCGAGCACGCCGACCGGTACCCGCGCAACCTCAGCGGCGGCCAGCAGCAGCGCATCGGGATCGCCCGCGCGATCATCACCCGGCCCGAGCTGGTCGTGCTGGACGAGCCGACGTCCTCATTGGACGTGTCGGTGCGCGCGCGGGTGCTGGACCTGCTGCGGGACCTGCAGCGGGAGCAGGGCATCTCCTACATCTTCATCTCGCACGACCTGGCGACCGTCGGGCTGATCAGCGACCGGGTCGCGGTGATGTACCTCGGCCAGATCGTCGAGCAGGGCCCGACCGCCGAGGTGCTCGGCAACCCGAAACACCCGTACACCAAGGCGCTGATGTCGGCGACGCTGAGCACGGTCGTCGGCGAGAGGCGCGAGCACATCCCGCTGCAGGGCGAGATCCCGAACCCGTCCACAGCGCCGACCGCCTGCGTCCTCAGTGGACGGTGTCCGATCGAGATCGACGAGTGCTCCGCCGGGCCCGTCGCGTTCCGGCCGGTCGCCGAGGGCCACGACGTCGCGTGTCTCCGGGCGGAGCGCAGCGATGCGCTGCTGCCCACCGGCGAGTCGGCATGACCGCCGGATACCTGGCCGCGCCCTGGGGACAGCTGCACTACCGGTACGCCGGCGCCGAGCCGCCCGCCGACCGGCTCGCCGGCGGCCGGCCGCTGCTGGTGATGCTGCACCAGAGCCCGCTCTCCTCGCGGCGCTACCGGTTCGTGCTGGACCGGCTGGCGGCGTTCTGCGTGCCGGTCGCGGTGGACACCCCCGGGTACGGCGAGTCCGCGCCCCCCACCGGCGAGTGGGACGTCGACCGCTACGCCGACGTGGCCTGGTTCGTCGCCGACGCGCTCGGAGCGCGGCGCCCGTGGCTGTTCGGGCGGGCGACCGGCGCGGTGTTCGCGTTGCACGCCGCGGCGCGGCAGCCGGGCAGGGCCGCCGGGGTCGTGCTGCACGGTGTGCCGGTCTACACCGAGGCCGAGCGCGCGGCGCGGCTCGCGGACTTCGCGCCGCCCTACCCGCTGTCCGGTGACGGCGAGCACCTCGGCTGGATCTGGCGCAGGGTGCGCGGCGAGTACCCGCTGGCCGGGCCGGGCCTGGTCACCGAGATCGTCCGGGACTACCTGAACGCGGGCCAGGACTTCGCGTCGTCCTACCGCGCGATCTGGCGGCACGACCTGGCAGGCTCGGCAGACCGGGCCGGGCCGGTCGACCTGCTGCTCGGCGGGTCCGCGGACCGGATCGGGTACATGCACGAGCGCGCCGTCGCGGCCGTGCCGCACCGCAGGGCCCACGTGCTGCCCGGGGCCACCGACTTCGTGGCCGAGCAGGATCCCGAGGTGTTCGCCGGCACGCTCGCGGACACCATCGACCAACCGAGGGGGACAGCCCAGGGATGACCGAGAAACCCTTGTCCGGCAAGGACGGACCGCTGCACGGGCTGCGGGTGATCGACGCGTCGACGATCCTCGCCGGCCCGCTGTGCGCCCAGATCCTCGGCGACTTCGGCGCCGAGGTGGTCAAGATCGAGCACCCGCGGCACGGCGACGCGATGCGCGGCCACGGGCCGAGCAAGGACGGCGAACCGCTGTGGTGGAAGGAGATCTCCCGCAACAAGCGGCTGGTCGCCGCCAACCTGTCCGAATCGGACGGTGCGGAGATACTGCTGCGCCTGGCCGAGCGGTCCGACGTGCTCATCGAGAACTTCCGGCCGGGCACGCTGGAGCGCTGGGGACTGGGCCCCGAGGTGCTCTGGGAGCGCAACCCGGCGCTCGTGATCGTCCGGGTCACCGGGTTCGGCCAGACCGGCCCGTACGCCGCCCGGCCGGGGTTCGGGACGCTCGCCGAGGCGATGAGCGGGTTCGCACACCTCACCGGCGCGGCGGACGGCCCGCCGAGCCTGCCCGCGTTCGGTCTCGCCGACTCGATCTGCGGGATCGCCGCGAGCTCGGCGGTGATGATGGCGCTCTGGGAGCGTGACCGCGCGGAGGGCTCGGCGCGCGGCCAGGTCGTGGACATGAACCTGTTGACGCCGCTGCTGACCGCCGTCGGCCCCGGCCCGACGATCTTCGACCAGCTCGGGACCGTGGAGACCAGGCACGGCAACAGGTCGACGAACAACTCGCCGCGCAACACCTACCTGACCGCCGACGGCAGGTGGGTGGCGGTGTCGACGAGCGCGCAGAGCATCGCCGAGCGGGTCATGCGCCTGGTCGGGCACCCGGATGTGCTCGACGAGCCGTGGTTCGCCACCGGCGCCGGGCGGGCCGCGCACGCCGACCTGCTGGACCGGCACGTCGGCGAGTGGATCGGCGCCAGATCCCGGGACGAGGTGCTCGCCGGGTTCGCGGCCGCGGGCGCGGCGGTCGCACCCGTGTACGACGCCGCCGACGTCGTGGCCGACGAGCACGTGAGGACGACGGAGATGCTGACCACCGCGGTCGACGAGACACTCGGGGATGTCCTGATGCACAACGTGATGTGGCGGATGTCCCGCACCCCCGGCCGGATCCGGCATGTCGGCGGCGCCAAGGGCGCGGACACCCGCGCGGTGCTGACCGAGCTCGGCTACGGCGACGAGGAGATCGGCGAGCTGCGGTCGCGGGGCGTGGTCGCATGAGTGACTCGTCGACCCGCGTCCGGGCCGGCACCGCCGACTGGGTGAGCGCGGTCCTGGACGGCGGCGTCCGGGCCTTCGACCTCGGCCGCCCGCTGTTCCGCGGCATGCCCCAGTCGCCCAACCACCCGCCGTACTGGCACACGCTCCCCCGCCGGCACGGCGACGGGGTGCGGGCCGACGGCGGGTCGGCCGCGAACGACCACATCTCGCTCGGCACCCACGTCGGCACCCACATCGACGCGCTCTCCCACGTCTCCCACGACGGGCGGCTGTTCGGCGGGCTGGACGCCGCCGACGTGCAGCGCGGCGGGGCGATGCGCGCGCTCGGCGCGGAGACCATCGAGCCGATGTTCCGCCGAGGGGTGCTGCTCGACGTGCCCGCGGCGCTCGGCCTGTCCGGCTGCGCGCCCGGTTACGAGATCACCCCGGCCGACCTCGACCGCACCCTCGACCGGCAGGGGGTCACCCTCGGCGCCGGCCACGTGGCGCTGGTGCGCAGTGGCTGGGGCACCCGCTTCGGATCTTCCGACCCGGCCGAGTACATCGGGCACGCGTCCGGCGTCCCCGGGGTCGGCGAGCCCGGGGCCTGCTGGCTGGCCGACCGCGGCGTGCACGCGGTCGGCGCGGACACGATCGCGTTCGAGTGCCTGCCGCCCGCTCAGGGGCACAGTCTGCTTCCCGCGCACCGGGTGCTGCTGGTCGAGCGGGGCGTGCTCATCGTCGAGGCGCTGGACCTGGAGGAGCTCGCCGCGGCCACGGTACACGAGTTCCTGTTCGTGCTCTCACCGCTGAAGCTGGTCGGCGCCACCGGTTCGCCGGTCCGGCCGCTCGCGGTCGTGCCCGCCGCGGGAGCGGCCGCGTGAGCAAACCAACCAACGCAACCACCGTGCTTCGCGCGAATGCCGTCCACGCCGAGCGGAGCGAGGCAGGTGCCACCGCATGAGCAAACCAACCAACCCAACCACCGTGCTTCGCGCGAATGCCGTCCACGCCGAGCGGAGCGAGGCAGGTGTAACAGCATGAGCGAGCTTGCGAGCGAACCAACGTCACAGGGCGCGCCGACCCTGAGTGCGCGACTCGCCCGGTTCGCCGACACGACGCGGCACAAGCCGCTGCCCGCGGAGGTGGCCGCCAGCGTCCGGGACCGGGTGCTGGACGTGCTCGGCCTGTGTGTCGCGGCGCGCCGGCTGGACACCAGCGCCGCCGCCGTGGCCTATGTTCGCGAGCAGGGCGGGGCCGGGCAGGCGCACATGATCGGGGACGCCGAGCGGGTGCCGGCGCCACTCGCGGCACTGGCCAACGGGGTGCTCGCGCACTCGCTGGACTACGACGACACGCACCTGCCGTCGGTACTGCACCCCAGCGCGTCGGTGGTGCCGGCCGCGCTGGCCGCGGCGGAGGCGGGCGGCGCCGACGGCGAACGCCTGCTCGCCGCGATCGCCGCCGGGCTGGAGGTGTGCGTCCGGATCGGCATGGCCGGCTACGACCGCGACACCAACAACTCGGTGTACTTCGAGCACGGTCAGCACGCCACCTCCCTGTGCGGAGCCATCGGCGGCGCGGTCGCGGCGGCGATGCTGCTCGACCTGGACGAGGCCGGGATCGGGCACGCGATCGGCGTCTCGGCGTCGATGGCCTCCGGCGTCATCGAGGCGAACCGCACCGGCGGCACGGTCAAGCGGCTGCACTGCGGGTGGGCCGCCCATTCCGCGGTGAGCGCGGCGCAGCTGGTGCGGCACGGGTTCACCGGCCCGCCCACCGTGTTGGAGGGCCGGTTCGGGTTCTTCGAGGCCTTCCTGCGCGGTGCGTACGACCCGCGCGCGATCACCGACCGACTCGGCGAGGACTGGGCGGTGCCGGGCATCTTCTTCAAGCCCTATCCGGCGAACCACTTCACCCACACGATCGTCGACGCCGGCCGGTCCTTGCGCGAGCAGGGTGTCGACCCGGACGAGATCGTGTCGCTGACCATCGGCGTGCCCGGGCCGGTGGTGCGGACCGTCGGCGAGCCGATCGAACGCAAGCGCCGGCCCACCACGACCTACGAGGCGCAGTTCAGCGGGCCGTACGCGGCGGCCGTCGGCCTGCTCGGCGGGCAGGGGCTCGGCGCCGGGCTCGCCGACTACGACGCCGCGCTGCTGACCGACCCGAGCCGGCTGCGGCTGATGGCGTGCGCCGAGGTCGTGGCCGACGCGGAGTGCACCCGGATCTTTCCCAACCAGTTCCCCGCGGTGGTCCGATCATCCACTCGCGACGGTCGCGAGTGGATGGCGAAGGCACTCGTGAACCGCGGTGGGCCGGGCAACCCGCTCACGCCCGAGGAGCTGGCGACGAAGTTCCGGGACAACGTCGTGGACGCCCTCGGCGTCGGCGCGGCACGGGCGGTCGAGGAGGGTGTCGCGCGGCTTGGCCGGGACCTGCGCCCGGACGAGCTGCTCGACCTCATCCGAATCCAGGTACCAGGAAAGGAAGTTCAATGATGGCCGAGTACGACCTCATCCTGCGCGACGTCGACCTCGTCCGGCCGGACGTCGAAGGCACGCAGCGCACCTCGATCGGCGTGCGGGACGGGAAGATCGCCGCGATCGCACCCGACCTGGACGGTGCGGCCGAGGTGGTCGACGGCAACGGCAGGCTGGCGTTCCCCGGTGTCGTGGACGCCCACCAGCACTGGGGCATCTACAACGAGCTGGGCACCGACACCGAGACCGAGAGCCGGGCGTGCGCCCAGGGCGGGGTCACCACGGCGCTGACCTACATGCGGACCGGGCAGTACTACCTGAACAAGGGTGGCGAGTACCGGACGTTCTTCCCCGAGGTGCTGGCGAGCAGCGACGGACGGGCCTATGTGGACTACGGCTTCCACCTGGCGCCGATGATGAGTAAGCACATCGACGAGATCCCCGAGCTGGTGTCCGAGGCCGGGGTGCCGTCGTTCAAGGTGTTCATGTTCTACGGCTCACACGGCCTGCACGGGCGGTCGGACGACCAGAGCTCGTTCCTGATGATCCCGGAGGGCGAGCGGTACGACTACGCGCACTTCGAGTTCGTGATGCGCGGGATCCAGGCCGCCCGCGAGCGCTTCCCCGCGCTGGCCGGCGAGATCTCACTGTCGCTGCACTGCGAGACCGCCGAGATCATGACGGCCTACACCAGGATCGTCGAGCGCGAGGGAACGCTGAGCGGCCTGGAGGCGTACTCGGCCGCGCGTCCCCCGCACTCGGAGGGGCTGGCCATCTCGATCGCGTCCTACCTCGCGCACGAGACCGGGCTGACCAACATCAACCTGCTGCACCTGAGCTCGCACAAGGCGGTGGACGCCGCGCTGCGGATGGCCGAGGCGTTCCCGCACATCGACTTCCGCCGGGAGGTCACCATCGGCCACCTGCTGGCGGACTTCCGCACGGCGCACGGTATCGGCGGAAAGGTCAACCCGCCCCTACGCGACCGCGACGACGTCGAGGCGCTGTGGTCCTACGTGCTGGACGGGACGATCGACTGGGTGGTGAGCGACCACGCGTGCTGCAGGGACGAGATGAAGTTCGGCGCCGAGCGCGACGATGTATTCGTGGCGAAGTCGGGCTTCGGCGGCACGGAGTACCTGCTGGCCGGCCTGGTGTCCGAGGGCACCCGGCGCGGGTTGGCGCCGCATCGCGTAGCGCAACTCGTGGCACGGAACCCGGCCCGGCGCTACGGCTTGCGTGCCAAGGGAAACCTCGCGGTCGGCTTCGACGCGGACATCGCCCTGGTCGACCCGAACCACACCTGGGTGGTGCGAGCACAGGACTCCGAGTCGTCCCAGGAGTACACCCCGTTCGAGGGCTTCGAGCTGACCGCCAAGGTGACCGACACGTTCCTCCGTGGCCACCGAGTCCTGGAGAACGGCAAGATCGTCGGCGAGCCGACCGGCCGCTACCTCGCCCGACCGACCTCCTGACCACCCATGCACACAAGCGCGCCCTGAGCGGAAAGCCCGGCCGTCGGTCCGTGATGACCTGTCACGCTGTCCCTCGCCGGCACCGACCGCACGCGAGCTAGCCCCGTCTTCCGCACATGAGGTGGGGTGGACAGGTCAGGCGTGTCGGTGATGTGTCTGACCTGCCGATCTGTGAGTCTGTCGCGTTGTGGATCAACGTGGACGACGGGCCCGGTATGTCGCGGCGAGTATCGAG
>NZ_WHTD01000099.1 GCF_009379765.1 Actinophytocola sp. | reverse complement strand
GTCAAACCGGGCACACCAAAATCGCCGCCACCATCCGAAAGATCCGCAACAACCCACACCTGATCTTCACCATCCTCCGCCTGCACCAAAACCCTCAACACACACCATGATCAGCAGAAACGACTTTGCGCAGCGCCCTGGCTCGAAGTTGGAATGTATGCCATCGCTCGTCATCCTTCGCATCGCTGCCACACCGCTCGCACGGGCTCCCTCCCCGCGGTGTGTCGTCTCGCGCTAGTCGCGCTAGTCGTATGGTTGCAGAACATAGCTCGATGGGATCAAGGCGCGCCGCCGGAGGCGGCGCGCCTTGGCCCGTCACGTTGGCAACGTGGACCGCATCCATCGCGGCACGGCCGGCTACCGCTCCGCTCACGCCGGCGGCCAGCGCGGCGCAGCCCACGAGCTCGCGACGGCAGCGCCACCACCGGCGGCGCGGACTGGATTCCAAGGACGCCTCTCCGCAGCCTTTGGCCAGCCAACAGCTCGTCACCAGGCGGCCCCTCACACGCCTGGTGATCGTTTAACACCGGCCCGCCGGCATCAAGGGCGCCGTACGGCGTCGCTGGCGCGATCTCGCTTCGCTCGTCCCTTGACACCGACGACCCGGTGCTAACGACGGCCAAGGCGAGGGGAACAGCGGCGAGCAGGCGCCATCAGCGGGGCAGGAGACAGTGATGGCGCGCAGACACCCGATCAGCCGCAACCAGCTCGTGCCGTGGCCGCGCTACGAGCTGACCGAGCTGCCCGCCAGGCAACCATGATCAGGCCGTCTCCAGGCCGTCCCAAATCAGGCAGACCTGAGAATCCGCGAGAACTGTCGGCAGACGTTCACGCAGGTCAGGGCGCCTGCCAGGCGCTCATGTCGAGGCCGGCGCCGACCGGCGAACACTACATCGCGATCTGGCTGGCCATGTACCCCTGAGCGGCGAGCTGACCGGCGGCACGCCCGGACCATCGTCGGACGCGCCGCCGGCGTATCAGCGCGAGCCCTACAGCTCGGGGCCCTTCGAGCGGAGGTCGTCCACCTTGGACATGGCCTCGCGCAGCCCCGACAGCCACTCGTCGGCGTGCTCGCCCACCAACCGGACGGCCCAGGCCAGCGCCTCCGAGCGGGAGCGGGCCACGCCCGCGTCGACCAGCGTGTCGAGGATCAGCCGCTCCTCCTGGCGCAGCCGGGTCATCACCGGCACGGACAGGGTGGTGAACAGCTCCTCGGTCTCGCCCAGCTTCGCGCCCCACGCGACCTTGCGGCCGTAGCGGTGCTCGGCCTGCCGCGCGATCTCGATCCGCTCGTCGCGCGTCTCCTCGCGGAACCGGCTGATCCGGCCCGACTCGGCGGCCGCCCGCGCGGCGTCGTCGGCGAACTCGCCCTCCAGTGGCGGCAGTTGGCCGACCACCGTGATCTCCTCGCGGTCCACCACGACCATCGGCCCCTCGGTGAACCACCCGTCCGGCAGCCGGCCGGCGAACCAGGCCGACGCGTCATCCGCCGACGGCAGGTCGGCCTGCTGCCAGCCGCCGCGGCCCCGGCCGCGTCCGCCGGGGCCGCCCCAGCCACGGCCCGGTCCCCAGCGATGCCCTCTCGGACCCATGAAATCCACCCCGCATCTTCCGAACATGACAGCCTCCAACTGGCTGACTTACATAATTACAAGGTTACACGGAGCGCGCGACTACGCCAGGGAGTTCACTCGGGGCGGAAACCCTCGGTCGAGGAGCCTCGGCAGCGGACAGCCAAAGGCCGGCGAACCGCGGCGCGCGACGGCGAGCAGCGCGGGTTCGCCAGCCGGCCGATTCCCAAGAACGGCTGGCTCGGGTGTCCAGCACCCGGCATCAGTCGCGCACGCGGCCCGGCGGCTGGCCACGGCGATCGAGGCGGAAGACCCGGGCCACGCCGGGCCGGCCGGCCTCGAACAGCTGGCCGAGGCCGAATGCGAGACACGCTCGGTCCGGCCTACCAGCCGCGGCGAATCGACCTGGCCACCCATGCCGAGCTGACGACATCGACCAGGCCCTGCTCGACGCGGCGTCATTCGAGATCGCCGTCGACGGCACGGGCAACAAACATGGGCTGAGGTCGCCGCGAAACCGCGTGGTGGAAGCTCTGGGACGCCGCGCCTAGCCAGCTAGGCTGACCCCATGTTGGCCGACGGGAGCCGGCCCGCTCGGGTCGAGGACGTACACGAGTTGGCCCTCGTCATGCCGCACGTCACCGTCGAGCACGGGTCCCGCGACAACCTGGTCTACCAGGTGGGTGGGAAGTCGTTCATCTTCTTCCGCAATCCGCGGCCGGACGCGGTCGATCCCGAGACCGGGGAGCGCTATCACGATGTGATCGTCTTCTGGGTTGCGTCCAAGGCGGACAAGCAGGCGCTGGTTCAGGACCAGGCGTCGCCGTTCTTCACCACCGCGCATTTCAACGGCCATCCATCGGTGCTGCTGCGGGCCAGCCGCGTCGATGAGCTCACCCGGCAGGAGCTGGCAGAACAGGTTCAGGACGCGTGGCTGTCACGCGCGTCGGCGCGCCGAGCGGCGGCGTGGCTCAGTGCTCATCCCCCGGCGTGATCACGGCGAGATCGGCTCAGCGCAAGGCCGTCAGCAGCTCCGCAACCTCGGTGACCGGGCGGTCGCAGACATAGCCGCGGCAGACGTAGGCCGCGGCCAGGCCGTCGACCAGCGGACGGTCGGCCAGCAACGGCACGTCGTCGGGCGAACCGGCCAGCACGACCGCGCCTCCGGGAGCGTGCCGGAGGGCGGCGTCGACGAGGGCTTCGCGGCGGGAGTCGCCGTCCTGGCCGACGATCGCGACCTGCAGCGGGCCCTGCCGGAGCGCCTCGGCGACCGACAGCCAGTGGCCGGCGAACCGCGGCGCGCGGCCGGCGAGCAACCCGGCTCGCCCGACGGCCGACTCGGCGGCCGCCCGATACGTGCCCGCGCGGTCGGGGCCGACGAGGGCGGACGCGGTGAGCAACGCGGACGCGGTGGCGGACGCGCCGGACGGGCTCGCGTTGTCGCTGGGGTCCGACGGGCGCCAGACCAGCGCGTCGGCGTCGTCGGCGGTGTCGTGGAACGCGCCTTCCGCGCCGGTGTCGGCGAACCGGGCCAGCGCGGTGTCCAGCAGCCCGACCGCCACGTCCAGCCAGCGCGTGCCGCCGGTTGCCTGGTGCAGCGCGAGCAGCCCCTCGGCCAGGCAGCCGTAGTCCTCCAGCACCCCGGCCGCGGTACCGGCGACGCCGTCCCGCGAGGCGCGCCGCAGCCGGCCGTCCACCAGGTGCAGGTCGGCGACCAGCGTGGCGGCGCCGGACGCGGCATCGACCCAGCGGGCGACGCCGAACGCGGCACCGGCGTAGGCCAGCGCGCCGATGGCCAGGCCGTTCCACGCGGTCACGACCTTGTCGTCCCGGCCGGGCTGCGGCCGGGCGTCGCGCGCGGCGAGGAGCCGTTCGCGCACCCGCGTCCACCTCGCCGGCACCTCCGGCTCACGCAGCATCCGCAGCGTGGACGTCCCGTGCTCGAACGTCCCGGCTTCGGTGACCCCCAGCAGGCCCGCCGCCCACGCGCCGTCGTCCGCGCCGAGCACGTCGACCAGCTGAGCGGGCGTCCACGCATAGGTGAGGCCCTCGACCCCGTCGGTGTCCGCGTCGAGCGAGGCCGCGAACCCGCCCTCCGCCGTGCGCAGCCGGCGCAACAGGAACTCCGCGGTCTGCCCGGCCACCTCGCGGTGCCGCGCCGAGCTCGTGCGCAACGCGAGGTGCGTGTACAGCCGCAGCAGCAACGCGTTGTCGTACAGCATCTTCTCGAAGTGCGGCACCACCCAGCCGGCGTCCACGCTGTACCGCGCGAAGCCGCCGTCGAGCTGGTCGTGGATGCCGCCCGCGGCCATCGCGTCGGCCGATCCCTCCACAATGGACAACGCCTCGACCGAGCGGGTGCGCTCGTGGTGGCGCAGCAGGAACTCCAGCACCATCGACGGCGGGAACTTCGGCGCGGTGCCGAACCCGCCGTGCCTGCGGTCGTACTCGGGCAGCATCGCCGCGGCCGCGCCGGCCAGCACCTCATCGTCCACAGTGGACACCGGAAGCACCTCGTTCTGCTTGGCCAGCTCCGCGACGATGCGGGTACCGGCCTCGCGCACGTCGGCGTCCCTGCTGGTCCACGCCTCGTCGACGGCCGTGACGAGCTGCCGGAACGACGGCATGCCCTGGCGCGGCGAAGGCGGGTAGTAGGTGCCGCAGTGGAACGGCGCGCCGTCCGGGGTGAGGAAGCAGGTCATCGGCCAGCCGCCCTGACCGGTCATCGCCTGCGTCGCGGTCATGTACACCGCGTCCACGTCCGGTCGTTCCTCGCGGTCCACCTTGACGTTGACGAACTTCGCGTTCATCAGCTCGGCGATCTCGGTGTCCTCGAAGGACTCGTGCGCCATCACGTGACACCAGTGGCACGCTGCGTAGCCGACCGACAGCAGGATCGGCACATCGCGGCGCCGCGCCTCGGCGAACGCCGCCGCCGACCACGGCCGCCAGTCGACCGGGTTGCCCGCGTGCTGCAGCAGGTACGGGCTCGTCGCGTCGGCCAACCGGTTCGCCATGTACGCAAGCCTCTCAAACGCCCGGGTGTACCGCCGAACGCGCCCTTTCGGGCGCCGTTGCGGACCATCGGCGCAGCGCGCGGGCGGGCTTGTTGCCCTGGCCCGAACGGCCGAGCAGCGTCAGGTCCATCAGGTCCAGCTCCAGGGGAGGAGACCCATGACTCGGCTGCGCGCCCTGCTGCTGGCCGCCGTGGTGGCGTCGACCGCGGTGGTGGTCGGCACGGCAACGCCCGCGGCCGCCGCCCCCGGGGTGGACCCGAACGCGGTGTCGCTGACCCTCGCGCCGGGCGAGAGCTCGTCGCTGCCCGTGAACGTCACCACACCGGACGTCGCGCCGAAGCCGGACATCGTGTTCCTCGCCGACACCACCGGCAGCATGGACCCGGTCCTCGCGAACGTCCGCAACAACGCGCTCTCGATCATCGGCGAGATCCGCGCCAGCCAGCCGGACGCGCGGTTCGCGGTTGCCGAGTACAAGGCGGATGTCGACGGGCCGCGGGCGTTCGCCGTGCGGACCCAGCTGACCGACGACGAGGCCGCGGTCGAGGACGGCACCCAGCAGTGGCTCTACAACGTGGGTGGCGGCGGCGCGCCGTGGACGGACTTCATCAACGCGCAGTACCAGCTGGCCACCGGCGCGGTGGCGTTCCGGCCGGGCGGCTCGCCGATCGTCGCCTGGTTCGGCGACGCGCGCTCACACGACCCGAGCCTCGGCCACACCCTGCAGGACGCCACTCGCGCGCTGCAGGACGCGGGCGTCCGGGTGGTCGCGGTGCCGGTGGTCGGCACGAGCGGCGACGGGCTGGACACCCTCGGCCAGGCCAGCGCGCTCACGGCGGCCACCGGCGGCGTGCTGATGCCCGAGCAGGCGGCGGACCAGGTGGCGCGGGCGATTCTCGACGGCGTCAAGGCGCTCGACCTGACCGTCACCCCCCGGCCGACCTGCGACCCGGGCATCGGGGTCGGGTTCGACCCGGCGTCACGGCGGGTGCGCGGCGGGACGGTGGCGCCGTTCGGCGAGACCGTCTCGGTGGCGCCCGCGACCGCGCCCGGCAGCTACGGGTGCACCGTGGACTTCCAGATCGGCGGCGCCTCGGTCGGGCTCACCCAGACGGTGACCGTGCGGGTGCCGGACACCGCGCCGCCGCCCTCGCTGCGGATCGGCGACGTGTCGGTCACCGAGGGCTCCACCGGGACGACGCCCGCGACGTTCACCGTGTCGCTGTCCGCGCCGTCGTCCTCGCCGGTCACCGTCTCCTGGGCGACCGGCGACGGGACCGCGACCTCGCCCGCCGACTTCGCGGCGGCCGGCGGGACGGTCACGTTCGCGCCGGGGTCGGTGAGCCAGCAGGTCTCCGTGCCGGTGGTCGGCGACACGGCGGTCGAGGGCGACGAGACGTTCACCGTGGACCTGTCGGCGCCGAGTGGCGCGACGATCGAGGACGGCAGCGGGGTCGGCACGATCGTCGACGACGACACCCCGGCGCCGCCGCCGACCGTGCGGGTCGGTGACGTCGTGGTGCCCGAGGGCAACACCGGGCCGACACCGGCGAGCGTGACCGTCACGCTGGACCGCGCGCCGACCGCGCCGGCCGCCGTGTCGTGGGCGACGGTCCCCGGCTCGGCGTCCACGGCCGACTTCGAGTCGGCCGACGGCCGGCTGACCTTCGCGCCGGGCGAGACGAGCAAGCGGATCGACCTGACCGTCACCGGCGACCTCGCAGACGAGGAGGACGAGAGCTTCGGCGTCGTGCTGTCCGCGCCGGACGGCCTGACGCTGGGCGACGACCGCGGCCAGGTCGGGATCGACAACGACGACGACGTCCCGCTCGGCGACGTGCCGACGCTGCGGATCGGCGACGCGACGGTGGCCGAGGGCGGGTCCGCGGTGCTGACCGCGGTCCTGGACCAGCCGAGCAGCACGCCCGTCTCGGTCGGGTGGGCCACCCAGCCCGGCACCGCGACGGCCGCGGACTTCACCCCGAGCGGCGGCACGGTGACGTTCGCGCCGGGGTCGACGACCGCGCAGGTGTCCGTACCGGTCCTCGGCGACGCAACCGTCGAGGACGACGAGACGTTCTCCGTAGAGCTGACCGAGCCGACCGGCGCCGCGATCGCCGACGGCAGCGGGGTCGTCACGATCCTCGACGACGACGCCGAACCCACCCCGCCCACCCTGTCGATCGGCGACGTGGCGGTGGCCGAGGGCTCGTCCGGGATGACCCCGGCGACGCTGACCGTGTCGCTGTCCGCGCCCGCGGGGGCTCCGGTGACCGTGGCGTGGGCGACCGGGGCCGGGACCGCCGAGGCTCCCGAGGACTTCACCGCCGACGGCGGCACGCTGACCTTCCCACCGGGCACGACGTCGGCGACGGTGCGGGTGGCGGTCGTCGGCGACACCGCGCGGGAGGACGACGAGACGTTCACCGTAGAGCTGACCGAGCCGACCGGCGCCACGATCGCCGACGGCAGCGGAGTCGTCACGATCCTCGACGACGACGCCGCCGAACCCACCGAGCCCACGCTGTCCATCGCGGACGCCACCGTCACCGAAGGGGCCGGGCGGGCGACGCTGACCGCGTCGCTGTCCACCGCCACCGCGGCACCGGTGAGCGTCACGTGGGCGACCGAGCCGGGGACGGCCGTGGCACCCGGCGACTTCACCGCGGGCGCCGGCACGCTGACCTTCCCGCCGGGCACGACGTCCGTGCCCCTGACGGTCCCGATCGCCGACGACTCCACCGCCGAGGGCGACGAGACGTTCACGGTCGCGCTGACGAACCCGATCGGCGCGACGCTCGCCGACCCCGACGGCGTCGTCACGATCGAGGACGACGACGAGGCCGGCTGCACGGCGAGCGCGCTGAACCTGCTGGGCGCCCGCCCGGCGGTGGCGAACCCTCAGGTCACGCCGTGCGCGAACGACGACCGGACCGCGGCGTCGGCGAAGCTGGGCCTGGGCCTGGGCCTGCTGAAGATCGAGGCCGGCGGCCTGACCGCACGGACGGACGCGGCCCCCGGTGGCGTGCGCGCGACGGGCGGCCTGGCCACGACGCGGGTGAGCACGCTGGGCCTGACGATCGAGGTGACGACCCTGACCTCGACGGCCACCGCCACCTGCGCCGGCGGCCGGCCGGCGTTCGACGGCAGCTCGTCGATCGCGTCGTTGACGGTGAACGGGGTGCGGATCCCGGTCGGCACGCAGCCGGTGACCGTGCCGCTGCTGATCGGCGAGCTGGCGCTCAACAAGACGGTGCGCACCACCGGCGCCGTGACGCAACAAGCGTTCGCCCTGCGCACGATCCTGGGCGACGTGGTGATCGGCGAGGCACGAGCCAGCACGCAAGGAAACCCCTGCTGAGGCTCAGCGCTCGGAGGCGCCGCCGTCGGAGGAGTCCTTCTGGTCTCCGTTCGACGGTGGCGCCGTTTCCGACTCCGTGTCCTCCGCGGGCCGCTCCGAAGGCGGCTCCGCCTGCTCGGCCGGGTCGAAGCTGGCCGGCACCCGCTTGAGGTGCTTGGTCATCGAGCGAACGAGAAAGGCCACCGCGACGAAGAAGAGCAGCAGGACCAGCAGGCCGACCGGGGAGGACTTGCCGAAGTCCTCGCCCTGACCACCAGGGTCGTCCTGCGTGGACGGTGGTTGGGCGACCATGGCCACCGTGTCGGCGACCGGGTCGGACCCAAGCAGTGTCATGCACTTACCTTCTCGCTGATCCCGGAGAACAGGTCGTCCTCCGGCAGTGTCGTGTCCACGAGGGACCGCACCAGCTCGTACTCCTCGTACGGCCACACGTCACGCTGCACCTCCAACGGCACGGCGAACCACCGGCTGCCGGGGTCGATCTGCGTCGCGTGCGCGAGCAGCGCGGCGTCCCTCTTCTCGAAGTATTCCGCACATTCGATCCGGGTCGTCACCCGGTTCACCACGTCGCCGCGTTCCTCGTCCCACTTCTCGAGCCACTCGGTGTACGGCGACTCCAGGCCGCGGGCCAGCAGCGCGTCGTGCATCGCCTGCATGCGGATGCGCGAGAACCCGTGCGAGTAGTAGAGCTTCAGCGGCGTCCACGGCTCGCCCGCCTCCGGGTACCGGTCGGGATCGCCCGCCGCGTCGAACGCCGCCACCGACACCTCGTGGCACCGGATGTGGTCGGGGTGCGGGTAGCCGCCGTTCTCGTCGTAGGTGATGACCACGTGCGGCTTGAACTCACGCATGACCTCGACCAGCGGCGGCACCGACTCCTCGAGCGGCACGAGCGCGAAGCACCCCTCGGGCAGCGGCGGCTTCGGGTCGCCCTCGGGCAGCCCGGAGTCGACGAAGCCCAGCCAGTGGTGCCGGACCCCCAGGATCTCCACCGCGCGGGCCATCTCCTTGCGGCGGAACTCGTTCATGTTCTCCAGCACGTCCGGCCGGTCCATCGCGGGGTTGAGGATGTCGCCCCGCTCGCCGCCGGTGCACGTGACCACCATGACCTCGTGGCCATCGGCCACGTACTTGGCCATGGTGGCCGCACCCTTGCTCGACTCGTCGTCCGGATGCGCGTGCACCGCCATCAGCCGCAGCTTCTCCGCCATGATCCTTCTCGTCCTCCCGTGCGCCTCACCCCAGGCAGGCACCCGCCACGCGCCTGCCGGATACTCAACCTGGCTATTCGAACCAAGTCGGCCGGGTGCATTGTTCCCGGCGGGACCGACAATCCAGGCGGGAGGGCCAGCATGACCGCATCCGGCGGAACGCTGCTGGAGGACCGCTACGGCACCCGACCTCGCAAGACGTCGCGGCGCACGTACTGGATCCTCGGTGCCTGCGCGGTGCTGCTCGGCGGCGTCATCGCGTGGGTCGGCTACGTCAACCTCGGCACCGCGCCGATCGAGACCCAGCAGGTCAGCTTCGAGAACCTCCCGAACGACGCGATGCGGTTCACCTTCGAGGTCACCCGCGACACCCCCGAGCGGGCGGCCGTGTGCATCGTGCGCACCCGCGGGCTCAACGGCAGTGAGGGCGGCCGCAAGGAGGTCCTGATCCCGCCCGGACCGAAGGCCGTGCGGGTCACCACGGTGATCGAGTCGGGCGACGAACCGGTCACCGCCGACGTTTTCGGCTGCTCCTATCAGGTCCCGGCATACCTGTCCACGGACCTGCCGCCATCAGGGTGAACCGCGGGATGGTCGCCGGCGAATAAGGCAAATCGGACAAGGATATCGGACCTTTCGTGATATCCTGTCTTACCTGCACGGCCCCTGGCGGGCCGTGTTTTTCCGTTCCGGGTGTTCGCCGCCGCCCGGGAACTACCGACCCGAATCCGCGGGACTCGGAAGTATGAGCGAGGAGTTGGTGACCGTGAGCGACACCCAGGTGACCTGGTTGACCCAGGAGGCCTACGGCCGGCTCAAGCAAGAGCTCGACGAGCTGGTCGAGAATCGCCCGGTAATCGCCGCGAAGATCAACACGAGCCGCGAGGAGGGGGACCTCAAGGAGAACGGGGGGTACCACGCGGCCCGTGAGGAGCAGGGTCAGGCGGAGGCCCGCATCCGCCACCTGCAGGAGCTGCTGCGCAACGCCAAGGTCGGCGAGGCGCCCCGGAACGACGGGCTCGCCGAGCCCGGCAAGGTGCTCACCATTCGCTACGAGGGCGACAACGACACCGAGAAGTTCCTGCTGGCCACCCGCGAGGAGGGCGCGGAGGGGGCGCTCGAGGTGTACTCGCCCGAGTCGCCGCTGGGCAAGGCCCTGCTGGGCGCCAAGGAAGGCGAGACCCGCTCCTACGAACTGCCCAACGGCAACACCCAGAAGGTCACCCTGGTGAAGGCGGTTCCGTACGCCGGCTGACCTGCCATCGACGACGTCTTCCGGACGCTCGACGTCCTGAAAGGCGTCGTTTCCGGCATTCTGGTGGCAAGTGAGTACCGGCGCCCGCGGGACATCCGATGTCAGGAGGGCGCCGTCTCCGGCCTTCCGGCGACCCGTTCCAGCAGTGGCCGCACCCGCGGCGGTATCGGCGTGGACAACGCGATCGAGGTCGACGTGCGCTGCACCCAGCGCACGTCGACCACCTCGTCGATGACCCGCTGCAGGTCCGCGTTCGACCGGGCAACCATCCGCACCAGCAGGTCTCCCTCCCCCGTCGTCGCGTGCACCTCGCACACCTCGTCGATCGCCGACAGTCGTTCGGCCACCTCGATGCGCTTGCCCTGCGCGATCTCCAGCACCGCGAACGCGGTCAGCCGGTAGCCGATCGCCGCCAGGTCCACCTCCGGCGGGAAGCCCCGCAGCACGCCGCGCCGCTCCAGCCGGTCCATCCGCGCCTGCACGGTCCCACGCGCCACTCCGAGCCGGCGCGAGCACTCGAGCACACCCAGCCGCGGCTCGTCGGACAGCAGCAACAAGAGCCGGGCGTCCAAGGCGTCGACCGCCTCCTCGGGATCGCTCATCTACACAGACTGCCTCATTCCGTTCAGCGGTTCTGCCGCCACACCGGGCAGATTGTTCACCTAACCGAGTGACGGTTGCGCATCCTGCCCGCACGGACGGATGCTGCGGATACCGCCATGTGATCAGGGAGGACACCATGACCGGCACCCTCGGCCAGGATCGCCAACTGGACGACGTCAGCTTCGACCAGCTGCGGCAGCTCGTTGGTCTCGTCGACTACGACGAGACGAAGGACCCGTTCCCGGTCCGCGCGATGGACGCCGTCGTGTTCGTGGCGGGCAACGCCACCCAGACGGCGTGGTTCTACCAGGCCGCGTTCGGCATGCGGCTCGTCGCCTACTCGGGACCGGAGACCGGGAACCGCGACCACAAGTCGTTCGTGCTGAAGTCCGGCTCGGCGCGCTTCGTGGTCAACGGCGGCGTCGCCCCGGACAGCCCCCTGCACGACCACCACCGCAAGCACGGCGACGGCGTGGTCGACCTCGCGCTGGAGGTGGCCGACGTGGACCGCTGCGTCGAGCACGCGAGGGCCCAGGGCGCGACCGTCGTCGAGGAGCCGCACGACGTCGCCAGTCCTGACCACCCTGAGCACGGCACGATCCGGCGCGCGGCGATCGCGGCGTACGGCGAGACCCGCCACACGCTCGTCGACCGCTCCCGCTACACCGGCCCCTACCTGCCCGGATACGTGGCCAAGGAGTCCACGATGCCGGCGCGCAAGCGGCTCTTCCAGGCCATCGACCACTGCGTCGGCAACGTCGAGCTCGGGCGGATGGACTACTGGGTCGAGTTCTACAACCGGGTCATGGGCTTCGTGAACATGGCGGAGTTCATCGGCGACGACATCGCCACCGACTACTCCGCGCTGATGAGCAAGGTCGTCTCCAGCGGCAACCACCGGGTCAAGTTCCCGCTCAACGAGCCGGCGATCGCGAAGAAGAAGTCGCAGATCGACGAGTACCTGGAGTTCTACGGCGGCGCGGGCTGCCAGCACATCGCGCTCGCCACCAACGACATCATCGCCACGGTCACGGCGATGCGGGAGGCCGGCGTCGAGTTCCTGGACACCCCTGACTCCTACTACGACGACCCCGAGCTGCGGGCCCGGATCGGCGAGGTCCGCGTCCCGATCGAGATGCTCAAGGAGCACCGGATCCTGGTCGACCGGGACGAGGACGGCTACCTGCTGCAGATCTTCACCGCGCCGGTCGGCGACCGGCCGACCGTGTTCTACGAGCTGATCGAGCGGCACGGCTCGCTCGGCTTCGGCAAGGGCAACTTCAAGGCCCTGTTCGAGGCCATCGAGCGCGAGCAGGACCGGCGCGGCAACCTCTAGCTCCCATGACGGGCGCCAGGGCGCGTCTGGCGGATCATGGTCGATGCGATTCGTGATCCAGGTGGTTCCTGACAAGGCGGAGGTAGGGCCGCGTACTGGACGTACTTGGCCCTTGCCGACCAACGCAGCCAGGGGCCGCTTGGGCGCGAATCGCGCGGCCGGTGATCCGTCAGACGTGCCCTAGATCGGTTCTGCCTCCGGGTTGATCCCGTAGGTGCCGGTGACCTGGGCCTTCACCAGGTCACCGGTGCGCACGGCGCCGGTGAGCGTCACCGAGCCGTCCACCTCGGGCGCCTGGTGTGCCGCCCAGCCGGCGCCGGTCGACCCGACGAGCACCTCGATCGTCGAGCCGATCCGCTCCTCGGCGCGCCAATCGCACACCTCGTCCGCCAGCAGCGACAGCTCGGTGGCCCGCTGCGCGACGAGCACCGGGTCGATCTTGCCGAGGAGCCGATGGCCTCGGTGCCTTCCTCGTCGGAGTGGCCGAACACGCCGATCGCGTCCAGCCGGGCCGCCTCGACGAACGCCCACAGGTCGGCGAACTCCACGTCGGTCTCGCCGGGGAAGCCGACGATGAAGTTCGACCGCACCCCCGCGTCCGGCGCGAGTGCCCGGATCGAGTCGAGCAGCTCCAGGAACCGCTCGCGGTCGCCGAACCGGCGCATCCGGCGCAGAACCGTGCCGCTCGCGTGCTGGAACGACAGGTCGAAGTACGGCGCGACGCCCGGCGTGCCGGCGATCGCCTCGATGAGGCCCGGCCGCAGCTCCGCGGGCTGCAGGTAGCTCACCCGCACCCGGTCGACCACGGCCGCGATCCGGGGCAGCAGCTTCTCCAAGGCCCGCAGGTCACCGAGGTCCTTGCCGTAGGACCTGGTGTTCTCGCTGACCAGGAGCAGCTCGCGGACACCGTGCCCGGCGAGCCACTCCGCCTCGGCGACGATCTCGTCCGGCCGGCGGGACACGAACGCGCCGCGGAAGCTCGGGACCGCGCAGAACGTGCGGCGCCGGTCGCAGCCGGACGCCAGCTTGAGCGGCGCGGCCGGGCCGCCGCCGAGCCGGTGGCGCAGCGGGCGCGGGCCGCGCCCTCGCGGACGCGGACCGTGGTCGCGGACGTCAGCGGACCGGGGCGTCCAGGAACGCCGGGACCAGCGTGAGCAGCAGCCGGGCCTGCTGCACCGAGGTGATGTGCGAGGTGCCGGGCAGGACCGCGAGCTGGGAGTTCGGTAGGCCGGTGATGTCGCCGTTGACGCCGCCGCCGGTGAGCCGGAAGAGCTCGACGGCGTGCTCCGGGCGGAAGATGTCCGAGTCGCCCATGACGGTCAGGACGGGTGCGGTCATGGCCCGGATCGCGGCCGGCGCGACGGCCGGGGTGTGGTTGACCATGTCCTTGACCTTGCCGACCAGCGCGTCGAAGTCCTCGGGGTTGGGCGCGATCTCGAGGTACTCCTGGTGGAAGGTGCTGCCGTAGAGCATCTCCGGCTGGATCTGCCGCATCATCTCGAGGTGGCCGGGGTGGTAGCCGTCGTTGTTGAAGGCGACCGACTGCAGGACCAGCTTGCGGACCTTCTCCGGGTGCTCGACGCCGATGGTCAGCGCGATGCCGGCGCCCATGCTGTAGCCGTAGAAGTCGGCCTTCGCGACCCCGATCTCGTCGAGCAGGTCCACGGTGTCCTGGGCCATCAGGCCGATGCGCAGCGGCCGGTCGATGTCCGCGGTGTGCCCGTGGCCCTGCTGTTCCACCGAGATCACCGTGCGGTTCTTCGACAGCTGCCTGATCAGCTCGCCCCAGGAGGTCCCGGTGGCGGAGAAGGCGCCGTGCAGCAGGACGAGCGGCGGCTGGCCGCGGTCCTTGCCGTGCACCTCGTAGTACATGTGCAGGCCGTTGACGTCGGCGTAATGCCCGCGGCCGCCGTGCCGGTCGGCCTCGCTCTCGGCGGGCCCCGCGCCGATGGCCAGCACGGTGGCGGCGGTGGTGGCCGTGCCGACGAACGCGGCGGCGGCGGCCGTGACGAGCTTGCGCATCTCTCGACTCCCAGGTTGGCGGGTGGCTTCTGCCTACGCGTCGAGCGGGGAGCGGGCGGATCGACAAGCGACCGCGAAGAACTTTCCGGGGCCGGGTATTCTCGTTCGCAAGCAGCGCATGGATGGGAATCAGGATGGCGGTCGGGTCGCGGGTCGCGGGAGTTCTCCCGCTTGCGGGAGCGTCGTTGGCCGCGGTGGCCTTGGCCGGCGTGGCGGTGTTCACCGTCCACCAGGCTGGCTGCACCGAGCCGGGGCGCTATGTCCAGCACGACGACGGGCAGGTCGAGCTGGTCGACAGCTGCCTGGACCCGGCGCAGCTGCCACCGGTGACGAACAAGAAGGACCATCCGGGCCCCGCCGAGCCGGCACTCAACGAGCTGACCAAGCAGGATCCGGTCGGCCAGGCCCGGTAAGAGCTATCCGCCGAGCGCGTGCAGGAGGTCCTGCACCAGGTCGGCGCCGTCCTCGATACCCACCGACAGCCGCAGCACGTCACCCGGCACCTGCAGCGGCGATCCGGTGGTGCTGGCGTGCGTCATCCTGCCCGGGTGCTCGATCAGCGACTCGACGCCACCCAGCGACTCGCCCAGGATGAACAGCTTCGTGCGGCCGGCGACCTCCAAGGCCGCCTCCTCGCCACCGGCGACCGCGAACGACACCATGCCGCCGTACCGGCGCATCTGCTTGCCGGCCAGCTCGTGGCCGGGGTGGTCGGGCAGGCCCGGGTAGTAGACCTTGGTGACCCTCGGGTGACCGACGAGCGCCTCGACGACGCGCTCGGCGTTGTCGCTGTGCCGCTCCATCCGCAGCGCGAGCGTCTTGGCGCCGCGCAGGGTGAGCCACGCGTCGAACGGGCCGGGCACCGCGCCGACCGCGTTGCGCAGGAAGGCGAACTGCTCCTGCAACTCGTCGTGCGAGGTGATCAGCGCGCCGCCGACGACGTCGGAGTGGCCGCCGAGGTACTTGGTGGTCGAGTGCAGCACGACGTCCGCGCCCAGGCCGAGCGGCGACTGCAGGTACGGCGTCGCGAAGGTGTTGTCCACGACCAGCTTCGCGCCGGCCTCGGCTGCGACGTCCGCGAGCGCGGCGATGTCGGCGATGGCCAGCAGCGGGTTGGTGGGCGTCTCGCACCAGATGACCTTGGTGTTGGGCCGGACCGCGGTGCGCGCGGCGTTGACGTCGGCCAGGTCGACGGTGGTGTACTCGACGCCCCACAGGGTCAGGACCTTGTCCAGCAGCCGGAAGGTGCCGCCGTACGCGTCGCCGCCGAGGATGACGTGGTCGCCGGGGCGGGTGAGCGCGCGCAGCGCGATGTCGGCCGCGGCCATGCCGGACGCGAACGCCAGCCCGTGCCGGCCGCCCTCCAGCGAGGCGAGCGACTCCTCGAGCGCGGTGCGAGTGGGGTTGGCGGTGCGGGAGTACTCGTAGCCACCCTCGCGCACGCCCCCGACCCCGTCCTGGGCGAAGGTGGACGTGGCGTAGATCGGCACGATGACCGAGCCGGTGCGCGGGTCAGGTCGCTGACCTGCATGAATGGCCCGGGTCTCGAAGCCCCAGCGGCTCGTGTCGTCTGCCATGGTCACAGGTTATTGCCTCTCACTGGTATGCCCAGCATCTGGGAATCGAATCTCGCTCGCGCACCTGGTTCAACGCGGGGCACGCCGCAAATAGTTCAGCACCGGCGGCAGCGCCGCTATGACCAGCAGCACCAGCGCGACGCACGCGGCCAGGAAGCGCAGCACCGCCTGCTCGTTGCCGAACTCGACCAGCAGCTCGTAGTAGGCGCCGACCTCGCCGGTCGCGCTGATGTCCGGCGCCGCGCCGAGCATGGTGACCGCGATCCCGTTGGCGAGCACGGGGTCGACGAGCACCACGAGCACGGTCAGCAGTGCGGCCGCGAGCAGCAGGAAGGCTCCCGCGATCCGCCGCGCGAACACGAGCACCGCGCCGAGCAACGCGATCGCGACGACCACGAGGTGGGCGACGATCATCGCCGTCCACCGGCCCGGGAGCGAGAACCCGTCCGGGATGTCCATGAGCAGGTCGACACATTGATATCCGAGTGTGCCGGCGACCCCGAGCCCGAGGACGCCCGCGATGACCGCGGGTGCCGGGTTCCCGCGCGGCGGCTGCTGCGGATAGCCGGGGGTCTGCGGGGAGTAGCCGCCCTGCTGCCAGTTCCCCTGCGGGTAGGCCATGGTGTTCCTTCCCCGAGATCGACCCCGTCATCCAACCAGCCAGGGCACCTCGATCGCGGCGGGTCCGCAAAGAACTGAGACGCCGGCGGGCTGGCCCACCGGCGTCTCGTTCAGCTCCTGCTCACCACTGCTGCGGCGGCGGGCCACCCTGCTGCGGGGGCTGGCCGAAACCACCCTGCTGGGGCGGCTGACCGAAGCCCTGCTGGGGCGGCGGCTGCTGACCGAAACCCTGCTGGGGCGGCGGCTGCTGACCGAAGCCCTGCGGCTGGCCGAAGCCCTGCTGGGGCGGCTGGCCGAAGCCACCTGGCGGCGGGCCGCCGAAGCCACCAGGTCCACCCGGACCGCCGAGCACCGACTCGCCACCGAGGAACTTCTTGGTCTGCGGGAAGAACCCGAGCGCACCCGCACCACCGACCAGGATGCCGGCGACGAGCCCCCAGATCGGGGTGTTGAAGCTCTCGGTGGCCTCGTCCGTGATATCCCCCTGAACGATGAGGAAGAACACACCGAACACGAGCATCACTCCGCCGGCAGCCACGGTCACCTTGCTGGCCAGCTGGTGCTTCAGGTAGATCAGCACGCCGCCACCGATGGCACCCAGGGCGCCGACCAGGACGCCGATCGAGGCCAGCCACAACATCCCCGGCGACGGGATGCTCACGCCCTGCGCGTCGGCCTGGTCGGCGAGCTCCGGTGTGTAGAAGTCGGAGTAGTCGCTGATGTCGCCGAAGTCGACCAGCGTGAAGATGGCGGTGAGCAGACCGAGGAGGGCCACGAGACCGGCGATCCCCCAGGCGATCATCTGGGTGTTCTGGCCCTGACCGCCGAAGGTCGGACCCGCACCGAGACCCTGCTGCTGCGCGAACCCACCGGGCGGCGGGCCGTAGCCGGGCGGCGGCTGCTGGCCGAACCCGCCCTGCTGCTGGCCGTAGCCCGGCGGCGGCTGCTGCTGGCCGTAGCCGGGCGGCGGCTGCTGACCGAACCCGCCGGGCTGGCCCGGGTAACCGCCGGGAGCGTGCGGATCCGCACCGGGCGGCGGGGCGTACGGCGGCTGCTGGGGAGGCATGGAGCCGGGCGGCACCATCTGCGTCGCGCCGGCGTCCTGGGCCTGCTGCTGGCCGTACTGGCCGGGCTGCACGACCTGGGTCGCACCGGCGTCGGCGACACCGGGGGGCTGCTGGCCGGGCTGGATGGCCTGCGTGCGCTCGACACCGTCGGCGCCGACCTGGCCGGGCATGGGTTGTCCCGGCTGGAGCGCCTGCGTCGGCCCAGGTGCCGACAGTGCCGGGTTGTCCTGCGGGGGCTGGCCGGGCTGCTGCTCCTGGCGCTGCTCACCTTCCCCCTGCTGCGGTGGCTGGCCGCCCTGCCACGGTTGGTTCGGCGGCTGCGGAGCGCTCATCGGGTTCCAGCCCCTTCGAAAAGTTCGTCACAACTTGCGTCCGCGCCAACGCTAGTGCATGGTGCGCCACACTGCCGGCAACGGCCCAGGTGAAGCGTTACTTTCACCGGCCGGCGAGGAATCCGAGCAGGTCGTGCCTGGTCACGACGCCCGCGGGTTTGCCGTCCAGCAACACGAGCGCACCGTCCGCCGTGGACAGTGCCGCCATCGCCGCGCTCACCTGCTCACCCGCGCCGATGGTCGGCAGCGGCGGCGACATGTGCGTGTCCAGCCGGTCGGCGAGCGCCGCCTTGCCGGTGAACAACGCCTCCAGCAGCTCGCGCTCGTTGACCGCGCCGACGACCTCGGCGGCCATCACCGGCGGCTCGGCGTTGACCACGGGCATCTGGCTCACCGCGAACTCACGCAGGTAGGCCACCGCGTCGGCCACCGTCTCGGTGGGGTGCGCGTGCACCAGGTCGGGCATGGCGCCGCCGGTTCCCTTGCGCCGCAACACATCCCCGACGGTGGCGCCGGAGTGCTCGGGCGGCAGGAAGCCGTAGGAGGCCATCCAGTCGTCGTTGAACACCTTCGACAGGTAGCCGCGGCCGCCGTCGGGCAGCAGCACCACGACGACGTCGTCCGGGCCGAGCCGCTCGGCGAGCCGGATCGCCGCCGCGGCCGCCATCCCGCACGAGCCGCCGACCAGCAGCCCCTCCTCGCGCGCGAGCCGCCGGGTGACCTCGAAGGACTCCGCGTCGGACACCGCGATGATCTCGTCGGCGATGCCGCGGTCGTAGGTCTCCGGCCAGAAGTCCTCGCCGACGCCCTCCACGAGGTAGGGCCGGCCGGTGCCGCCGGAGTACACGGAGCCCTCCGGGTCGGCGCCGACGATCTTGACCCGACCGTCGGAGATCTCCTTGAGGTAGCGCCCGGTGCCCGAGATCGTGCCGCCGGTGCCCACGCCGGCCACGAAATGGGTGATCCGCCCGTCGGTCTGGCGCCACAGCTCGGGGCCGGTGGACAGGTAGTGGCTGGTCGGGTTCTCCGGGTTCGAGTACTGGTCGGGCTTCCACGCGTTCTCGATCTCGGTGACGAGCCGGTCGGACACGTTGTAGTAGGAGTCCGGGTGCTCGGGCGCGACCGCGGTCGGGCACACCACGACCTCGGCGCCGTAGGCCTTGAGCGTGTTGCGCTTGTCCTCGCTGACCTTGTCCGGGCAGACGAACACGCAGCGGTAGCCCTTGCGCTGCGCGACCATGGCGAGCCCGATGCCGGTGTTCCCGGAGGTCGGCTCCACGATCGTGCCGCCCGGCTTGAGGTCGCCGGACTTCTCCGCGGCCTCCACCATGCGCAACGCGATCCGGTCCTTCACGCTCCCGCCCGGGTTGAAGTACTCGACCTTCGCGAGAACCGTGGCGGACACACCCTCCGCCAGCGCGTTCAGCTTCACCAGTGGCGTGTTGCCGACGAGGTCGACCACATGTTCGACGTACTCCACCTGCACTCCTTTTGAGAAACGTGCCCCCCGGCACCTCGGGCGAGCCTAGACCGCGGCTCGTACCACGCCGGACGGCAGTTCGCCTACCGGGCTCGAGTCGACCTTGAGCCCAACCCTAGTGACGCGGGACACACTTGGGCGGAGCTTGCGGGACACGCCTCGGCAGCGATGTAACGAGGAACCGGAACCGTGCCCGATCGTCTCATCGGTACCCGGGTGGTTATATGGAGGTTGGGAGGCACGGCGATGGCTGGGATGCGAGTCATTCGAGCACTGATGCTGGGCGCCGGCTCGGTCGGTGGGCTGTCGGGCGCCGCATACGGCCTGCTCAACGGCCAGTCGAGGCGGGCGCGGACGATCATCGGCAAGTCCGGCGACCTGCCGCGCAACGCCGACGGCGTGTACCTGCCGGACGGTACCGGTCCGGTCCAGCACGAACCGGCCGACTGCCGCACGTTCGCCATGCTTGGTGACTCGCTCGCGGCCGGGCTGGGCGCCGAGACCGAGGACAGGCTGCCCGGGGTGCGGCTGGCGAAGGGCCTGGCCGAGGAGTCCGGCCGCCCGGTCCGGCTGACCACCCATGCCATCAGCGGCTCCCGCACCTCCGACCTCGACGAGCAGGTCGACGTCGCGCTCATCACCCCGCCCGAGCTCGCGCTGATCATCGTCGGCGGCAACGACGTCACCACCCGGATGCGCGTCGGCACCTCGGCGGCCGTGCTGGCCAAGCAGGTCAGGCGGCTGATGCGGGCCGGCACCACGGTGGTCGTCGGGACCTGCCCGGATCTCGACATCATCCAGCCCATCCCGCAGCCGCTGCGCACGATCGCCTCGCGCTGGGGACTCGCGCTGGCCCGCGCGCAGCGCCGCGAGCTCGACCGGCTCGGCGTGCGCTCGGTGTCGATCGCGGCGCTGGTCTCGCCGGAGTTCCGGCAGCGGCCCGACGAGCTGTTCAGCGCGGACCGGTTTCATCCCAACGGCGCCGGCTACGAGCTTGCGGCCAGCGTCCTGCTCGCCCCGTTGTGTGATGCTGCCGGCTCGACCAGGGGTTGGCAGCCGCTTCCCGCGTAACCTCCTCGGCAGGCAGTCTGTCTGCGCTGACGAAGGAGTTGCGCCATGCCAGAGGCGGTCATCGTTTCCGCTGCACGCTCACCGATCGGCCGAGCGGGCAAGGGTTCGCTGGTGGACATCCGGCCCGACGACCTCGCCGCACAGATCGTGCGCGCGGCGTTGGACCAGGTGCCCCAGCTCGCCCCGACGGACATCGACGACCTGATGCTGGGCTGCGGCCTGCCCGGCGGCGAGTCCGGGTTCAACATGGGCCGGGTGCTCGCGGTCGAGCTGGGCTACGACCACCTGCCCGGCTGCACCGTGACCCGGTACTGCGCGTCGAGCCTGCAGACCACCCGGATGGCGTTCCACGCGATCAGGTCCGGCGAGGGGTCGGCGTTCATCAGCGCCGGCGTGGAGGCGGTGTCCCGGTTCGGCAAGGGCAGCTCGGACAGCTGGCCGGACACGCACAGCCCGCTGTTCGCCGAGGCCGAGGCGCGCACCGCGGCGACGGCCGCGGAGGGCGCCGGCGAGTGGCACGACCCGCGCCAGGACGGCTCGGTGCCCGACGTCTACATCGCGATGGGCCAGACCGCGGAGAACCTCGCGCTCGCCAAGGGCGTGACGCGCGAGGACATGGACCACTTCGGCGTGCGGTCGCAGAACCTGGCGGAGGAGGCCGTCAAGGCCGGCTTCTGGGCGCGCGAGATCACCCCCGTGACGCTGCCGGACGGCCGGGTCGTCGACACCGACGACGGACCCCGGCCCGGGGTGACGTACGAGAAGACGTCGACGCTGCAGCCGGTGTTCCGGCCCGACGGCCGGGTCACCGCGGGGAACTGCTGCCCGCTCAACGACGGCGCCGCGGCGCTGGTGATCATGAGCGACACGAAGGCGGCCGAGCTGGGGCTCACGCCGCTGGCGCGGATCGTGTCGACCGGCGTCTCCGGGCTGTCGCCGGAGATCATGGGCATCGGCCCGGTCGAGGCGTCCCAACGCGCGCTCGCGCTGGCCGGCATGACGATCGACGACATCGACCTCGTGGAGATCAACGAGGCGTTCGCCGCGCAGGTCATCCCGTCCTACCGAGACCTGGGCATCGACCTGGACAGGCTGAACGTCAACGGCGGCGCGATCGCGGTCGGCCACCCGTTCGGCATGACCGGCGCCCGCATCGCGACCACGCTCGTCAACTCCTTGCAGTGGCACGACAAGCAGTTCGGCCTGGAGACGATGTGCGTGGGTGGCGGCCAGGGCATGGCGATGGTCCTGGAGCGCCTGAGCTGACAACCTGGGGCGCATGGTGCAGAGCAGGGCGGCTGACGTCGACGGGTACCTCGCCGAGGTGCCCGCCGACCGCCGCGAGGCGCTGACCCGGCTACGCGACCTGTGCCGGGCCGAGCTCACCGGCTTCACCGAGAAGATGGCCTACGGCATGCCCTCCTACGAACGGGACGGCTCGGGCGAGGTCGGGTTCGCGAGCCAGCAGCGGTACATCAGCTTCTACCTGCTGCGCACCGACGTGCGGCAGGCGTTCGCCGCGCGCTTGGCCGGGCACGACATGGGCAGGGGCCGCCTGCGGTTCCGCACGCCCGAACAGATCGACTTCACCCTGGTGCGCGACCTGCTCCGGGCCACGGCCGCCGAGCCGGGCACGGTCTGCGGCCCGCGCTAGGGCAATCGAGTGAACTGCGGAGAACTCCCCTCGCCGGGTCGCTTCCCGGGTTCTAATCGAGCGCCGGGGCCACGCGGTCCCGTGAACTGAGGGGAGCACATGATCGTGAAGAAACGCGCCGTCGTCGCGTCCGTGGTCGCCTGTGTACTGTCGGTGCTCGGCTTCGCGCCGGGCACGGCCAGCGCGGCGAGCAACCCGTACACGCCGACCGGGGTCTGCGGTTCCAGCTACTACACGTTGAACAGCATGCCTGTGAAGACCAACTCGGGCGCGACCTGGGGCCGGGTCTACCTGCTCTACAGCAGCTCCACCAAGAACAACTGCGTGGTCACGCTGAAGTCGTCCTACGTCGGCACGAAGACCACGACCACCGCGTACGCGGAGGCGGACAACGGGAGGATCGCCTACGACAGCGGAAACTTCGCGTACTACGCGGCCGACTACGTCTACGCGCCCGGGTCCTGCGTGATGTACGGCGGCTACGTCTACAGCGGCCCGAACAGCTCCGGAACCTACGCCTACGCCCACAGCGACTGGGGCTGGTGCGACTGACCGGAGCGAGGCGTCCTGGCCGGCGCGGGTCGCCGGCCAGGACGGTGGGTCACCATCGGCCCCGGCGTTCCTCGGAGTAGCCGGTCCAGCGCAGCTCCGGCGGCAGGTGGGACTGGTCGTTGAAGGTCACCAGCGACGGTGGCCACTCGTCGCGGTACTGGATGATCGTCAGCCCCGCGTTGGCGGCGTCGAGGCCCAGCCACCGCCACTCCGGCGCCCCGAGCGCGGCGCGGACGAACCAGGACACGATCTGGCTGTGCGTGATCAGCAGGTCGTGCCGTTCGTCCGGAGAGGTGAACTCCGCCAGCACGCGGGCACCCAAAGTCGGACCGCCCGACCGCTGGTCGGATGGGTAGTCCTCGAGGTGCGCCAGCGCCCGTGGGGCGAACGCCGTCGACAGCTCCGAGGCCATCGGCAGGTACGGCGGGTAGTCGGCCAGCAGCTCCGACGGTGCGATCGGGACGTCCAGCGCCGCGGCGACGATGGCGGCCGTCTGGGCGGCCCTGGCGACCGGGCTGTGGTGCACCGCGGTCAGCGGCACGCCCGCCAGCCGGAGCGCGAGCAGGTGAGCCTGCTCGCGGCCGACAGACGTGAGATCGCGGGTGGCCTCGCCGTGGCGGGCCAGGTAGAGCGTCCTCACACGCTCGGCGCGATGCGCGTCGCGGCGGTGATCATGCGGTCGAAGGCGTCGCCGTCCTTCGGGTCGTAGAGGCCGGCCAGCAGCTTCAGCACGAGCTTCATCAGCGTGGTCCTCGGCAGGCCGTACTTCGTCGCCGTGCGCATCACCAGCGGGTTGCCGATCAGCCTGCTGAAGATGTTGCCCAGCCGGTAGTACGAGCCGAGTGCCTGCTTGAGCGCGACCGGGTACCCCGCCAGCGCACGCTCCCGGGCGGGACCTTCCGGCCGGGCGAGGGCTTGGACCACGCACTCGGCGGCGAGCTTGGCCGACTCCATCGCGTAGCCGATGCCCTCGCCGTTGAACGGGTTGACCATGCCGCCCGCGTCGCCGACCAGCAGCAGGCCGCGCGCGTAGTGCGGCGTCCGGTTGAAGCCCATCGGCAGCGCCGCGCCGCCGATCTTGCCGGTGGCGTTGTGCTCGCGGAATCCCCACTCCTCCGGCGTGCCGTCGAGCCAGGACCGCATGAGCGCGCGGTAGTCGGTCTTGCCGAACGCCTTCGACGTCGACAGGATCCCGAGGCCGACGTTGACCGTGCCGTCCCCCATGCCGAAGATCCAGCCGTAGCCGGGCAGCAGCCGGGGCTCCGGCCCGGAGCGGTCCCACAGCTCCAGGTGCGACTCGAGGTAGTCGTCCTTGCTGCGCGGCGACGCGTAGTAGCGCCGCACCGCCACCCCCATCGGCCGGCTCTCGATCTTGTCCAGGCCGACCGACAGCGCGAGCCGCGCGGACACGCCGTCGCACGCGAGCACGACCGGCGCCCGGTAGGTCACCGGCGACCGCTCCGGCCCGACCTTGGCGGACACGCCCACGACCCGCCCGGAGCGGTCGTCCACCACCGCGCCGGTGACGTTGGTCTGCTCGAGCAGCCTGGCCCCCGCGCGCTGGGCGGTGCGGGCGAGCATCTCGTCGAAGTCCTGCCGGGTGCGCACGACCCCGTAGGGCGGGAAGGTGGCGAGGTCGGGCCAGTCGAGCTCGAGCGTGACGCCGCCGCCGACGACCCGCAGGCCCTTGTTCTGCAGCCAGCCGGCCTCCTCGCGGGTGTCGATGCCGAGGTCGATCAGCTGCTTGACGCCGCGCGGGGTGAGGCCGTCACCGCAGACCTTCTCGCGGGGGAACGTGCTCTTCTCCAGCAGCAGCACGTCCAGCCCGGCCCGGGCGAGGTAGGTGGCCGCGGTCGACCCGGCAGGTCCGGCGCCGACGACGATGACCTCGGCGTCCTCCGCAGCCTTGCGTCGGCTCGGTGTGCCCATCCGGCGGCTCCTCGGGCTTGTGAAAACGTTCACGAACTGGCCCCATTCTATCGGGCCCCCACGCGCCGGCCGCGTGAGGAAACGGACAACCACCGACGAGCGATGCCTGGTTAACACGAACAACATGCCGAACTGGGGATCACATGACGAGCCAGGACCCGACCCTGCCCAAACCGATCACGCCGCGCCTCACTCCACTGCGCGGCCCGGCGGCGACGGCGACCACGCTGATCGGTGCCACGTGCCTCGTCGGCATCGCCTCGGCTTGGTCCGACTGGCACCGCTACGGCGTCGTCGACGACTACGTCGCCGCGCGGCCCGGCGTCCTGGTCGCGGACCTGAACCGCGCCGACTCCATCAGCGTTACCGTCGGCGTGCTGTACCTGTGCACGCTGGTGGCAGCCGGGGTGGCATTCGTCGTGTGGCTGTCCAGGGCACGGAGCAACGCCGAGCTCATCAACGGCGCGGCACACCGGCGGAGCCGCGGCTGGCTGGTCGGCGGCTGGATCTGCCCGGTGGTCAACCTGTGGTTCCCGTACCAGGTCGTCGACGACGTCTGGCGGACCAGCGACCCGGACACTCCCGCCGACCTGCACTCGGTCGCCGACCTGCCCCGCACGCCGCGGGTGCTGCGATGGTGGCTCGTGTTCCTGTCGATCGACCTCGGCAGCGTGTGGCTCTACCTCAGCGGCGACGAGGACATCGTCAGGTCGCTGCGGGAGACGGCGGTGCTGAACACGGTGACGACGGTTCTGCTGTGCGCGGCCGGTGTGTTCGCGGCCCAGATCCTCCGTCAGATCACCGAGTGGCAGGCGATCCCCCGCCCGCCGCGGGAGGAGTGGCGGCGGACTTGACGGCCCGGTGCAGGGCGACCACGCCGAAGGTGAGGTTGAGCCACTCGACCTCGTCCCAGCCGCCCTCGGCGATCAGCTCCGCCAGGGAGACCTGGTCGTGCCAGTCACGCATCGACTCGGCCAGGTAGGCGTACGCCTCGCGGTTCGACGAGAAGGGCTTCGTGATCCGCGGCAGCATGCGCAGGACCACGTTGTGGTGCAGCCACCGGATCGGCCGCCACGTCGGCTGGGACACCTCGCAGATCACCAGCCGCCCGCCCGGCCGCACCACCCGGCACATCTCGCGCAGCGCGGCGACCGTGTCGTTCATGTTGCGGAGGCCGAAGGTGACGGTGACCGCGTCGAACG
The DNA here is from genome assembly GCF_009379765.1 of Actinophytocola sp. GTDB lineage: Bacteria > Actinomycetota > Actinomycetes > Mycobacteriales > Pseudonocardiaceae > Actinophytocola. Next base: position 3,466 of record NZ_WHTD01000099.1, on the reverse strand, counting down.
CGCCGGTCGCGAACGGGAGGTGGAAGGCGTCGGCCGCGACCTTCGGGACGTCCCGGTGCCGGCCGCTGCCCAGCATGCCGATCGAGAAGTCCGCGGCGACGCACCAGGCTCCCGACCGCGCGTACTCGACGGTCGACACCGCGGTCCCGGCGGCGAGGTCGAGGATCCGCTCACCCGGCGTGGCCTCGAGGACGCGGCGGGTGAGCCAGCGCCAGCGCCGGTCGAAGCCCAGCGTCATCACCGAGTTCGTCCGGTCGTAACCCTTGGCGACACCGTCGAACATCTCGGCCACGTCGCGTGGGTTCTTGTCCAGGCCGGCGCGAGGCATGCCCGAACCCTACGCCAGACCGCTATGCGGCCAGCATCGCGCTACTGACCTGGTCGTAGTGCCCGAGAAGCTCGTCGCAGACCGCGGGCCAGGTCCTGGCCAGCACCGACTCCCGGGCCGCCGCACCGATCCGGCGGCGCAGCGCCTTGTGCCGCGGAAGCTCCACAGTGGACCACAGCTCGGCGGCGAACCGGGTGTCGGCGTGCGGCTCCAGCAGGAACCCGGTCCTGCCGTGCTCGACGAGGTCGCGCGGCCCGCCCGCGTCGGGCGCGATGACCGGCAGCCCGGACGCGAGCGCCTCCTGCGCGGCCTGGCAGAACGTCTCGTGTGGACCGGTGTGGACGAACACGTCGAGGCTCGCGTAGGCCGCGGCGAGCTCGGCGCCCGGTGCGAAAGCCCAGGAACGCCGCGTCCGGCAGCAGCGTGCGCAGCACCGGCTCCTCCGGCCCCTCGCCGACGACCACCACGCGCACGCCCGGCATCCCGTGCAGCGCGGCCAGCCGGTGCACCTGCTTCTCCGGTGCCAGCCGGCCGACGTAGCCGACGAGCAGCTCGTCGCCCGGCGCCAGCCGCTCGCGCAGGCGCAGGTCGGCGTGCCACGGGGCGAACATCTCGGCATCCACCCCACGTGCCCACCGGTGCACCCGCGGCACGCCGTGGTCCGTCAGCGCTCCCACCGAGGCGAGCGACGGGGCGAGCGTGCGGTCCGCGCCGCTGTGCAAGCGGCGGATCCAGCGCCACGCGGCGCGGGCGCCGTGCTTGAGCCCGTACGCGGCGGCGAAGCCGGCGACGTCGGTCTGGTAGACGGCGACCGTCGGCACCCCCAGCTTGCGCGCCGACCGCAACCCGGCCGCGCCCAACACGAACGGCGACGCCAGGTGGACGACATCGGGCGCGAACTCCGACAGCGCGGCGTGGACCTTCGGCGACGGCACCCCGATCGGCAGCGAGCTGATCACCGGCAGGTCCACCGCGCGGACCCGCTTCACGTCGGCGTGCAGGTACCGGTCCGGGCCGATGGTCCCGGGCGCGACCACGAGCGCCTCGTGCCCCCGCTCGTAGAGATGCTCGACGACGCCGAGGACCGAGTTCGTCACGCCGTTGACCTGCGGCAGGAAACTCTCGGTGACGATGGCGACTCGCACGGGCTGACCGTCGCAACCCGTGCTGCCATCGGGAGAACGGCGACATGGCCGCCGGGCGAACTCTGCCCGAAGTCTCAGGCGTCGGTCTCAGGCGTCGGTCTCAGGCGTCGGTCTCAGGCGTCGTAGTCGACGACGACCTCTTCCGAGCGTGGAAGGCCCTGGCAGGTCAGCACGAACCCGGCCGCCAGCTCGTGCGGCTCGAGGGCGTAGTTGCGGCGCATCTCGACCTTGCCGGAGACCACCTTGGCCCGGCACGTGCCGCACACGCCGCCCTTGAAGGCGAACGGCAGGTCCGCGCGGACCCGTTGGGCAGCATCCAGGATCGGCGTGTCCGCGGGCAGCCGGAGCGTCGTCTCCCGGCCGTCGAGCTTGATCGTGACCGACGCGGCCGGGCCGTCCACCACGGACTCGTCGGCACGGGCGGGCGACGGCGGCGGCTCGTCCACATAGAACAGCTCGCGATGGGTCCGCGCACGCGGGACGTGGTGGGCGGTGAGCACCTCGTCGGCATCGGTGAGCATCCCGTACGGGCCGCACAGCCACCAGTGGTCCACATCGGATGTCGGGACGACCGTGTCCAGCAGCGCCGACAGCCGGGCGGCGTCGAGCCGGCCGGAGAACAGCGACACGTCCCTGGGCTCACGCGAGAGCACGTGCACCAGCTGCAGCCGGGCCGGGTAGCGGTCCTTGAGGTCGGCCAGCTCGTCGCCGAACATCACCGTGTCGGTGCGCCGGTTGCCGTACAGGAGGGTCGCCCGGCCGGCCGGGTCGGCGGCCAGCACGGCCGACATGATCGACAGGACCGGCGTGATCCCCGACCCGGCGGCCACGAACACGTGATGCTGCCCGCGCAACGTCAGGTTCGGGGTGAACCGGCCCTGCGGCGGCAGCACGTCGAGCACGTCGCCCGGCCGCAGCGACGACACGAGCCGCGAGGAGAACAACCCGCCGTCGACCCGCCGGACCCCGATCCGCGGCGACTCCGACGGCGCCGCGCAGATCGAGTACGACCGCCGCTCCTCGACCCCGTCGACCTCCTGGCGCAGCGTCAGGTACTGGCCCGCCTCGAAGGCGAACGCGGCGCGCAGCTCGGCCGGCACCGCGAACGTCACCGCCACCGCGTCCTCGCACAGGCGGTCCACCCGCGCGACGGGCAACGCATGGAACGTGGCCACCTCAGATCTCCTTGACGTGCTCGAACGGCTCCCGGCACGACTCGCAGCGCCGCAGCGCCTTGCACGCGGTGGCCGAGAACCGGGACAGCTCGGTGGTCTCCATCGAGCCACACCGGGGACAGCACACCCGCGACACGGGCGGCGCCAGCCGCAACGGGACCGGCCCGGACCGCGGCCCGACGTGCGCGGGCGGCGCGATCCCGTGTGCCAGCAGCTTCTGCCGGCCGGCCGAGGAGATCCAGTCGGTGGTCCACGCCGGGCTCAGCTCGGTCCGCACCTCGACGTCGGTGTAGCCGGCCGCGGTGAGCCCGCGGCGCAGGTCGGCGCGCATCTCCTCGAGTGCGGGGCAGCCGGTGTAGGTCGGCGTGATCGTCACGACCACCCGGCCCGACGGCAGCTCCTCCACCGAACGCAGCACCCCGAGGTCGGCGAGCGTCAGCACGGGCAGCTCCGGATCGAGCACCCCCGACGCCACCTCCAGCGCACTGTGACACTGGCTCGCTCCGCTCGCTGACTCGCGGGCCTGTACCCGGTGTCTTCCCTCCTGCGCTGCTCGCTCGCTCGTTCCTCGCTCGTTCCGCTGCTCGTCAGTCCAGACACCGGCGGCCCGCTCACAAGCCATCGGCCCCGTGATCACTGGCTCGCTCCGCTCGCTGACTCGCGGGCCTGTACCCGGTGTCTTCCCTCCTGCGCTGCTCGCTCGCTCGTTCCGCTGCTCGTCAGTCCAGACACCGGCGGCCCGCTCACAAGCCATCGGCCCCGTGATCACTGGCTCGCTCCGCTCGCTGACTCGCGGGCCTGTACCCGGTGTCTTCCCT
>NZ_WHTD01000014.1 GCF_009379765.1 Actinophytocola sp. | reverse complement strand
GGGGGTCGGCGGGTCGTCGACGATGCCGCACAAGCAGAACCCGGTCGCGGCCATCTCGGCCAGGGCGTCGGCGACCCGGGCGCCGGGCCTGGTGGCGACGCTGCTGGGCGCGATGGCGCACGAGCACCAGCGGGCGGCCGGGGCGTGGCACGCCGAGTGGCAGCCGCTGCGGGAGCTGTTGCGCTGCACGGGTTCCGCGGTGTGGTGGCTGCGGGCGAGCCTCGACCGGCTGGCCGTGCGTCCGGACCGCATGCGGGAGAACCTCGACCGGACCGGCGGCGCGCTGATGGCCGAGCGGGTCACGACCGCGCTCGCCGCCGAGGTGGGCCGGCTGGTCGCGCACGACGCGGTGGCCGAGTGCGTCCGGGCAGGCGGCGACCTGGCCGCGCGGCTCGCGGCGCATCCCGCGCTCGGGCTCTCCCGCGAGCGGGCCCAGGAGCTGCTGGACCCGTCCGGCTACCTGGGCGCGGCGGACGTGTTCGTCGACCGCGCCCTGGCCGCACACGAACCTGACGAGGAGGAACGATGACACCCCTTGTGTCAACCTCAGCTAGTCGAGCAGCCCGGAACCTGCACGAACCGCCTGCCGGCCAACCGCACCCAAGGGGAACGGGACGCGACCCGGCCACCGGTACGTGCCGAACTGGACGGCGCCAACGCACGGTGACCACGAGGGTTAATTCCGGGGAGGCGGAGCAGCCATGACCGTCGACGTGCACCACGAGGTGGTCGGGCCGGCCGGCGCGCCCGCGGTGGTGCTGGCCGGCTCCCTCGGGAGCGACCTGCGCATGTGGGACCCGCAGGTGGAGCCGTTGCTGGCGGCGGGTTTCCGGGTGGTGCGCTACGACCACCGCGGGCACGGCCGGTCCCCCGCGCCGGCCGGGCCGTACTCGCTGCCCGAACTGGGCGCGGACCTGGTCGCGCTGCTCGACCGGCTCGAGCTGCCCCGGGTGTCGCTGGTCGGGCTGTCGCTCGGCGGCATGACCGGGATGTGGCTCGGGATCAACGCGCCGGAGCGGCTGGACCGGCTCGTCCTGTGCTGCACCTCGGCCGAGCTGGGCCCGCGCGAGATGTGGGTCGACCGGGCCCGCGCCGCCCGCGAGTCCGGGATGGACAGCTTGGCGGACGCCGCGGTGGGCCGCTGGCTCACCCACGCCGGGCGCGCGGCGAACCCCTCGCTGTCGGCGTGGCTGCACGAGATGGTCGCCGGCACGGACGCCGAGGGCTACGCCTCCTGCTGCACCGCCATCGAGACGATGTCCATAGTGGACAAGCTGGCGGCGGTCGCCGCGCCGACCCTGGTGATCGCCGGCGACCAGGACCAGGCGACCCCGCCGGAGCACGCCCGCCGCATCGCCGCCGCGATCCCCGACGCCCGGCTGGAGATCGTCGCGGGCGCGGCGCACCTGGGCAACGTCGAGCGGCCCGCGGAGTTCACCGCGCTGGTCCTGAGCCACCTGCGGTCCCGGCGCACCGCCGGCATGGAGGTGCGCCGCGCGGTGCTCGGCGACGAGCACGTGGCCCGCGCGGTGGCCGGGACCACCGACTTCACCCGTCCGTTCCAGGACTTCATCACCGAGTCGGCGTGGGGCGCGGTGTGGACCAGGCCGGGCCTGGACCGGCGGACCCGCAGCGTGATCACGCTGACCGCGCTGGTCGCCCTGAAGTGCCACGACGAGATCCCGATGCACGTCCGCGCGGCGCTGCTCAACGGCCTGACCCGGGCGGAGATCGCGGAGGTACTGCTGCACACGTCGGTCTACGCGGGCGTGCCGGCCGGCAACGCGGCTTTCGCCATCGCCGAGCGAACCCTGGAGGAGCTCGATGACTGAGGTCCTGCTGATCTCCGGCAGCACCCGCACCGCCTCGACGAACTCCGCCGCCCTGCGCACCGCGGCCGAGCTCGCCCCGCCCGGCCTGCGGGCGACCGTCTGGACCGGCCTCGCGGACCTGCCGGCCTTCAACCCCGACGACGACGGCGACGCGCTCCCGCCGGTGGTGGCCGACCTCCGCCGCGCGCTCGGCGCCGCCGACGCGGTCCTGTTCAGCACCCCCGAGTACGCGGGCGCCCTGCCCGGCAGCTTCAAGAACCTCCTGGACTGGACCGTCGGCGGCGCCGAGATGTACGGCATGCCGGTCGCCTGGATCAACGTGGCGCCCGAACCCCGCGGCGACAAGGCCCACGAGTCCCTCGCGATAGTGCTGGGCTACCTGAGCACCGACGTGATCACGCGGGCGAGCGGCCGGATCCCGGTCAGCCGCGACACGATCGGTGACGGCGGCGTCGTGACCGACGAGGCGGTGCGCGAGCGGATCGCCCAGGTTATGACGGCGATCCGGGACCACCTGGCGCGGTAGCGACCAGGCCGGCGGGATCGGGCGAGCCGTCGGCGACGATCACCGTGTAGCGGAAGGTCAGGGTCTCGTCGGGGGCCACCGGGACCTCCGTGTCGAAGAACGGGGCCGGGCACACGCACGCGAACGGCTGGGAGCGCACGAACCACCGCGTGTCGCCCTCCGCGACGAACACCAGGGTCGAGACGCGGCCGTGGTCGTCGTGCCGGCCGCGGAAGGCCAGCCACGGCGCGCGGACGCCCATCAGCTCGTCGCCGCCCGACCCGCCGGGCACGAGGACCTCGCCGCCGGTGAAGGAGCGGGGGCCGCGCCAGAACAGGCCGCCGTAGCCGGCGTTGGGGCGGCCCGCAGTGGTCGGGCTGCCGATCACGATCTCGTCGGCGGACACGTTGGTGAACGACGTCGCGAAGCGCAGCGCCCAGCCGCCGGGAACCACGGTGAACGACAGGTCGCGCCACTCGGCGAACCACTTGTCGCCCTGCTCGGTCTCCCACACCAGCTCCTCGGCCAGCGTCACGGCCGACCCGGACGCCGAGACCGACGAGAACGACTGGTGGCGCGTCGTCCCGTTGTTGGCGAGCTGCTCGTAGCCCACGTCGCGGCGGAAGGTCGGGCCGCCCCAGAAGTTGGCCGGGCCCACGTGCGGCAGCGACCACGCGATCCCCTTGTGCCACACGTGGTCGTGCGGCCGGTACAGCGACACCACGTCGCCGCCGAGGGTCCGCAGCGGGTGCAGGTACGGCCGGGGCGACTCGACCTGCGCGTCCCACGGGGCGAACACGTACCGCGCCAGCTCCGTGCCCTCCCAGGAGATCCGCAGCGACTCCGGGTCCTCGACGACCGTCATGCCCATGGCGCCCCCGTCCCGTCCATCCGTTGGTAGAACGGCGAGTCCGGCCCCAGCTCGCCGCGCATGATCCGCCGGCCGGTGAACGCGGACGCGTAGATCGCCGCGATCAGCTCGACGGTCCGCCGGGTGTCCACGAGCGACACCGGCGGGACCGCGCCGGAGGACAGCGCGTCCAGCACCACCGCCAGCTGGGCGTCGTGACCGCTGCGCACCCCGGTCGGCCCCGAGTCCCATGCCTCCGCGACGGCGTCGGCGCGCCCGGGCGCCGCGGTGACCGTCCAGTCCTCGTCGCCGTAGCCGTACACGTGGTCCAGCTCGACCGTCGCGTGCTCGAAGTCGAACCGAAGGTAGCTCGCCTCCCGCGGGGACACCACGCTGTTCACCACGGTCGCCACCGCCCCGTTCGCGAACGTCACGATCGCGCACGACAGGTCCTCGGTGGCCGTCGGCTTCGCCTGTCGCGCGGCCACCGCCACCACCTCGCGCCACTCCCCGAGAATCGAGAGCAGCAGGTCGAACTGGTGGATCCCGTGCCCCATCGTCGGCCCGCCACCCTCGACCTCGAAGCTGCCGCGCCACGGCACCGCGAAGTACTCGTCGGGCCGGAACCACAGCGTGTGGCACACCGCCGCGGTCGGCCGCCCCAGCCGGGGGTCGCCGACCAGCCCGCGCAACGTCGCCGCGCCGCTGCCGAACCGGTGCTGGAACACCGTCGCGAAGAACGCCCCGCCCGCCGACGCCGCCGCCTCGACCGCGTCCAGCTCGGCCAGGCTCAGTACCGGCGGCTTCTCGCACAGCACCGACGACCCGCGCCCCAGCGCGGCCATCGCCTGGGGCGCGTGCAGGCCCGGTGGCGTGCACAGGTGCACCAGGTCCGGCGCCTCGGCCGCCAGCAACGCGTCGAGGTCCGGGTAGAGCCGCGGCACCGACCACTTCGCGCCGAACGCGGCCAGCGCGTCGGCGTCGATGTCGGTGGCCGCCACGATCCGGGACCGCCCCAGCCGCTCGAGGCTCGCCGCGTGGAAGCCGGCGATCGTGCCGGTGCCGACGATCGCGCTGTCGAGGATCTCAGCCATCACTGCACGGTAGCGGCAACCGTGGCGAACTCGACCGGGTCGACCGGAACTTCCGGCCCGACCAGCCGCACCGGCACCGCCTCCCGCACCACCGCACTGGACGAGGACAGCCGAAGCTCCAGCGCGCCCGGCTCGACCACCCGGTGCCCGGCCCGCCCGGTGAACGCCGCCGCGGCGGCCGGCACCCGGAACGCCACCCGCCGGGCCTCCCCCGGCGCGAGCCGCACCTTCGCGTACCCGATCAGCCGGACCACGGGCCGGGTGACCTGGGCGACCGGGTCGTGCAGGTACAGCTGGACGACGTCGGCGCCGGCGCGGGTCCCGGTGTTGGTCACCGTCACGGCCACCGACACCTCCCCGTCGGTGCGGATCTCCTCGGCGGAGCACGCGACGTCCGTCCAGGAGTAGTCCGAATAGGACAGACCGTGGCCGAACGGGAACAGCGGGGTCGGGTCCACCGAGCTGGCGTCGTTGTGCCGGCCGAGCATCGGCACCAGGTACCCGAACGGCTGGCCGAACGGCGACGCCGGCACGCTCACCGGCAGCCGCCCGGCCGGTTCGACCCGCCCGGTCAGCACCCCGGCCACCGCCGGGGCACCCTCCTCGCCGGGGAAGAACGCCTGCACGATCGCCGCGACCCGGCCGGCGTAGGCGCCGAGCGCGTACGGCCGGCCGGTCAGCAGCACCAGCACGACCGGCGTCCCGGTGGCCAGTACCGCCTCCAGCAGGTCCGCCTGCACACCCGGAAGCCGCAGGTCGAGGACGTCACAGCCCTCGCCGGACGTGCCGCGGCCGAACAGCCCGGCACGGTCGCCGAGCGCCACGACGCACACGTCCGCCCGCTCGGCGGCGGCCACCGCGAGCCCGAACCCGCCGGTGCCGGGATCGTCGACCCCGCACCCGGGGGCGTACTCCAGCTTCGGCTGCTGCCCGGCCAGCGCGTCCAGCAGGGTCGGGATCTCCACGCCCACCGGCATCGCCGGGTGCTGGCTGCCGACGTGGCTGGGAAAGGTGTAGCAGCCGAGCATCGCCGATGCCGTGTCCGCCTGCGGCCCGACCAGCGCCACCCGCGGCTCGCGGCTCAGCGGCAGGGTGCCGTCGTTGGTCAGCAGCACCACCGACTCCTCGGCGATCCGCCGGGCCAGCGCCCGCGCCGGCGGCGGGTCCAGCGTCGTCCTGCCGTCGACGGCAGCCGGCGCCCAGGTCGGGTCGAGCAGCCCCAGCTCGCACTTCTGCGCCAGCACCCTGGACGCCGCACGGTCCACAAGAGACTCCTCGACCGCGCCCGCCGCCACCGCGTCGATCAGCGGGGGGCCGTAGCAGCGCACGGTCGGCAGCTCGACGTCCACGCCCGCGGACAGCGCCAGGCCGGCCGCCCCCGCGGGATCGGCCGCGAGCCGGTGCAGCGTCTCGACGAACGTGACGGCGAAGTAGTCGGACACCACCGTGCCGTCGAACCCCCACTCCTCGCGCAGGAGCCCGGTGAGCAGCGAGCCGTCCGCGGCCGGCGGCATCCCGTCGACGTCGGCGTAGGAGTGCATGACCGACCGCGCCCCGGACCGCACGGCGTGCAGGAACGGCGGCAGCAGCACGTCGGCGAGCTCGCGCGGACCGGCCCCGACCGGTGCGAAGTTGCGGCCGGCGCGCGAGGCGGAGTAGCCGACGAAGTGCTTCAGGGTGGCCACGAGCCCGGTCGACTGCAGCCCGCGCACGTAGGCGGCGCCGACGGTCGCGACCAGGTACGGGTCCTCGCTGATCGTCTCCTCGGTCCGCCCCCAGCGCACGTCCCGGGTCACGTCCAGCACCGGCGCCAGCCCCTGGTGCACGCCGAGCCCGCGCATGGCCGTGCCGATCTGGGTGGCCATCTCCTCGACGAGCGAGTCGTCGAACGTCGCGCCCCAGGCCAGCGGCGTCGGGTAGACCGTCGCGCCCCACGCCATCAGGCCGGACAGGCACTCCTCGTGGACGACCGCGGGAATGCCGAACCGGCCGGCGGCCATGATCTCCGCCTGCATCCCGGCCAGCCGGGTGGTGCCGGCCACCGGTGTCACCGGCGCCGAGCCGAGCGGGCGGGTCAGCTGGCCGAGCCCGTGCTTGATCAGCTCCGGCCAGTCGATCGTCGGGTCGACCAGCTCGTGCTGGAACGGCGCCACCTCGCCGTCGGCCGCGCCGTCCATCTCGGACGAACCGAGCCAGACCCCGTACAGCTGGGCGACCTTCTCCGACAGCGTCATCCGGGCGAGCAGGTCGGCGACCCGCTCGCCGACCGGACGACCCGGGTCCCGCCACACCTCGAGGGCCTCATGCATGCCGGAGTCCCTCCTGTCATGTTCCGAAACTTTCCGGAATCTTGCGAATCACGCTATCCCTGAGATATGCCGACATCAAGGGATTGACGCTGCAACTCGTCGGTCGTAGCCTGCTCACAAGCTCGTCGCAACTACCGAGTATTGACCGAAACTTTGCGGCATGTTGATCGCGCTGGGGCGATTGCCGTCGGCGAGCCCCGGCGCCTTCGCCACTTCGTGGAAAGGCGCGGCTCATGTCCAGCTATCGGATCCCCAGGAGAAGCTTCCTCGGCCTCGTCGGCGCCGGGGTCGGCGCGGGCCTGGTCGGCTGCGGCACCGACACCACCGGCGGTGGTGGTGGCGACGGCGGCAAGATCCAGGTGTGGGTGATCCAGGAGGAGGCCCAGAACGTCGCGCACCGCGCGGCGCTCGAGCGGTTCAACAAGACCTCCGACGTCAAGGCGCAGCTGGTGTCCACCGGCAACGACGGCTACCGGGACAAGCTGCACGTCGCGATGGGCACCGACGACGCGCCGGACGTGTTCTACAACTGGGGCGGCGGCAGCATCCGCACCTACGCCCGGGACGACCTGCTGGTCGACCTCACCCCGCACCTCGACAAGGACAAGGCGTGGAAGGACAGCTTCATCCCGTCCGTGCTGGAAGCCGGCATGATCGACGGCAAGTACTACGGCATCCCGGCCCGCGGCATGCAGCCGATCATCCTGTTCTACAACAAGAAGGTCTTCCGCGACTTGAAGCTCCAGCCACCCACGACGTGGAACGAGCTGCTGTCCGCCGTGGACAAGATCAAGGCCGCGGGGATCATCCCGTTCGCGCTGGCCGGCGGCGACTCGTGGACCGAGCTGGTCTGGCCGGAGTACCTTGTGGACCGGGTCGGCGGGCCGGACGTGTTCAGCCGGATCGCCGCCGGTGAGCAGGGCGCGTGGCGCGACCCCGCGGTCACGAAGGCGATCACGATGATCTCCGACCTGGTGCAACGCGGCGGTTTCGGGGACAGCTTCGCCTCGGTGCGCTGGGACGGCGCCGGCGCGTCGACGCTCATCGCGCAGGGCAAGGCGGCCATGCACCTGATGGGCTCGTGGGAGTACACGAACCAGGTGCAGGACCAGCCGGAGTACGCGAAGAACGACCTCGGCTTCACCGACTTCCCGGTGGTGGACGGCGGGGCGGGCAACCCGAAGGCGATCGTGGGCAACCCGACCAACTACTTCTCGGTCTCGAAGGCGTCGTCCAATGTGGACGCCGCGCTGGAGTTCCTGCGCACCGAGATGTCCTCGGACGCCTACGTCGACGACTGGCTGAAGGCGGGCGACGTGCCGGCGGTCACCGACCTCGAGCCGCGGATGGACAAGGCGACCGACCCCGCGTTCGCCGAGCTGGTGTACAGCATGGTCAACGACGCGCCGAGCTTCCAGCTGTCCTGGGACCAGGCGATCGAGCGCAACCTCGCCCAGCCCATGCTGGACGCGCTGGCCAAGGTGTTCATCGGCGAGCTCGACGCGGAGGGCTTCGTCAAGGCGAACGAGGACGCCGGGTAGTGGTCGCCACCGAGTCGCCGCCCAGGCGGGCACCCGCGGCAGCCAAGCCGCGGGTGCCGGTCCGGCCGGTGACGAGCCGGCCGAGTGTCTGGTACCTGCTGCCGGCGGGGCTGTTCTTCGGCTTCTTCGCGGCGTTCCCGCTCGTGCTGGTGGTGTACCTGTCCTTCACCGAGTGGGCCGGTATCGGGAACCCGGAGATCGCGGGGTTCGACAACTGGGTCCGGCTGTTCTCCGACCAGCGGATCCTCGACGCCACGCAAACCACGTTGATCTTCACCGTGCTCGGCTGGGCCACCCAGACGCCGATGGCGCTGCTGATCGGCGTGTGGGCGGCCGGGCCGCAGCGCAACCGGGCGATCCTGTCGTCGATCTTCTTCCTGCCGCTGCTCCTGTCCAGCGCGGCGGTGGCGCTGATGTGGAACCGGCTGCTCGACCCGTACTACGGGCTGGCAGCCGAGATGGGCCCGTTCCGCAACATCCTCGGCACCGGCTCCGGGGCGCTCGCCGCGATCGTGTTCGTGGTCGGCTGGCAGTTCATCCCGTTCCACACGCTGCTCTACCAGGCGGCGGCCCGCAACATCCCGCAGGTGCTGTACGACGCGGCCACCGTGGACGGGGCGAACCGGTGGGACATGTTCTGGCACATCACGTTGCCGCAGCTGCGCAACACGATCATCACGTCGTCGACGATCATGGTGGTCGGCTCGCTGACCTTCTTCGAGACGGTGCTGCTGCTCACCAACGGCGGTCCAGGCACCTCGACGTACATCCTCCCGTTCGAGATGTACATCCAGGGCTTCCGGTCCTTCCAGTTCGGCTACGCGTCCGCGATCGCGACCGTGCTGGTCGTGGTGGCCACCGCGGTCTCACTGGTGATCGTCAAGTTCTCGGGGTTCGCGAAGATGCGGTCCACCCTGGAGGGCATGTGAGCCAGCGGGTGGTACGCGGCACCAGCCGAACGGAACGGCCGAACTGGGTCGCCGGAAGTTTCGCGGCGGTGTGGCTGGTGGTCGTCGGCGTGCCGATCTACACGATGATCTCGTGGAGCCTGCAGACCCGCGACGACTTCCTGGACCACGGCCCGATCGCGCTGCCCAGCGCGCTCACCATGGACAACCTCGTCGAGGTGCTGAACCAGGACTTCGTCCAGTACCTGGTCAACACCGTGATCGTCACCGTGGCGTGCGTGGCGCTCACGCTGGTGATCGCGGTCCCGGCCGCGTATGCGATCGTCCGGTCGACCAGCTGGCTCGCGAGCGCCGCGTTCCGGATCTTCCTGTTCGGCCTGGCCATCCCCGCGCAGGCGACGATCATCCCGCTCTTCCTGATCATCAACCGGATGCAGCTGTACGACTCGCTGACCGCGATCATCCTGCCGACCGTCGCGTTCGGGCTGCCGCTCGTGATCCTGGTGCTGGCCGGCTCGCTGCGCGACGTGTCGGGCGAGCTGTACGACGCGATGACGGTGGACGGCGCCGGACCGTTCCGGATCTTGTGGCAGCTGGTGGTCCCGATGTCGCGGGGCGCGATCGCCGCGGTCGGCACGTACAGCGCGCTCGGTGCGTGGAACCAGTTCCTGTTCCCGCTGATCCTCACCCAGGACCCGAGCCGCCGGGTGCTCACGCTCGGCCTGCAGAACTACCGGAACGAGTTCCAGATCAACCTGCCGGCGATGATGATGGCCGTCATGCTCACGGCGTTGCCGGTGTTCGTCCTGTACCTGGTGGCGCGCCGCTGGCTCATCGCCGGGCTCGCGGGGGTCGGCAGCAGGTAGGCTTTCCGAAAGTTTCGGAGTTCTAGGGAGTGCGGGTGGGTGAACGGAAGGTCACGATCACCGTGATCGCCGAGGAGGCCGGCGTCTCGGTGCCCACGGTGTCGCGGGTGCTGAACGGTCGCTCGGACGTGTCCCCGCAGACCCGCGCCCGCATCGAGGCGCTGCTGCAGCAGCACGGCTACCAGCGGCGGGCGTCCCGCAAGCGGGACAGCGCCGGCCTGATCGACCTGGTGTTCAACGACCTGGACAGCCCGTGGGCGGTGGAGATCATCCGCGGGGTCGAGGACGTGGCGCACGCGGCGGCGCTCGGCACGGTGGTCAGCGCGGTGCACCGGCACTCCGGCGCGACCCGCAAGTGGCTGGAGAACCTGCGCACCCGGGCGTCCGACGGGGTCATCCTGGTGCTCTCCACGCTGCAGCCCGCGCACGAGGCGGAGCTGCGCAGGCTCAACGTGCCGACCGTGGTGATCGACCCGGCGGGCGGGCCCGCGCTGGACGTGCCGACGATCGGCGCCACGAACTGGGCCGGCGGCATGGCGGCCACCCAGCACCTGATCTCGTTGGGGCACCGCCGGATCGGTCACATCACCGGGCCGCCCGCGCTGCTGTGCAGCCGGGCCCGGCTCGACGGCTACCGCGCCGCGCTCGACGCCGCCGGCATTCCGATCGACGACGCGCTGATCCGGCCGGGCGACTTCTACCACGAGTCCGGGTTCAAGGGCGCGGGCGAGCTGATGGACCTGCGCAAGCCGCCGACCGCGATCTTCGCCGCGAGCGACCAGATGGCGCTCGGCGTGTACGAGGGGCTGCGCCAGCGTGGGCTGCGGGTGCCGGACGACGTGAGCGTCGTGGGCTTCGACGACCTCCCGGAGGCACGCTGGTCGTCGCCGCCGCTGACCACCGTTCGGCAGCCGCTGACCGAGATGGGCATGCTGGCGGCGCGGACCGTGCTGCGGCTCGCGCGAGGCGAGCAGCCGGACAGCCCCCGGGTCGAGCTGGCGACGGACCTCGTCGTGCGAGACAGCAGCGAACACGTTAAGTAGTCGAGAGCAAGCTGAGAGTCGCCGGTTGCCCCCTTGGGGGCGGGCAAAGTACGCGCAGGGCTACCGCTCCTCAACCATCCGGACGGAGCCGCTCGGCAATCGGATGAGACCTGGTGACAGCGGGAATGCCGAGGCTGCACCGTGTGTACATGGTCGGGGACACCATTGGCGAGTTATCGGGTCGGCTGCTGGTGCAGTGCCGTCCCGGACAGGCGAAGAACGCCGCCCGCGTCGCGAGCGCGCACGGCACGGGTCTGGTGCTGACCGGCCGGATGCCGCGGCCGACCGTGGAGGCGTTGCGCGGGCACGGCTTCACCGGCCCCATCCTGTGCGACGCGAACCGCTACTCGGGGCGCAGGCGCACGGCGGCGCGGGCGGGCGTGCGCGGGTCGTGGACCGCCGAGCAGCACGACCTGGGCCTGGTCGCGCTCACCGACTCGGGCTACCTCGCCGCCCACGACTGGCGCGGCCTGCACCGAGTGCTGTCGGAAGCCGCGCGCCAGCCCGGCCCGGTCGTCGCGATGCTGCCGCTGGCCGCCCGCTGGTTCGAGCACTCGGTCGCCGGCGTCGTGGCCGAGCTCGACCGGTACGGCGTCCCGGTCGCCGTGGCGATCGAGCACGCCCGCGACCCGTTCGGTGTCCGCTACCTGGTCCGCGGCTTCCTGGAGCTGCTCACCGCGTCGGTCCCGGTCCTGCTCCTGCGCTCGGACGTCTCGGCGGTCGGCGCGCTGGTCCACGGCGCCCACGCGGCCGCCATCGGCACGACCACCCACCTGCGCCACGTCCCACCCCGCCCGGCGCGCACCGCCGCGCACCTCCCGGCGCTGGCCGCGTTCGTGCCGCCGCTGATGGGCCACCACCCGCTGGACTCGCTGGGCCGGCTGACCCCGTCCTGGCGCTGCGACTGCCACGAATGCGCCGGCCGCCCGCTGACCGACCTGACGAGCACGCCCCGGCCGGAGGTGTCGGCGTTCCGCCACTCGCTGAGCGCCCAGCTGACCCTGTGGTCCGCCTTGCGGTCGGGCCCCACCCCCGTCGAGGACTGGCACGACCGGTGCCACCGCGCGCTGTCCGCGCACCGCCGGTTGTCCGCCGCCGTGCCCGGCTGGTACCCGCCGGCGAACCTGCACACCTGGACCCACCTCCGGCGTGCGTCCGCCCCACGGGACGAGCCCGCTCGCGGCTGAGCGCTACCCCGTGCACGCCGCCTTCGCGCGGAGGACCCGACCGAGAGCCACGTTCACCCGCTCGGCCGGGAGCCGGTGGTCCGCGAGCGCGCGCTCCAGCACGCCGAGCACCTCCTCGACCCGCTCGCCGGAGGACCAGAAGGCGATGTCGGCGCCGGACGTGAGCGCGGTCAGCACCGCCTGCGGCAGCGGGTAGCGGCCGGACACCGCCTGCATGCCGCCGAGATCGTCGGTGAGCACGACACCGTTGAAGGAGAACTCGCCGCGCAGCAGCTGGTAGGTCGCCGGGCTCAGCGACGCCGGGCGCCCGCCGGTGAGCCCCGGGACGTCCATGTGTCCCACCATCACGGCCGTCGGCCGCGCCCCGAGGAGCTGCCGGTACGGGACGAGGTCGACCTTCCGCAGGTCGGCGAGGCCCGGCGTGGTCACCGCCGACACGTGTGAGTCGCCCGACGCGTGGCCGTGCCCCGGGAAGTGCTTCACCACCGGTAGCACGCCGCCTTCGGACAGCCCCTGGGCGAAGGCGCCCGCGTACCGGGTCACGACCGCCGGATCCGAGCCGAAGGACCGGTCGCCGATGACGTCGTCGTCCGGCTGCTCGGTGACGTCCACGACCGGTGCGAAGTCGATGGTGACGCCGCGGGCCCGCAACGCCGCGCCCCGGTCCCGGGCGAGCGCGTGCACGTCCTCGACGGTCATGCTCGCGGCCATCATCCTGGCGCTCGGCACCGAGCCGTCCAGCCGGTCGACCCGCTGCACCCGGCCGCCCTCGTCGTCGACGCTCACCGCGAGCGGCACCGCGGCGGCCGCGCGCACCGCGGCGAGCCGGTTGTCGACCAGCAGCGCGGTGTCGTTGCCACCGAGGAAGATCCCCCCGATGCCGACCGAACCGGCGAGCTCGATCGCCGGCTCGACCCGGCTCGGGTCCACCCCGACCATGAGCAGCTGCGCGAGCCGCTGGCGCGGGGTCAGCCCGGCGGCGACCTCGGCACACGACCGGCCCGGCGGCCCGGCCGGCTTGGCCACCGTGGTCGGAGTGGTCGGCCTGGCCGTCACCCCACCGGACGACACGATCGGCGACCGTCGGTCCGCCGCCCGACCCTCCGGCGGCGGGTCCTGCTGCCACCCCAGCCCGAGCGAGGCCAGCACCGCACCCAGCAGCACGGCCGCGAGGAAAGCGGCCATCCGCGGTCGCCGCACCCTGAGGCCGAGGCGGTCCGCGATCCGGTTCATGAGCGCTCCAGTGCTGCCCGTGGACGTCCATTGGACATCACGACGCGCCCGTTCGGAAATCGAGGCGCGGGTGGCTCAGCGCTTGGGCCAGTGCCAGGACGGCACGTCCAGCCGGCCCTGGCCGTCGAGGGTGGTCTCGCTCATCGCCTTGGTCAGCGTGAGGGTCGTCGTGAGGGTCGCCGCGAGGGCCGTCGCCCGCTCGTCGGCGATGGCCTCTGTCGCGCGGATCAGCGGGAGTGCGTGGGTCACGACGATCAGCTGGGTGCGCTCCGCCGCGGTGGTGACCAGGGCGGCCAGCGGCACGAGCAGGTCCGGGTGCAGGCTCGTCTCCGGCTCGTTCAGGACCAGGAGCTCCGGCGGGCGCGGGGTCAGCAGCGCCGCGACCCAGAGGAGGTAGCGCAGCGTCCCGTCGGACAGCTCCGCCGCGTCGAGCGGGCGGAGCAGGCCGCGCTGGAAGAAGCGCAGGCCGAAGCGGGTGTCATGGTTGGCGATCTCCACCCGGGCGCCGGGGAAGGCGTCCGCGACCGCGGCGTCGAGGGCCGCGGCGTCGCCCGTCTCGCGGATCGTCTGGAGGGCCGCGGGCAGGTCGGCGCCCTCGTGGTCGAGCACCGGGGTGCGGATGCGGCTCGCCCGGGCGGGCGCGTTCGCGTCGGTGCGGAACTGGTCGTAGAACCGCCACGACCGGATCCGCTCGCGGAGCACCAGCACCTCCGGCGACGCGGACTCGATGAGCATGCTGTCGGTGAGCCGGATCGGCCGCGGCGCACCCCAGCGCCGTCGTCGTCGCGGGCGCGGAGGGTGCCGTTGTGCCGGTCGGCCAGCAGCGCGGCCAGCTCGAGCACCGGGCCGGTCCACAGCGACTCCCGCTTGAACTCGGGGTCGAGGTTGAACTCCGTGTTGCCGGGGATCGGCAGGCCCAGGTCGAGCGCGTAGCCGAACTGGTCGCCGGCGAACCCGAGCCGCAGCCCGACCGGCTTGGTGCGCACGGTCCCCTGCGTGGACCTGCCTTCCGGCCCCGCCCACAGCGTCGACTGCAGCCCGCCTTCCCTGGCGAGCGCGGCCACGGCCCCGTTCCGCGAGGCGTCCGCGAGCAGCCGGAGCGCCCGGTAGAGGCTCGACTTCCCGCTGCCGTTGGCCCCGGTGACGAGCGTGAGGGGCGACAGCGGCAGCACGAGACGCCGCAACGACCGGTAGTTCTCGACCGCGAGCGTGGTCAACACACCACCGAGGCTAGGCGAGCCCACCGACACAGGCGCCCACCTGGGCGAACGCGACTTGTCCACAAGGGTCGACCTGTCCACAGGCAAGATCGACACCCCCTGTTCTCGTCGGTCCTGCCCGATAGACTGACTCCGAGGGGTGCCCCCGGAGAGGGTGGGGGCGTTCGGGACTTGTGTTCTGCACGCGCGCGCGGGCGCGTGAGTTCGCGTGCGTGGTGGGTTGCCGACACGTTCCTCACGAGGACCGTGTCCCGGGGGCTCGAACGGCTCCGACGTACCGGCACTCACCCGAGACGAGGGAGCTTCGGATGTCCGAGCCCGGCACCCAGGTTCGCGCCATCGACCGGATCGTCGGCACGTGGCACGCCAGCGACGGCGCCACCGGCACGGTCAGCGCCCGGGTCCACCCGGGCCGCGGCTGGTGCGACTCGACATGACGCGCGCGTGACCGGGCCGATCCTGCATCTGGACGTCGACGCGTTCTTCGTCGCCGTCGACGTTCGGGACGATCCCGGGCTCGCCGGGCTGCCGGTCGCGGTTGCCGACCGGGTCGTCGCCTGCGCGAGCTACCAGGCGCGGGACCGGGGCGTCCACGCCGGCATGACGGTGCCGCAGGCGTACCGGGCCTGCCCGCGGCTCGTCGTCACGCCCCCACGGATGGCCGCCTACCAGCACGCGAGCAAGGAGCTGTTCGCGCTGGTCGACGACCGGGCCGAGGCGGTGCAGCCGGGGTCGGTCGAGGAGGCGTTCGTCCGCCTGCCTGGCCTGACCTGGCCCGACGCGGAGACCACCGCGCGGGATCTGCAGCACGAGATCCGCGCCACGCTCGGGCTCCCGGTGAGCATCGGGGTCGGTCGCACGAAGCTGATCGCCAAGCTCGCCTCGCGGGCGGCCAAGCCGGGCGGGGTCGTCGTCACCGATCTGGCCGACGAGCCCCAGGTCCGCGGCGCATTGCGCGTCGACGAGCTGTGGGGCATCGGCCCGGTCACCCGCGACCGGCTTGCCGACGCCGGCCTGCACGCCGTCGCCGGCCTGCGGCACTGGTCGGCGGCCGCGCTCGTCGAGATCGCGGGCACCGCCATGGGCCGGCGGCTGCACCAGATCGCCACCGGGACCGACGACACCGACGTCCGGCCGCTCCCGCCGCGGCGCTCGTTCAGCGTCCAGCGCAGCGCGCCGACCCACACCCGCGAGCTCGCCGCGGAGCTCGCCCGCCGGCTGCGGGCCGAGCGCCTGACCTGCCGCACCCTCCACGTCCGCCTCGGCGGCCGGAAGGTCAAGGTCAGGTTCGACCCGCCGACCAACGACCCGCGCCGGCTCACCGAGGCGGCGGTCCGGCTGGCCGGCGACCACAAAACCACGGCCGCGCTCATGGTCACCGACCTGCGGCCGGAGGACCGGCCGGCCCAGCCGCCGCTACCCGGTCTGTGAAGGCTTGCGGTACACCGACACGTGCAGCTTCGACTCCGCGGTGAACGGGCCGCGTTTCCAGTCGCCCCAACGGTGTTCCAGCTCCATGCCGGCGAGCTGGGCCATCAGGTCCATCTCGTGGTGGGTGACGTTGCGGCCGTGGATCGGGTAGAACCTCGTGCCCTCGGGCGTGAGCTCGACCCAGGTGCCGTTGTAGAACTGGGTCACCGGGTCGATGATCCCGGCACTCAGCGTCAGCTGGTCGGACTCCACACTGGCCACCCGCAGCTTGTGGCTGTCGGCCACGCCGACCCCGTGGACGAAGGCCGTCTCGAGCACGAACCGGCCACCGGGGCGCAGGTGCGCGGCGGCGTTGCGGAACAGCCGGACCTGGTCGTCCTGCGTGGCGAGCACGAAGATCGAGTTGAACGCGATGAACGCCACGTCGAACTCGCGGCCCACCCGCACGGTGGTCATGTCGCCGACGACGGTCGTCACCGCGTCGGACTTCCCAGCGAGCTGCGCCAGCATGTCCTCGCTGACGTCCACCCCGACGACGTCGTGCCCCTTCTCGGCCAATGGCACGGCGAGCCGCCCGGTGCCGACGCCGAACTCGAGCAACGGCCCGTCCCCGGCGAGCTCGGAGAGCGCGGCCACCGCGCCGTCGTCGTCCATCATCCCGGCGTGCCACTCGTCGTAGCGTTCCGCCCAGCGCGCGCCGTAGAGGCGCGGATCGAATTCCGCCATGTACGACAACCTCCCGCGCCGGCCCGGACCGCCACAAGAGTTTCGCCAGAGAGCGAAACGTGCCACCCGGCAAACCCCGCGAGTCCAACACTCCGGACCCGCGAGTCCAACCGTCGCGACCCCCGAGTCCAACACTCACGACCCGCTCGGGCCCTTCAGTGGCCACCACAACACTGGTGTGGCTCTTCGATCTCCGCCGGGCGCAGCACGCCACCGGCGGCGGGTTCCACGAGCAGGACGAGCCGGCCGGCCACGAAGGTCGGCCGGAGGTGGTCGCGGGTGTCCACGACGGCGCGTCCCGCACCGTCCAGCCGCTCGGTGAGCGCGGCGAGGTCGGCGGCGCCCGGCTCGCGCCGGAGCCGCGCGGGACAGCACGACCCCGGCCACCGTGGCGGAGCGGTCGACGTGTGTGCACACGAGGTCCGCGCCGAGACCGTCCACAGCGGACAGCAGGGCGGCGTCGAGATGAGCGGCGGGGCCACCGGCGAGCACCGGCCCGCAGGAGACCCCGATCCAGGCGGGCATCTAGATGACGTCGACGAACACGGGGTTGGCGTAGAACCAGAGGTCCGCCCACGGGTCGGCGTCGCCGAGCATGTCCATCACCGGGCCGCCATCGGCGCCGAGCTGGTTGCCGTCGGTGCCCAGAAGCCGCAGGTAGAACGCGCGGTCGACGTTGCGGAACACGTGCGTGAAGCGGACCTTCCCGCGCGCCCGGGACGGCACCTCGAACGTCTCGACGACGCTCGTCCCCGGCGCGAGGTACGTGTCCCGGTCGGCGACCGGGCCGGTGACCGCGCCCGCGATGAGGTCCACCTTGGCGAGCTTCGGGGTCGCGCCGTTGACGTTGCGGCCCGCGGCGAGCTCGACCTCGATGGTCACCTCGACATCGCCGCCACGGCGCACGAAGGTCCGGCCGCCGATGGTGACGCCGCGGGTGTCGCCGTCGCGCTTGGCCCGGACCCGCAGGTCGAGCCCGTCGATGAGCCGGCCGTGCACCGCGACGACCTTGCCCGCCCGCATGCCGCGCATGATGTCTACATAGGACCGCGAGGAGGCGCCGACGAGCGTCGAGCTGTAGAAGCCGGGCCAGAAGTCGCCGTAGGTCTGCGGGACGTCGGTGTCGACCGGGGCGCCACGGCTGCCGGTGGTGGCGTGGTCCTGGCCGCCGGGCTTGACCGTGTCCTGGAACACCTGGTGCGCGTCGGAGGTCGCGGTGACCCACCACGGCTTGCCCTCGGCGAGCAGCGAGTCCCAGAGGCCGCCGAGCTTGGCGGTGAACCAGTCGAAGCCGCCGTAGGTGCGGTAGGGGTTCTCGGCCGCGGTCGGGTCGAAGCCGGCGAGGCTGTCCGCGCTGGGCGAGCCCTCGTAGAAGCCACGGCCGCCGCCGAGCCCTCCGTCGGCGCCGGTGATGCCCGCGGCCTGGTGTCCGGGGGCGCCCTCCATGCCGACGGCCACCTCCGGTGCGGCGTCGCGCCAACCGCGGAACTCGTGCGGGCTGTCGACGCCGCGCCGGCCCGGGTGGTTGGCGAACATGAGCGCGATCTCGGTGCGGCCGGCGAGGACCTGCGCGTCGAGGTAGCGCAGCGCGGCGAGCGCGAACGGCTCCCCGTCGGCGGAGGTCGCGCGAGCGATGAGCCCCTTTCCGCCCTGGGCGACCGGCGTCGAGAGGATCATGCCGTCGTAGGCGGCCTCGAACGCCTTCAGGATGTCGACCGTGTTGCGGCCGGGCGGGAGGAAGACGGTCGCGTGCTCGGTGCCCGGGATGTTCCACTCCAGCCCCCTGGAAGACGAGCATGTCGCGGTACTTGCCGCGGGCGCGCTCGATGTCCGGGGTCACCCGCGCGATGGAGAACTTCTCGTGCGCGCCGCCGCCGTGGTCGGTGATGACGACCCAGTCGAGGCCGTACTCGCGGGCGTTGGCGACCTGGGTCGCGACCTCGTACTGCGCGTCGGGCGAGTACTTGGTGTGGAGGTGGTGGTCGCCGGCGTACCAGCGGTCGCCGCCACCCCACTCGTTGCCGGGCTTGTGGCCGTGCCCGGTCGACGCGGCGGCCGGCGTGCCGGAGACGGCGGCCGCGCCGGCGGCGGCACCGGCCATGCCCAACCCGGCGAGGGAGAGCGGCCGGTCGTCGGCCTCGTCCCGCCAGCTGCCCTCGACGACCTCCGGCTCGTGTGCGTGGTCGTGCTCGTGACCGTCGTGATCGTGACTCATGCGTGGGACTCACCTTCTGCGCTCCGCCAAGCCGCGGGGAAGTATCACCAGACACGCATGGGCCAAGGACCCGTATCAGGCTGAACACCCGGTGAACACTCAACTGTCCATGGACTCCGCGGCCGCGTTGAGGGCGTCCATCGTCCGGGCGTAGTCGCGTAGCCGCCGCTCGGTCAGGCGGCGCATCAGCCGGCGCTTGCCGTCCCGGCCGGCGTCGCGGAGCTCCGCGACCAGGGCCGCGCCGGCCTCGGTCAGGTAGACGCGCCGGATCCGGCGGTCGGCCGGGTCCTCCGCGCGGCGGACCAGGTCGCCGAGCCGCTTGGTGATCCCCGTGACCGCGGCCGGCCCGACCCCCAGCGCGTCGGCGAGCTCCTGGCCGGCCATACCGTCCGAATAGGACAGGATCAGCAGCACGCGCAGCTGGCGCATCGTCAGATCGACCGACTGCAACGGGCTGTTCTGGCCGGCCGCGGTCAGCTGGAGGTACCGGTCCTCTGCCCGCTCGATGCGTTCGATCAGCCGATCCTTCTCGCTCACGAAAATTACTTTACATGATGTGTACTGTTCGCATCATGGAAAGTGTCATGATCGTCGGTGGCGGTCCGGTCGGCCTGTTCCTGGCCGCGGAGCTGGCGCTGGCCGGGGTGACCCCGCTGGTCGTCGAGCGACTGACCGAGCCCGACCCGCGCAAGGGTGAGGACGACCGCGGCATCACCGCACGCACCATGCGGACCCTCGCCGCGCGCGGGCTCGCCGACGCCACGACCGCGCTGGCCGAGGCCGCGGTGCGCCGGCTGGCACGGCTGGCCGACCCGTCTCTCGTGGACACGCCGAAGGACCTGCCGGCGCTGCTGGAGAGCCTGGGCATGGCCGACGTCAAGGGCGACTTCGCGATGCTGCCGCTCGTCGACCGGAACGGGACGATGACCGATCTGTCGCCGCCGCTGATGGTGCTGCAGGGTGAGTTCGAGGAGATCCTCGCGTGCCGGGTGGCCGAGCTGGGCGTGCCGGTGCGGCGCGGTGTCGAGGTCACCGCGGTGGCGCCCGGCGACGACCGCGTCACGGTCACCCTCGCCGACGGGTCGGAGATCGAGACCGCCTGGCTGGTGGGCTGCGACGGCGGCCGCAGCACGGTCCGCCGGTGCGTGGGCTTCGACTTCCCCGGCACGGACCCGTCGATGGTGGCGCGGATCGCGGTCGCCGACATCGACCTGGCCCACGGCTTCCAGCGGCTGCCGACCGGGATGCTGGCCGTCGCGCCCCCGCCCGCGCCGAGCATGACGATCGAGTTCGACCCCGACCCCACCCGCGACGGGGAGCTGACCGCCGCGGAGTTCGAGGCGAGCCTGCGCCGGGTCAGCGGCACCGGCGTAACCGTTCGGGAGATCGCCGCGCCGACGCGGATCACCGACAACGCCCGCCAGACCAGCACGTACCGCCGCGGCCGGGTGCTGCTGGCCGGGGACGCCGCGCACGTGCACTCACCGATCGGCGGCCAGGGCCTCAACCTCGGTCTGCAGGACGCGGCGAACCTCGGCTGGAAGCTGGGCCTGGTCGCGGGTGGCCGCGCGCCGGAGTCGCTGCTCGACACCTACACCCGAGAGCGTCACCCGGTCGGCGCGGAGGTGCTGCGCAACAGCCGGGCCGAGACGGCACTGCTGCGGACCGACCCGCAGATCGAGGCGCTGCGCGCGCTGCTGGCCGAGCTGCCGACCCAACGGCACCTCGTCGAGCTGATGAACGGCCTGCACATCCGCTACGAGCCGGGCGAACACCCGCTGACCGGCACCTTCGTCGACGACCCGCACGCGCTCGAGCTCCTGCGCGCCGGCCGCGGCCTGCTCCTGGGCGGCCACCTGCACGAGACCGCCGCGGCATGGGCCGACCGGATCACCACGGCCGGCGGCGAGGACGGGGTCCTGGTCCGCCCGGACGGCTACATTGCCTGGGCCGGCACCGATCCCGACGGGCTGCGAGCAGCGCTCATCCGCTGGTTCGGCCCATGAGGAGGCCCGATGGCGCTCGACGACGTACTCACCAAGGTCAAGGACTCGCTGCGGGCCACGGTCGTCTACGCCGAGCCCTACGAGAAGGACGGACCACCGTCATCCCGGCCGCGACGGTCATCGGGGGCGGCGGGGGCGGCAACGGCCGCGGCCCGACGGGCGGCGAGGGCGGCGGCTTCGGCATCCTCGCGCGGCCGGCCGGGGCGTTCGTCATCCGGGACGGGACCGTCCAATGGGTCCCGGCGGTCGACCCCAACTGGCTGGTCGGCACGGTCACGGCCGTGGCCCTGGTCTTCGGCGTCCGGCTGACCCGCCGCAAGCAAGTCAGGGCGCGATGACCAGCTCCGCCGGCGGCGCCACGTCGGTCGGCGTGGGCGCGGGAGCGCACTGCTCGGTGCCGGGCCGACCGGGGCCGCACTCCGCGGCACCGGGGTCCGCTCGGCCGCCGATGCCGAAGTAAAGCCCGACCACGATCCCGAGCGCGAATCCCAGCGCCACCAACCGGACCACGCCGGACAAGGAAACAATAACTCTCATCGGAACCTCCACACCGGGAACCAATTCCAGACTGCGCCCGGAAATACCCTGACAACAGGGATTCCCGACGCCCCACCCGACTGGAAACAGGAAACCGACGAGAAAACGAATGCGATGTGGCTAGCCCCAGCAGCCACATCGCATCGCCGACACGGCGACGCCACGAGACGACACAGCCACGCCACAGGACGACACGGCGACGCCACGGGGCGACACGGGGAACATCACCTCCCTTGGTCGAACCCGTTCGACGGGCTCCCCACCTCGTCCACAGCGTGACTCTCGCCGGCATATTCGCGATGGATCGGATCCGCATTCCGGCCGGACCGGCGCCGGGTGAGCGCGCCCAGCCAGAAATCCGCCGCCGGACGCATCCCCGGCCGGGCCGCCTGCTCGGCCAGCCCGGCCAGCACCGGGCCGAGCGTCGCCCGCAGCGACCCACTGGCCCGCACGTCCTCGGGCGTCACCGCGTGATCGCCCAGCAGCAGCCGCAACGTGAGCAGCGCGAGCTTGTACCGGTCGGTGTCCGGCGTGACCTCGCCCCACCGCGCAGCCGGGTCCGCCCACCCGACGGTGTCCGCCGGGCGCACCGCGGGCTGCCGTCCGGCGATCCGGAAACCGTCGCAGTCGATCGCGAACACCCCCGGCCCGTCCGTCAGCGTCCACAACAGGTTGCGCATCGACACGTCGCCGACCAGCACGTCGTGCCGGTGCAGCACCTGGAAGAGCCGCAGGTACCGCACGGTGAGCCAGCGCCGCTCGGCGTCCGTCGGCAGCACCAGCTCGTCCCACATCGCCCGCCGCGGGTAGAGCAGGAACTGCAGCTCCAGCAGCCGCCACCGCCCGGCCAGCACGGTCGCGAACCGGGCGGGCGCCTCCTGCATCAGCAGGCCAACGCACCGCCCCCGGTGGAACACCCGCCCGGTCGGCCACGCGGTCATCGCGCGGATCAGCGCCCGGTCCGCGCTGCCGACGCCGGTGGGCAGCGCGATCAGCCGGCCCAGCTCGTCGGCCAGCACGTCGACGTCGTTGTGGTACAGCTTCAGCAGCACACCGGCCGGCCGGGACAGCCGGAACACCGCGCCCTGCCCGCCGTCCGCGACGACCTCCGCGACACCGAGGTCGGCGATCTCCATGTCGCCGAGACCGGTCATGACACGGCCCAGACGACCACCGCTGTCCGATCGTCGTCGAACGTCCGCAGATCGAACTGCAGCTGGTGCAGGTACGCGACCGGCCCGGGCGGCTCGACCCACGCCGTCGCCAGGTATGCGCCGGCCTCGGTCTCCTGCACCGGCACCCCGATCCCGTCCGACGCCAGCACCAACGCCTGCCCCGCCGCCAGCACGCCGGCAGCCGTCTCCGCCGGCCGGCGCGGCGACGGCAGACTGTCGGTGCGCGGGTCCACGATCTCCCCCACCCGCGGGTCGAACAGCGGCCGGAAAGCTCCGTCCGCCAACAGGAACGCCGGGCTGTCCCCCACCCGCGCCACCTGGTACCGGTGCTGTGCCGACCCCAGCTCGACGAGCGCCACGGTCAACGTCGTCGAACGCGAACCCGGCTCCGGCCCGTCCTCCCGCACCGCCCGGTCCGCTGCCCGCAACGCGTGCCCGAGATCCACCGCGGCCGCCCCCGGCAACGCCCACGCCAGGTAGCCCAGCGCGTGCCGGACCGCGAGCTGCGCACCCCGGTGCGCGTCGGCCGCCGCCCCCACCCCGTCCGCGACCGCGGCCAGCACGTACCGGCCGCCGAGCTCGGTCACGCCGACCGCGTCCTGCCGCACCACGCCGTCGAAGCGGTGCGACGTGCCGCGGGTCGACGCCGCCCGCACCTCCAACGCCCCCACCCGGCCCGCTTCGACGACGGTGTCCGGCACGTCGGCGACCGGGTCCAGCCGCCACGGCATCCGGGCCGCGAGCGACGGCGGGCCCAGCTCCCGGGGGCGGAACACACCCTGGTCGCCCCACACCGACCCGATCATCAGACCGGGTCGATCTGCAACGCGGTGAACCCGGCCACCCGCTGCGGGACCCGCAGCACCAGGTCGCCGTCCGCGGTCACCCGACCCGAGCTGACGACCGACATGGTCAGCGCTCGCGCGAAGGTGTGCAGCGCCGCGGCCGGGCTGACCCCGCCCTGGCTCATGTACGCCTGGAACGTCCCGATCCGGCCGATGGTCGGCGCGTCGGCGTCGCCGATGCCGAAGGAGATGATGTTGGGTCGGGCCGACCAGCCAGGGTCGACGAGCCGCTCGTAGGCCGCCTGCCATGAGGTGGGGTCGGTCGGATGCCCGTCGGACAGGAAGAACACGGCCGGCCGGTACACCCGGTGCGCGTCGGCCTTGAGCATGTCGACGTCCCGTTCGATGGTCTCGCGCAGCAGGGTGAAGACCGCGCCGAAGCTCGTCGCCGCCTGGGTGGTGAGCCCGACGAGCGAGACGACGTCGCTGAGCCGGCAGAGTGGTTGCAGGATTTCCGCGGTGCCCGAGAAGCCGATCAGGCAGAACCGGGTCTTGTCCGCCACCACCGGGTCGGTGCCCACGGCGTTGTGCAGGTCGGCCAATCCGTCGTTCAGCGCATCAAGATGGTCGGCCATCGAGTACGACTGGTCGCACACCACGTAGAACGGCAATATCTGTTCAGGCATCTCTCCTCCTCGTGAGGGAGGATGGCCCGCTCACCCGCACCAGATCTGGATCAGATGTTGACCGCGAGGGCGATACTCCGGATGCTCGCGCGGCGATGCGTTTCACTGGGGGTCGAAGTTCTTCCGGCGAAAGCCGGAAACGTCCGTGGGAGACGGTATGGACTTTCGGATGTTCGGTCCGTTCGAGGTCTGGCACGAGGGTGTCCAGATCGAGCCGGGCGATCTGCAGCAGCGGTACGTGCTGGTGATCCTGCTGCTCAACGCGAACCGGGCGGTGTCCCGGGAATACCTGCAGGAATACGTGTGGCGCGGGCAGCGGCCCAAGTCCGACCTGATCACCAGCTACATCGCGCGGCTGCGCAAGGTCTTCAAGGACGCGGGCGTCGACGACGTGGTGATCGACAAGTCCCCGACCGGCTATGTCCTTCGGGTGGACGAAGGCTCGATCGACACGGTCCGGTTCGGCCGGCTGCACGAGCGGTCGCGGCACGCCAAGCCCACCGATGCGGTGCCGTTGCTGCACGAGGCGCTGGACCTGTGGCGCGGCCCGTTCCTGTCCGACCTGGACATCGACCGGGTCGGCGGCCCGACCATGGCGCCGTCGGAGGACACGCGGGGCGACGCGCTGATCGACCTCGCGGCGCTGGAACTACAGGCGGGCAACCACCGGCGGATCCGCGACCGGCTGCGGCCGGTGTGGGAGGAGGACCGCAGCCAGCAGCGGCTGGCGGCGATGCTGATGCGCGCGTTGATCGCCAACGGGGACCAGGTACGGGCGGTCGAGGTGTTCCACCAGACGCGGGACGCGCTGGAGGAGTTCGGCATGGAGACCGCCCGCGAGCTGCGGGACATGGCGTGGATGGCGCAGTACGGCGAGCGGCTGAGCTCGCTTCCGTTGCGGCTGGCCAGGTTCACCGGCCGGCGCGACGAGCTCGCGCTGGTCGACGCCGCCGCCCGCGCCACGCTCGAGGAAGGCCCGGCGGTGCTGTGGATCTCCGGTATGCCCGGGGTCGGCAAGACCGCGCTCGCCGTGCACGCCGCGCACCGGCTCGCCGAGGCGTTCCCGGACGGGCAGCTGTTCGTCGAGCTCAACGGGTTCACCCCCAACGTCGAGCCGACCGCACCGGCCACCGCGCTGGAGCGACTGCTGAGCGATCTCGGCGTGCCGCCCGAGGCGATCCCGGAGTCCACCCGGGCCCGCTCGGAGCTCTACCGGTCGCGCCTGGAGGACACCCGGACCCTGGTCGTGCTGGACAACGCCGCGTCCGAGGAGCAGGTCGAGCCGCTGCTGCCCGGGGTAGCCGGCTGCCTGGCGGTGGTGACCAGCCGGGAGCTGGGCGACCTGGCCGCCACCGACCACGTCCACCTCGAGCCACTGCCGGCCGAGGAGGCGGTGGAGCTGTTCCGCAAGCTCGTCAGCGCCGACCGGACCCGCGGCCGGGTGGACCAGGTCCGCGAGGTCGTCGCCCGCTGCGGGCAGGTGCCGCTGCTGATCCATCTCGTCGCCGCGCAGTTCCGCCGGCACCTGCGCTGGCCGCTGGACCACCTGGTCGACCTGCTGCGCGAGGCGTCGCCGCTCAGTCCGGACACGAGCTTCTCCGACCTGGCGACCGTCGCCTGCACGGTGTCCTACCAGCAGCTCACCGACCCGCAGCAGGACCTGTTCCGGCTGTTCGGCCTGGTCCCCGGCGCGGACCTGTCGGCGCACGGCGCGGCCGCCCTGGTCGGCGCGCCCGTGCCGAAGGCGCGGCTGCTGCTGGAGGACCTGCACGGGGTGAGCCTGCTGGAGGAGCCGGCCCCCGGCCGGTTCCTGATGCTCGACCCGCTGCGCGACTACGCGGTGTCCGCCCACCCGGTCGACGACCCGATCGCACCGGTCGCCCGCCTGCTCGACTTCTACCTGACCTCGACCGCCGCGGCGATGGCCGTCCTGTTCCCCTTCGACCGCGACCGCCAACCCGAGATCGACCAGGAGTGCCCGGTGGTGCCCCGGTTCGCCGACTCCGCTGCCGCCCAGACCTGGCTGGGCGACGAGCGGCGCAACCTCGTCGCCGCCATCAACTACGCCGCCGACCACGTCTACCGCGACCACACCTGGAAGCTCGCCGTGCTGCTGTGGCGCTACTTCTACACCGCCGGCCACCTGCGGGACTGGACCGAGACTCTGCAACGGGCCCGGGAGGTGCTCCGTAGCTCGACCAACACGCGCGGGCTGGCCAACGTTCTGCTGCGGCTGTCCGGCGCGCGCCGGCGGTCCGGCGCGCAGTCCGAGGCCCGGTTGCTGGCCGAAGAAGCGCTACCGCTGTGGGAAGAGCTCGGCGACGTGCGCGGCGAGGCGGGCACCCTGACCGCGATCGCCTCTGCCGCGCAGAACCTGGGCGACCTGCCCGAGGCGGCCCGGTGCTATGCGGCAGCGCTGGAGCGGTTCGAACGCATCGGCGACGAGCGCGGACGGGCCAACACGCTGGACCACTTCGGGCTCGTGAGTGAGCTGTTCGGTGACTTCGAGACAGCCGAGCGGCAGCACCGTCAAGCGGTGGAGCTGCTCCGCGAGCTCGGCCACACGCACGGCCTCGCGCAGTCGTTGGACAACCTGGGCTGTGCGCGGCAGCGGCTCGGCCGGCTCGACGACGCACTGGCCAACCACACCGAGGCCCGGGAGCACGCCGTGTCGATCGGCGACCGGGCGGCGGAAGCCTATGCGCTCAACAACATCGGCAACACCCACCGCCTCGCCGGCCGGCTAGAGGAAGCCACCCGGTTCCAGCAGCAGGCGCGCCGGGTCGCGGACCTGGTGGTGGACCCGAACCTCCGCACCCAGCTGTACCTCGACCGCGGCGAGACCGCGTGGGCCGGCAAGGACGACCGGGCCGCCCTGCACGCATACCGTGCCGCGCTGGACATGGCCGCCGGCACCGGCGAGAGCGCGCAGGCGGCCCGCGCCAACCACCGCATCGGCACGGTGCTGCACGAGACCGGCCACCACAACCCGGCCGTTCCGCACTGGCGTGACGCACTCGCCGGCTACACCGAGCTGGGGCTGCCCGAAGCCGACCAGGTTCGCGACCAGCTGAGCGAGCTGAGCTGCGCGTGCGCTAGCTCGGCACGTTCAGCACCGGCATGAGGTCCGCCTGGAACTCGCGGACGGCACGGTCGCCATGCCAGCGGTTGAGGGTCCTGGCGAGGTCGCGCAGGTCGCCCCGGATCGTCGCGGAGTCGACCTGGGCGATGTCGGGAAGGAGGTCGCGAACCGCTGAGCACGCGTGCTCGATATCGCCGTTCAGGGCGTGGGCGAGCGCGCGCCGCACACCGAACCGGGCCTTGGCCCGGCGTGCTGTCGGTCTGATCCCGGGCACCTGCTTGTCGAGGATCTGCGCCGCCTCCGCCGGCCGGCCCAGGTCGTAGAGCGACCAGCCGGCCGCCAAGGACACCTGGTCGGGCGCGCTGCTCATGCCGAGAACGGGCGCCGTGCCGTCCTCGCGAACGGCGAGCAGGGACGCGGCTCGGTCCAGTGCTCGCCGGTAGGCGGACAAGTCTCCGGCAAGTGCGTGTCCCTGGGCCTCGAACTGTGCGGCCAGGCCGAGGATCCGCGACCCGGCGGCGGGATCGCGCTGAGCCTGCTGGGTGAGCCCGACGGTGCTGACCGGGTCGTGCCGGTACATCGCGAGCTCGGCCCGCCGGACGAGCGCGAAGCTGGCCAGGTGCGGGTCTCGGCCGGCGGCGGCGAGCTCGACGGCCCGGTCGGTCCACCACAGCGCGGCGCCCTCCTGGCCGGCCTCCTGGCTCATCCACCCGGCGAACTCGGCCACCCGGGAGGCGAGCCGGAGCAGTTCGGAGCGCATGGGCTCGGGATTGCCGGCCGCGAGGGTCCGGAGCGCGTGCACCTGCGCGATCGCCGGGGCCAGCACGACCCTCGGGCTCGCCATCATCCCGAGCTCCCGGTGCTGGTAGAAGGCGGAGCGCAGGACGGTGAGCGTGTGCTCGTCGGTCGCGATGCCGGCCCCGCGGGTGAGTGCGGAGCCGAGCAGCACGCCCGCGCCGGCGAGCATCGTGCGTCGGGAGACCTGGTTGAACCGCACCCCGCCGGTCTCGTCTAGCTCCATGACCCACACCCCGCCGTCGGCATCCGGTGGCTCGACGGCCTGACTGCTCGCCGGCTGGACCGCGGCCGTCAGCACGCCGTCGGTGCTCAGCGCGCGGTCGCACAACTTCGCGAACATGGCGCTCGGCCGCTGCAAGCCGTTCTCGATCTTGCTGACGTGGCCCTTGCTGTAGATGATCCGCCGGGCGAGCTCACCCAACGAGATACCGGCCTCGGTGCGTAATTTTCGCAACAACATGCCAAATGACTCGGCCACCGGTTCCCTCCAGGTTCGCTCCTGCGAGTAGAACATTTCGACATTCCGATGGCAATGTTCTACGCACGCGGGCCCTCCGGTCGTTGCCCGACGGACGAGGGGCCCGCGTCACGAATTCCGACTAGTCCATCCAGTCGTGCCCGTCGGTGGTGTTGGTCGGGGGCGGCGGCGGAGGCGTGGTCGGGTCGGCGGAAGCCGAGGTCGAGATGAGGGCGGGGGCGGCCACCGCGATGGCGGCGGCGCACAGGAGTCCGGTGACCTTGGCCGTGAAAACGGCGCGACGAGGCAACGACATGATTACTCCTTGGTTTGGGTTTCCGGCGCTTTCGAGCACCTACCAAGAAGAATTCACTCGGCCGACGGGCAATACCAGATGGTGCCCGTTTCCCCTTTCAGGAGGAAACGGGAAACGCTATTCGACGATCCCTTTCACGTGCGCGGCGAGAATGGCGAACGAGCTCCCCGCGTGCGGCAGCTCGCCCGCGAGCACCATCTCGACCACCTGCCCGAACGGCAGCCGGTGCACCCGGAGATCCGCCTCACCGGCCTCGAGCCGCTGCTCCCCGTCGGTCAACCCGGTGGCGAGGAACGCGTGGTCCCGGTGGTTCGTCAGCGAGTCCGCGCAGTTGACGACCCCGAGCTCGACCCAGCCGGTGGCGGAGACCCCGGTCTCCTCGGCGAGCTCCCGCCGCGCGGCCGCCGCGGGTGTCTCCCCTTCGTCGACCCGCCCGGCCGGCAGCCGCCACTGAGCCTGCCCGTGCACGTAGATCCACTGCCGGGTGACGGCGACCCGACCCCGCGCGTCCACGGCGAGCACGGTCACCGCGGGCGGCGCGACGACGTGGTCATAGACGGCGGACGACCCGTCCGGCCGGAGCGCGCCGTCCCGCCGGACCTCGAACCACTCGGAGGAGAACACCTGCTCAGACGTAAGGCGCGACCATCCGGCGCCGGCCCGCGACTCGACCACGTCGCAAGTCCACCACGTGGTCGGCACCCGATCCACGTTCCGTCCACTTCTGATCCACCCCCGCCAAGCACGATGACGACCCACTGACCCGAGGGACGCACATGGGAACCCGACTTGGTGGTCGCTACGAGCTCCTGCACCCGGTCTGGCGGGACCGGCTGGGCTCGACCTGGATCGCCCGGGACCCGGCCGGCTGGCCGGTCTCGGTCCGCGTCCTGCCCACCGCCCTGGCCGAGGACCCGGCGGTGCTCCGCCGCTTCGCGTCGGACAGGCGCCGGCTGACCGCCGTCCGGCACCCCAACCTGGCGGCGGTCCTGGACCTGACCACAGCCGACGGCACCGCGGCGATCGTGAGCGAAGCCGTCGACGGTACCAGCCTGCGCCACCTGCCCGGCCCGCTACCGCCGCGGGAGGCGACGAGGGTCGGCGCTGCCGTCACCGCCGCGTTGACCGCGCTGCATGACGCCGGTGTGCCGCACGCGCACCTCGGCCCTGGCAACGTCTACCTGACCCGCGCCGGCGAGGTCCGCCTGGTCGACATAGCACTGACCCGCCTGCTCGCCGACTCACCGACGGGCCGCTCGCTCCTGCCCCCCACCGCCGACCAAC
Source organism: Actinophytocola sp. (assembly GCF_009379765.1). Taxonomy (GTDB): domain Bacteria; phylum Actinomycetota; class Actinomycetes; order Mycobacteriales; family Pseudonocardiaceae; genus Actinophytocola. The sequence continues at coordinate 47,774 of NZ_WHTD01000014.1, read as the reverse complement.
CGGTCCGTGCGCTGCTGCTCGACGTCACCCGCCGCCCGAGCAGGCGCCGACTCCCCCGCACGTTTCTCGCCACCTACGACACCTGCCCAGGGGCGTAGCCAGTCGTCTCGGCTACGCGGGATGACCTCAGATCGCGATGAGCGGCAATGTGGGATCCAGCTTCCCGAGGTCCTCAGGATCCGAGGTGATCACCGGGCAGTGGTTCAGTCGGCGGGCGCACACTGCCACGCAGGCGTCGATGACGTCAGCCGTGCCACTGTCACCGAGCAACGCGCCTATCTCGAGGGCGGTCGGATAGTCGAGACCGACGAAGCTCAGGTACGAGTCGGCCAGGAAACGACGCAGGTTGGCCTGTCTCCCGCCGCCCCGCACGACCTGTGCGACCACGACGGTGGGGATCACGATGCTGACCTCGCGCGACCGGGCGCGCCGGAGCAGCTCCTGAACCTGTGTGGACCGACGATCGACACCGATCAGCGCGCCGGCGTCCAGCACCAGTGCCCGGTTCATGCTGCGCCGTTCATGCTGCGCCGTTCACGCGACGCCACGGTTGTGCGCGGACTGCTCGGCGAACGCCCGGTCAAGCTCCCGCTCGGCCCACGCGCCAACCTCGGCGGAAGGCGCCCCACGCTCGGCGTCCCACTCGGCGAAGAGCGAGTCCATGATCACACCCGGCGCCAGTCTGGTGGCGATGTAGGCGGACACCGACCGGGCCTCGCCACGATCGACCGCCGCCTTGATCGTGTCGATCAAGTGCTCAGGCAACGTGATGGAGATCTGCCGAGTCTTACTCATGATGCCATCATAGTGGAATCCACTCACCATGCCGCTCGGCGCAAGCCAGTTGAGCGGCCAGCGATGCCGCGATCCTCCAGACGGGTGACCACGACCGAAACGACTGCCCGCCCGCGGGTCCCGTCGTACTCTCGATGCGCGGAGTGCCCGTGGGAACACGAACAGTAGGATGCGCGTGGCGAACTGGGGAGGTCGTGGTGACGAGCGAGGACGCGCTGGGCAATGCCGGATATGCCATCACCGGCAGCGGCGGAGGCGGCTCCGGCGGCAACTACGTCTTCGCCAACCTCGCCGAACTGAAGGCGATCATCACCCAATGGACCGAAATCCGCGACGCCATCCAGGCCGACGGAGTAAGACTTGCGCAAGCTCAGACCCTCATCAGGCCGCCGGCACACGACACCATGAGCAAGCGGCAACCAGAAGCGGTGAACCGATCACTGGACAAGGCGCTGGCTCACAACGCGACGATGCGCGCGTACGCGAGTTCCTATATCGAGAAGTTGTCCGCCGCTAGAGAACGGTACATGTCCGATGACGACGCGAGCGCGGCGCGGATGCGAGCAGCCGATGCGAACTGACCTACTGCGGCCACGCATCCTCTCGGCTTTGGCCCTGGCGTGTGCCATGCTGGCGGGGGGAGCGTGCTCTTCGGAGGCCGACGGCACACCAACTCCACAATCGTCCGGCGAACGGCCGGAGACGAGCGAGTCGAGCCCTGACCCGTCCACCGGCGATCCGGCCCAGGAAGCGCCCGGGGTGGACAACCCGTTGGACGCGAGCCGCTTTCTCACCGATCCGTGCACCGTCCTGACACGGGCTCAACTAGCCACGTTCGACGTCACCCGACCGGGTATTCCGGAGACAACGGGCGGCGTGGCCGAACAGGTAGGTCCGTTCTGTACCTGGCACGCCGCGGCAGAACTGGGCAGCACAATTGGTGTTGGTTTCATCACTGGAAACAAGAACGGCTTGTCCGACACATATCGGGGTCGCAGCCAGTTTGAAGATTTCCGGCCAACCGAAGTGGAAGAATACCCCGCCGTGTTCGCCAACAGCCCAGACCTCCGCTCTAAAGGCATGTGCACCATCGTCGTGGGCATCAGTGACTCATCGGCAATTCAGGCAACTGAAGTGGGCGAGTTGGATGAGACAGGGTCTTGTGAGCGGGCGAAACAGGTGGCGACGTCAGCGTTGGCGACGATCCGAGAGGGTGGCTGATGGGCGACATGAGCGGTGACGAGATCTACCGGAACTTCCACGACGGGGATGGGCCGGAGGGGCTCATCGGTGGGGCCGCGGTCGTGAAAGACGTCGCCAGCGAGTATTACGAGCGGACGAGGCAGATTCAGGCGTTGGTGGGGCGGATGGAGTCGGTCTGGCAGGGGGAGGCGGCGGGTGCTGCGCAGCGGGGAGCCGGGCCGTTGGCGACCGAGCACGAGCTCGCCGGCCACGCGTTGGGCACCGCACAAGACCTGACCGGCCGGCAGGCCGGGTCGTTCGACGAGGCCAAGAGCAGGGTCGTACCGGTGCCGCCGAAGCCGGAGATGGAGAACCCGGCAGCGGTGTTCACCAACCTGCACGCGGGGGTCGACCACGAGCGGCAGGTGGACGAGTACAACGCGGCGGCGCAGAACAACGTCGACGTGATGAACGGCTACTCCGGCGCCTCCGAGTACAACACCACCAACCTCCCGGCCAGCTACGGCGACCTGTCCGATGACAAGACCGGGATCAGCGTCGGCACCCCTAGCACGATCGACTCCAGCGACTTCGGCGACGACACCGGCCGGGACGCTGGTCGGGACCCTGGCCGGGACGCCGGCTGGGACACCGGTCGCGACCCCGGCGGCTCCTCGGGCGGCGACCCGGCTCCCGAGCCCGACCAGTCGGCGCCCCGCGGCCCCGGCGGCGCGACACCAGGGCCAGGCGGTGCACAACCGCCCGACCCCGGTGCGACGGTGCCCGGCGCCTTCAACCCGTCCGGCCCGGGCGGTCCCGCCGTCTCGCCCGTCGACGCCACCGCCGGCAGGACGACGGGCGGCGCTCCGGTCACCGGTCTGGGCGTGGTCGCGGGTCCCGGCGGCGAGCCCGGTCCTGGACGCGGCGGAAGTGGTGGCGGCGTGGGCGGCGGCACCCGCGGCGCCGGACCACGGGGCGAGATGCTCGCCGGTCCACGGCCCGGCGCGGAGCCGCACGGCTCGCCCGCCCGGCCCGGGGCGACGGGCATGGTTGCCGGGGCGGGGCGCGGGGCGGCACCCGCGGGCGGGATGCCGATGGGTGGCGCCGGCCGAGGCCGTGATGGTGAGGACACCGAGCGGAAGCGGCCGGAGTGGCTCGAGGGCGGCGACCCGGACGACCTGTTCGACACCGACGTGCTGACCGCGCCGCCCACGATCGGCGCCGAGGACGACTGACATGGCGCTACCCACGCCGGCGAAGGTTCCGGCGTCGCTGCTGGCGTGGCTGGTGGCCGACGCCAACCTCGGCGAGCTGCACAAGACCCTCGCCCCGGAGGCCCGCTGGCGACCGCCGGCCGGGCACGACGCGCTGCGCCGGCAGTCCCACGACCAGCTCACGGAGCTGGGATGGCGGGACCGGTACGGCAGGCTCGAACGGGAGGTCGCCGGCTCGCTCGCCGTGCTGTGCCGGCCCCGGGTCGAGTACTACGGGTGGATCGCCCACGGCGGCCACACCATCGGGGTGCTCGCCGGACAGATCGGCAGGGAAGCCATCCTCGCGGTCTGCCAGCCGGACTCGACGGTGTGGCTGACTTCCATCCACGCCTCCCGGCTCGCCGAGCGGCTCGTCGCGCAGACGCCCGACGTGCCGGCCGGCCAGGGCAGGCCGTTCACCGTGTCGGCGGCCGAGGTCCGGTCCACCCGCCGCGACGGCCGGCAGCGCACCCCGGCCGGGGTCGGCGTCCGGCGGGCCGTCCCCGATGTGCGGCAGGCGCAACGGCTGGCCGCGTTGCCGGCCACGGGGTACGGCGAGCTGTCCGTGGCGAGGCGGGACGAGCTGGGCCGCCGGCACCGGGCTCGGAAACCGTTGCGGTACACCGACACCAGCGACGGCCGGTTCACGATGCTGTTCGCCGGCGGCGAGGACCAGGTGCGGGTGGAGCCGGCCAGCCGGGACGACCTCGTCCGGCACCTGAACGCGATGCCCTGAACGGGCCGCTCGGGACGCTCAACGTCCTCAATGGCCCGTTCAGGGCACTACGCGACCAGCTAACAGGGGCCTAGTTGATCTAGGCGAAATGCGTCCGGACGACCTGGGCCATGGCCTCGACCGCCCCGCCGGCCTGTTTCGGGGTCACCGCGGCGTCCGTCTGCCGGTCCGCGACGCCGCGCCCGCCCATCGGGCTCAGCCCGATGTGCAGGTTGCCCCGTTCGGCAAGGTCGCCGCCGGGCGAAAGGTAGACGTCGAAGCCGCTGCCCCAGAAGGTCACCATGGGCTTGCCGGCGATCGTGGTCTCCCGGCGGTCGCGGTACAGCCCGCCCCGCCCGTACTCCCCCGGGACGTTCACCGCGTCGACGTTGACCGTGATCTGGAGCACGTGGTCGGGCGCGACGAAGATGCAGTGCGCGCCCCAGGTGACCGCCGCGTACTCCGCGCCGAACGCCGCCTCGATCGCCTCGTCGAACACCGCGCACTGGACGTGCCGGTTCTCCTCGGCCGCGGCCAGGATCTCCGCCGGCCCCTCGGGCACGCCGACCTCCTGGTACGGCTCGCAGTCGTCGCTGGCACCGACGCTGAAGTCGACGCAGGCGCCCCGCGTGGCGGTGTCGTTGTCGTCCGGGCCGTACAGCAGCGGGCGCTGCGGGGCGGCGTCCGCGTCCGCCGGTCGCTGCCCGGCGAGCGCGACCACCCGCGCCACGAGCCGTGCGGTGGTGTCGCAGTCCTGGGTGGACAGCTTGACGACGGTGGCGGCGAACCACGTGTTCCGGCTGCCACTCGGACCGTTGTCCCAGGTGGCGATGCATCGCTTGCCAAGATCGGCGACCTCGACCGTCCGGCCGGCGACCTGGCGGGTCCGCCCGGTGAACTCGGGTGCCCCGGCGTAACTGATCTCCAGGCGGGGGCCGTAACCGTCACCCTCCAGCGGGGCGGTGTAGCAGCCGGCGAACGGGTCCCGGGTACCCGTCGGCTTGTACCGGAAGCGCTCAGCCTCCCCACCGAGCAGCTGGGTCACGAGGACGCAGCCGTCCCAGGCGGCGAACGGGCGGCTCGCCGGATCCATCGCGACGCTGTCCGGGGCCCGCAGCTTCGCCACCGTGGCCTCGGCATACCGGCGAACGGGCGGGCACGCGCCCGGCGACTCCAGCTCGACCGACCGGTTCGCGCTCACCGGGATCACCACCTGGCACGTGTCCCCACTCCGGACGTACTGGTAGGCCTTGGCCCCGCCGATCGTCACCGGCGCCTGGAGGTACCGGCTGATGTGGGTGGAGTCCGCGCCGACCTTGACCGTGAGACCTTCGTCGCCGGGCGAGAAGTCGGGGTCGGCCAGGAACAGGCACGAGTGCGGGCCGGTGGGGATCGCGGCCAGCTCGACCGGGCCGAGCAGGCACGGGTCGAGCGCGCGCAGGGCGACGGTGACGGCCTGCATGTCCCGGCCCTCGGGTCGCGGCGTCCTCGTGCCGGTGGCGACGATCACGGTGGGCAGGCCGGCGCCGACGGACCCGGCCGGCGCGCGCTGGTCGGTCTGACCGCCGGTGAGCGCGATCGGCACGACCACCGCGGCGGCCACCACGACGACCAGGGCCGGGATCAGCCAACGCCACCATTTCCGGGACCCGCCGGGCCGGTACCGCTGATTCGGGAAACCCACATCTCCCCCACATGTCAGTCGGCTTCGGAGTCGGCGAGGAGCGCCAGGCAGGTCGAGCAGTGCGCGCGGATCTCGTCGTCGGGCAGGTCGCCGACCAGCCATGCGCCGCAGATCGCGAACCCGACCGCCACGCCGCCGACCGGGAAGGTGCCGTCGTCGCGCACGTGTGCCCGGTCGGGTTCGAGAACCGAGTGGCCCCATCGCACGGTGGGTTGGCCGGCGGTGGACACACCGTCACCGCGCCGCGGGCAGGTCGACCCAGACCAGCCGCGCGCTGACGTCGGGGGCGTGGCTCAGCAGCCGGCAGGCGCGCTCCGGGGAGCGGACGTTGAACCACGAGCGCCCGCCGTCGCACATCACCACGGCGTGGTCCGCGAACGCCAGGCCCCACCCGGCGATCTCGCCGTCCAACCGCTCGCCAACCTCCGCCACCACGGCGAACAGCCGGGGCGCCTCGTCGCTGACCATCTCGTCGACCAACTCGGCGAACTCCTCCTCGCCGCAGATCGCTGCCAACTCGCCCATGCCACATCCCGTGCTCGATCCATCACCTGACGTAAGCTACGATCGTTCATACGACTTTGGATGGAAAGTGGGAATCCCATTTTTCACCTGAACGGGGGCATGGGTGTCTGAGGAGAACAAGTGGGTCGTCACCGCAACGGTGCGGCAGTGGCAGCTCACCGAGACGCTACGTCAGCTGCGGGAACAGCACGGCTGGACGATCGAGGAGGTGGTCGCGCGGCTGACCAAGATCGGCGGCAAGTGGTCGACGTCGAAGCTCAGCCGGATCGAGACCCGGCAACAGGGGGTGAAGTCGTTCGACGTGGAGCGGCTGCTCGACGCCTACGAGGTGACCGACGCGAACACCCGTGAGTGGCTCATGGGCCTGTCCGCACGGGCCGGTGAGCGCGGCTACTGGCTGGCGATCCGCAAGGACTTGCCGGTGGACTTCCAGCAGCTACTGCACGTGGAGGCGACCCTGCTCGCCGTACGCCAACTGGAGACGCTGGTCGTGCCCGGCCTGCTCCAGACGCCGGACTACACGCGGGCGCTGGTCAACGGTGTGAATCCCGGCCTGGACTTCGAGGTGGCTGAGTGCCGGGTGCTCGCCCGGATGGCCCGCCAGCGAGTGCTGAACCGGCCGAAACCGTTGCGGTACCACGTGATCCTCGAAGAATCGGTTCTCACCAGGCCGGTCGGCACGCCATCGGTGCTGCGAGGTCAGCTCGCCAAGTTGGTGGACGCGGCCGAATCGGAGCACATCACGCTGCAGGTGCTGCCGACATCGATCGGCGTGACGCCTGCCGTGCAGGGTCCGTTCTCGATCCTCACCCTGCCCGAGCCGATCCCCGACTTCGGCTATGCGGAGAGCCCAGGTGGCGCGATGTACATCGAGGACCGCGCGCACGTACGGGAGCTGGTGGAGATGTGGGGCATCCTCACCGGTCGCGCATTGACGTCCGCCGATTCGCTGGACGCCATCAAAGCTGCCGAGGAGACTTGCGGGTAGGACAACCCCGGGAGGACTCCCATGACCATCGTCTGGCGCAGGAGCAGCTTCTCCGGCGGCGGCGGCACCGGCGGCGGCAACTGCGTGGAGGCCGCGCTGCTGCCCGCTGACCGGTTCGCCTTACGCGACAGCAAGAACCCGGACACCGCCATGCTGGAACTCCCCCGCCCCGGCCTGACCGCGCTGCTGCGCCACGTCACGAGCTAGGCAGCAGCGACGACGCCGTTCCGTGCCAGGACAGACGCAGGGTCTCCCGCGCCCTCGTGCACGCGACGAACAGCAGGCAGCGTTCCTGCTGGAGGTCGAGCTCGTGGCTCAGCGGGTCGTCCTCGACCGGGGTGACCGCGCGTGGTGGCGGCACCGCCTGCTCGGTGAGGCCGACCACCGCCACGCAGCGGAACTCCAGCCCCTTCATCGCGTGCATGGTGGCCACCGCGACGCGACCGCTCTCCGGCCTGGACCTCGCCAGGGACTTGGCCGGTAGACCGGCCGCGGTCAGCGCGCCGACGGCCGCGTCGACCTGGCTCCACGAACGCGCCGCGATGCCGATCTGGTCGGGTTCGACGCCCGCGTCCAGCCACGCGCGCACCTCGCCGGCGAGCCCGTCCAGCTCCTCCTGCCGGGTGGCCGCCGCGTGCAGCGACGGCGGCTGCCCGTGCACCTCGGACCGGCAGCCGGCGAGCGTGTCCAGGTCTCCGTTCAGGTCGTCGACCGGCTGGCCGTGCAACAGGCCGATGCTCCAGCCGAGGATCTCCGCAGTGGTGCGGTAGTTCAGCGTGAGCCGCTCGGAGCGGCCGGTGATCCGCACGCCGACCTGCTTGAGCGAGATCCGGTGACCGTAGATGCGCTGGTGCGCGTCGGCCGCGACGAACATGTCGTCGCGTGCCTCGGGGACCGCGGCGCGCAGCAGCCGCCAGCCCCACGGGCCGAGGTCCTGACCCTCGTCCACCACCACGTGCCGGTACGGCTTGTGGGTGCGCGCCGCCAGCAGCCGGGCGGCCTCCGCGCACACGGTCTCGTGGGTCCACCGGTCCCGGCGGCGCAGCCCGTCGACGAACGCGGTGACCGCCGCCCAGACCCGCTCCTTCTGCCGCTGGCCGAGCGGCCGGCCGCGACCTCGGCGCGGCGCGGCCAGGTACCCGTCCAGGTCGTCGACCTGGTGGGCGAGCACCACGTCCCGCCATTCCTGCGCGAGAAAGGCGTCGGTGAGCTCGACGCCAGTCTCCTCGATGACCTCGCGCCACAACGCCCGCTGGTCCTCGGCTCGCATGATGCCGATCCGGCCGTGCTCGGCGGTGACCACCTGGTTCGCCAGCTGATCGACGTGCCGGACGTCGATGCGGCGCAACACGTCCTCGTCCTCGACGAGGGTGCGGAGCTGGACCTCCAGCGAGCCGGTGAGCGTGCGGGTGAAGGTCGTCACCAGCACCGACCGGTCCACCGTGGACCTCTCGGCGAGGTGCTTCGCCCGGTGCAGCACGGCTACCGTCTTACCGGTGCCCGGGCCGCCGGTCACCCGCACCGGGCCGGAGAAGTCCCCGTACGCGACGCGGTGCTGCACCGGGTGGAGGTAGACCCGCCACAGGTCGAACGGGTAGCTGAAGACCTCCATCAGCTCGTCCGGCCCGCTGACCAGGACGACCTGCTTGGTGGAGCGGGCGAGCGCGGCGGTCACGTCGTCGGGGTCGATGTCGCCGGGCTCGGTGTCGTCGGGCACGGTCGCCGCGATCTCCGCCCAGACCTCCTCCGGGCTCAGCCCGACCGCGAGGCCGATCAACGCGTCGTACTGCGGCTCCGGCAGCATCGCGTGGGCCGCTTCGAGCTGGTCGGTCGTGGTGAGGGTGCGCGCGAAGGCGAGCACCTGGTCGTCGATGCCGAGCCGGCGCAGGTCGGCGTCGCTCACCTCGGTGAGCAGTCGGTCCGATGTGGACGCTGCCTGCTCGGCGAGGTCGGGCAGGGTGTCCTCGATGGCGACCGCGTCGCGCAGCTCGACGGCCCCGGTCGCGCGGTTCACGCTCGCGGTCTGGCGCCGTGCCCAGAGGTAGGCCTCGTCGTGTTTGAGCACGCGGAGCAGCGTGTAGGAGTCACCGGACTCTGGGGCGAGCACGATGCCCCGCCACGACTGGTCGATCCGGATCGACCGCAGCCGAGGGTCGCGCGCGTTGCGGATGGTCTCCAGGTGGACGCCCGCGAACGTGGCCTCCTCGAACTTCGCGAACGTCTCGAACACGCGGTCCTGCACGGTCCGTTGGAGCCTCCCGAACTCGCGCAGGAACTCCCGCGCGATCCCCAGTGTCGGCACGTCTCCTCCTATCGTTCGGTGAGCTCCTTGGCCAGCTCGTCGACCTGGCGAAGCAACGTGGCCGGCGGGGCGGTCAGGTCCAGGGCGTGGCAGACGATCTCCACCCCGGCGCGGCGCACCAGGTGCCGCGACGGCTCGCCGTTGCCCTCGCCGACTCCTGCCGCGTACACCAGATGCCCGCGCCGCAGGCCGAGCGCGACGCAGTAGGCGAGCAGTTGGTACAGGTCGGCGTTCGGGTAGCCGTCCGGCTTCTCCCGCTTGTACTTGGCGTCGACCACCGCGGCCGGCGTGTTACCGACCGTCCACACCAGATCGGGTCGCATCCACACCGCCGACGACTCGTCCAACGTGCACGGAAACTGCCGATGTGCCGCGCCGGTTCCGTGCAGGGGCAAGGACTCCGCCAACGCCACGGTGACGAAGTCCTCGAAGATCCTCGACAGGTCGAACAGGAACCCGGTCGCGGTCACCGAACCGGGTGCGTGCTCGGGCGAGGTGGCCCGCCAGACGATCTCGGCCAGCCGCAGCGCGGTGTGGTAGCGGGCGTTGAGCCGGTTCGGCCGCCACTCGGGCAGCCGGGCGCCGCGCACCAGCGTGGTCACGTCGGCGAGGCGCGGGCGCAGCGCGGTCAGCCGGTGCCGGGAGTGCCGGTCCAGCCGCGGTGCCGTGAGCATCCGGGTGATGGCGGCGAGCAGGATGCGGTTCTCGGCGATGTCCACGGTGAAGTCGTCGTGCCGCAGCTCCAACGGGATGACCCGGCCGTGGTGTCGGCGCAGCTGGTCGTTCTCGCGCAGCCGGCCGCGCAGCACGTAGGAGGTCTCCTCGACCTCGAGGTAGCCCTGGAGGAGTCCCCGCCGCAGTGCCCGCTCGGTCAACCGGCACAGCGCGTTGGCGACCGCCGGCACCAGCTCGTCGCCGGTGGCCAGGTCGACCTCGTCGTCCCGCCAGCCCTTGGGGTCGATGGCGTAGCCCAGCAGGAAAAGCAGGCGCGCGATGTCGAGCTTCGGCCGGACCCACAGCTCCACGTCACCGACCCGCGCGGCCCCGACCCTGCCTCGGGCCGAGACGTCCCACCGCCCCGGCACGAGCGCCGAGGGCGTCGCGGCGACCAGCCCGGACCGGGCGAGGCGAAGCCCCTGCTCGGCGGTCAGCCCGTGCTGGGAGCTCCCCAGCTCGTCCAGCTCAACGACGGCCATCGCGGGCCGACTTCAGACCGTTCTCGATCCCGGTGACGAAGTGCTGCCAGGACGAGAGCCGGGTGACCAAACCGGACCGGTCCAACCGTTCCAACAGCTGTCGCCGGTGCTGCGAGAACCGCCTTCTGACCTGGTCGAGCCGCCGGCCAGAGACCCCGGACGCCTTGGCCAGCGTGTCCCTGAGCAGTTCCTTCGGATCCGCGATTCGCTCGAGCGCGCCGACCGGCGGCAGGTCGAGGGAGATCCGGCCTTTCGGGTTCCCCGCGACTCGGCGCAGCTCGTCCTCGCTTGTGAGCAGCCAAGCCTCGGTCATCCGGACCGGTACAACCGGCACGTGCGGCACCTCAGCGGACACCGCACAGACCGCAGCGGCGATCTCGTCGACGCGGGCCGCGACGCCCTGGTTGTCGGCGTCGCGATGGACCACGATCAGGTCGTACACACCACCCATGTCGAGCACCGCCCGCAGCTTGTCCTCGACCGCGAGGCCAGGCGGCTTCGGCAGCCGGTCCAGTTCGGGATCGGTGACCGTCACATCGAGGTCGTGGTCCGCGGCGATCGCCTCGATGTGCGGCACGATCCCGCTGTCGCTGGTGCCCTCGCGAAGGAACACGACGCGGATGGTCACGCGGTGTCCCCCAGGCTGAGCTGGGCGCCTGGGTGCGTGGTGAGGTACGGCAGGATGTCCGCCCTGGTCACCGCCGAGTGACCCTTGGCACGCCAGGTGTCCGCCATTGGCTGCAGACGGAGCACGTGCGCGGTGTTGCCGTCCGGCCCCTTGCGGATCGCGGTGTCGGCGAACAGCAGGTCGCCGGGGTCGACGAGCTGCACGATCGCGGGTGCATGGGTGTTGATCACCACCTGGCGGAACGGGTTGTCGTCGCCCGGCGTGGTCTGCGGGTCGACCGCGAGATCCTGGACCAGTTGGACCATCGCGTCCATGTTGGCCGGATGAATGCCGTTCTCCGGTTCCTCCATGCAGATCAACCCGGTAACCGAGGGGTCTTCGAGCAACACGCACAACGCCAGGAACCGCAGGGTTCCCTCCGACAGGCTGCGCGCCGGCAGGGTGAGGCCACTGGACTCCACCAGCTGGATGGTCAGCAGCTCGCGGACGTCGTTCTGGTCGACACGAAGGTCCCGAACGTGGATGCCCGTCAGATCCGCCAGCCGTCCGGCGACCCGGGCGTACGCGGCCTCGGGTTCGGACCCCGCGCGGTTGGCGACCCGGAACAGCGCGGCGGCCAGGTGACGACCGTTCACGTCCATCATGCGGTCGTCGACGTACCGGTCCGCCGTGCGCAGGGCCGACGGTTCCAACGCGAGCCGCCGCCACGACTGCATCTCGCGCCGGGCGGCGAGGATGGTGGGATCGTCGTTGCTGGTCACCGTGCTGACCACAGTGGCGGGGGCGCGGGAGGCCGCCGCCCGCTTGGGCTGGCCGCGACTGCCGCCGTCCTGGTGAATGGAAACGATCGGCTGGCCGTCCTCGACGGTGGTCGAGATGAAGGCGGTGCCGCTACGTTTGCCGTGCAGTACGACATTGCGAAACTTGCTGGTGCTGTGCGGAAAGCGGAGGTGGGCGGGAGCGTCGCCGAGCTTGATATGCCGGAGGTTCTCCTCCAGTAGGACGAGCCGGCCGACCTTGTCCAGCCCGCTTGGCGCGGCGTAGCCGATCTCCAACTCGTAGCGCAGGAAGGTGATGGTGGCCTTGGCCGCTCGACCAAAGTCGTCCTCGACCTCGCCGGGCACGATCATCTCGGCGGCGAACCGCATCCTGCGTTCCGGCCAGGAGTGGCCGTTCCAAAACAGGTCACGCGGGTCGCCGAGCCGCTCGCCGTGGATGCCCCGGACCTCCTGGGCGGACTCGATGAGGGAGCGGTCGGCGAGCAGGCTGAGGAACTGGATCGCGTCGAACACGTTGCTCTTGCCGGTGCCGTTCTCGCCGGCGATGCAGGTGAACGCGCCGAAGTCGATGGACAGTCCCAACAGGTTCTTGAAGCCGTCCACCTCGAGGCGGGTCAGCATGCGACCTCCCGTGTTGTCGGCTGTCCGGTACGCCCATCATCCTCGCAGGTCACGGTTCATCCGAACCGGCATCGAGGGACTTGCGGAGGGTGTCGAGGCGGTAGCGGTCGAGGATCTCGCGTGGGCTGCCGTAGTGGTGCTCCTCCAGCAGCGGCAGGATCGAGGTGTCCCAGACCTCGGCGAGCGCGTCCGGGCGCTGGTAGACGTAGCGGTGCATCAGGTAGGACGGGCCGACCGCGAGGTCGCGGTCGTCGATGGCCCGGTTGAGCGCGTCGAGCAGGTCGGCGGCGTCGGCGTGGTGGGCGACCTCGCCGGCCTCGGTGCGGCGGCGCAGCCACTCGCGCAGCAGGCCCGAGGTCGGCGGCTGCGAGGGGTGCAGCTCGACGAACGCGAAGCGGCGCCGCATGGCCGCGTCGACCAGGGCGATGGACCGGTCGGTGGTGTTCATCGTGCCGATGACGAACACGTTCTTCGGCAACGTGAAGTCGGCCTCGGTGGAGTACAGCAGGCTGATCGAGTCGTCCCGGTACTCCAGCAGGAAGTACAGCTCGCCGAACACCTTCGCGAGGTTCGCCCGGTTGATCTCGTCGATGATCAGGAGGTACGGGTCGGACGGATGCTGGCGGGCGTCGTCCACCAGCGCGCGGAACGGTCCGGGCCGCAGTTCGAACGCCAGCTGCCCGTCGTCGCGCTGGACCGGCCGGAAACCTTCGAAGAAGTCCTCGTAGGTGTAGGACGGGTGGAACTGCACGAGCTTGACCGCGCTCGGCTCGGCGAGATGCTGGGCGATCTTGCGGGCGAGGAACGTCTTCCCGGTGCCGGGCGGGCCGTAGAGGATCAGCTGCCGGCGGTGCCAGAGCAGGTCCGCCTGCCGCTGCAACCAGGCCGGGTCGATCATCAGCTCGTTGGCCAGCTCGGCGCCGATCGGGGCGAACGTCAGTGCCTTCTGTGGAGCCGGGGTGGGCGTGTCCACCTCGACGTCCAGCTCACGCAGCAGCGTCTCGATCGCGGCCAGGTTCTCGGTGAGGTCCACGACGTCGGACTGGTTGTGCAGCTTGGCAGGCAGCGGGTCGGGCAACCGGTTGAACGCGACGGGCCGGGTGTCGTTCAACCAGTCCACGGTGCGGCGCAGGTTGGAGCGCTGGTCGGACGAGCTGACGTACTCGGCATCGCCGGTGACGCGGCCGAGGTAGGCCTTGCCCTGGGTGGTGGTGAGCACCAGGTCGCCGGCCCGCATCCGGTTGCAGAACGCGTCGAACTCGGCGATCTTCGCCTCGCGCGCCGAGTACGGCTTGTGCTGGTAGTCCTCCTCCACGAAGGACTTCAGCTCGGCACGGGCGACCGGCGGGCTGATCGCCCGCAGACCCGACGCGGCCAGCGAGATCGAACCCTTGTGCAGCCACACGTGCACCAGGTCCAACCCCTCCACAGAGGACCCACGCACCAACCACGCCCGCCTGGTCGGCGTCTGGTCGGCCGGATCGGTCTCGACCAGCTGAGCGCGCAGCGCTTCGGCAGTCACCCGCTGGCGCGGCGAGGCGTGCCCCCGCTGGTCGAACTCGACACCCTCGCTGGCGAGCTTGGCGGACAGGTCCCCGCCGCGGTAGCGGAAATGCTGAAGCCCCTCCGGCGGGACCGTGCCGTCCGGCCGGAGCACACGGTGCGATCCAACAGGGCCGGCCTGCGCCAGAAAGTGCGCGATGGTGGCCGGGTCCACCCCCGTGAGCTCAGCGAGGTCGGCGTGCGAGGTCCAGAAGCCGGACCCAACCAGGTCGACGGTCTGCGCGATGCGCTGCTCGGCGCCGGAAAGCCGCTGCTGGGCCTGCTTGCGTTGGCGCCGCGACTCGTTGAAGCGGCGAGTGAACTCGCCCCAGAGCGCGTCGCCGAGAAAGGTGTCGAGCGCGGACTCCCCGGCCTCGGTGATCGCCCAGCCGTCGATCTTGGTGAGCCAACCGATGGTCGCCGCGTGCCCGGTACGCCAGCGTAGATGGTTCTCCCAGCGAGGCTGGCCGGAATCGTCGATGGGTTCACGCTCGTAGTCGGTGAGCGACAGGCGCGAGGCGACCTCGGCGATCACCTCCCGGCCACTGACCGGCCCCGCGTGTTCGCGGAGAACCTCCATGCAGGTCCGCAACAGCAGGGCGGCGTGGACGACGTCGTCCGTCATGCGTGATCACCAGCGTTCGGTCGCGCGGGGTGGCGGGGGCCGTGGCCGGGAGGTGGGTCGAGCCTGGTCTGGTAGGGCTCGCCGGTCTCGATGGCCTTGGCCAGGTCGTCGTAGATGTCGAGGATCGCCCGCTTGGTGCGAGCGAACCGGTCCGGGTCGTTGTTCCGGAAAGCGCGGAACGTGTCCATGATGTAGTCCACGTCGTCGCGCGGCACCCCGTAGAGCCAGAAGTAGGCCACGTCCAGCTCGGCCCGCAACCAGAACCGCCGCTCCTCATCCCACCGAAACGGCGGCCCATCATCCCCATGATCCCGCGCGAATCCCGCCATGTGATGCGTGGTGTGGGACAGTTCCAGCACTCGCTGGATGATCCAATCCATCAACAGCTCGCTCGCGCTCCACCCACACGGTTTCACGTATCGATTTGGCACGATCACGGGCAACTGCTTTAGCAGAAAGTACTTCAAGGACGTCCCGACCATCTTCTGGCGGGCACAGAAGTCGAATGCCATCGAGATCAGATTCGCCTGTAGGGCACCACCACCCTCTGGCGGCAATGCGAGCAAGAACTTATCTCCGACGCTTGTGCGAGGGATCGCCGCACTCACAACGGTTCGCTCGTCGGAGCTGCGGCAGATGTCGCGCCAGCCGAGGAGCCAGTCCTTGTCCCAGGCCCGGCGGGCGAGTCGGGCGTCGACCTCTGGCTCGGCTACCCAGTAGCGGGGTAGGACGGCGTAGTTCGGGTCGTCCTTCTGCTCGGGAGACAGGCGCGGGAGGGTGCCCATCCTCGCCTGGGCCTCGGTCTGGCCTTCGTAGGTGCCGAGGCGGTGGTCGAAGAGGTGGATCATCTTGGCCTCGTAGAGCGGGAGCATTCGCTCGCTGTCGCGTTCGAACACGTTGCCGGCCAGCGTCCAGCCGTCCTGCTCCAGGGACTCGCGGTCGTGGAACAGGTCCGAGTCGTTCGCCATGTCGAACATGCGCAAGAACGAGAGCTGCCAGGGGTTGTCCTCGGGGTCCTCGCGCCAGAGCACCGAGCCGACGTGCCGGTACATGGCCAGGGTGATCTCGGCGTTGCGCCTGTAGTCGAACACCGGGCAGGTCCCGGTGTTCGGGTTGAGCAGGGTGATGTCCTCCGGTGTCAGCACGAACCGGCGATCGTGGATCTGACTCGCCTGCCGGACCCGGAAGGCGAGGTTGATGTCGTCGACCTGCGTCGCTCTTCCGGAGCTGGTCCACAGGCAGAACCTGACCCGATGGTCGACTCCCGGAAATACCTTTTCTTCGTTCTCGAAGTCGTAGATCGAGGCGAGGGTGCGAGTCAGCACCAGGTCCTTGAAGAAGTACTGGGTGGTGGCGTCGGTGGCGATGCCGGTAGGCAGCACCATGCCGACCCTGGCACGCGGCGCGAGGATGGTACGGCCGGTCTCGGCGAACACCGCGTAGGTGTTGATGTCACCGCGACCGGTCAGCGGGTACCGGCCGCTCTCCCGCAGCAGGTGGCTCCACCCGTCGGCCAGACGCAGCTCGGCCCGGAACTCCTTGTGCACCAACGTGTCGAGCGCGTCGTCGCTCGTGGCCAGCGCGGCGATCATCTTCTTGCGGGCCGACGCGTTCTTCGCACCGGCGATGTCCGGGCGCCGGGAGGCGAAGAACTCCTGCTCCTGGAGCTTGACCCGCTCCCATGGCGGGTTGCCCAGTACGCAGGAGAAGCCGCCGCGCCAGCCGGTCGCCCGGTCCACCCCGGCGCGGTCCTCCGGTACCGCGAAGATGTGCGGGAACTCCACGTGCCAGTGGAAGAACCGGTAGTCCCTGGCCAGCCCGTCGACCAGCTCGGCGGCGTGCGCGCGTTCCAGCGTGTCGGGATCGTCGGCGATCCAGTCCAGTGTGGACCGGACGACCGCGTGCAGCGCCGTGTCCTTGGTCTTGGGCTGCACGAACGCCGCGCACCAGGCGTCGGCGACCCGCTTGGCGGCCAACCGGTCGTCGTCGATGCCGCGCAGGCGGGTGCGTTGCACGTACACGTCGGCCAGGCTCCGGGGGTTCGAGCGCACCAGCCGGACCGTGTCGGTGGCGATCTCGGCGTTGTCGGTGAGCGGGGCATCGGCGGCGAACAGGTCGAAGAGGCCTTCGCCCTGCTCGGTGTTGCGCCGGGCGATCACCCGGGCGGCATCCTTGTCGTCGCCGACCAGCGCCTTGAACGCCTCCTTCGGGATACCCTTCTCGATCAGCGCCGGGGTGGTGCCGAGCAGCGAGTTGCCGACGCGGACGTTGGCGTCCAGGAACGGCAGCGGCCGGCCCGGCTCCACCGCCTCCAGCCACAGCGACACCTTGGCCAGCTCGGCCGCGGTCTCGTTGATGTACCACGCCGTAGATGCAGCGGCTCACCACCTCGCGCATCGCGGTACGCACCTGGCTCGGTGACGGCTCGTTCTCGCCACTGCGCAGCTGGGCCACCCGGCGGGCGATCCGGCGCGCGGCGGCCACCAGGAAGTGCCCCGAGCCGCAGGCCGGGTCGCACACCGTCACGTTCAGCAGCGCCGCTTCCCGCGCGTTCGCGTCCTCGATGCCGCGGACCGCGTCGTCCAGAACCGGGTCGAGGGCACTGTCCAGCAGCGCCTCGGTCAACGACGACGGGGTGTAGTACGAGCCGGTGGTCTTGCGCTCGTTGCCGGCCGCGGCGTTCAGCGCGAACAGCTGCTCGGCCGGGTCGTAGTCCGGATGCAGTTCCAGCAGCGACTCGTAGACGCTGCCCAGCTCCTCCGAGTCCAGGTTCAGGAAGTCCACCTGCCGGCGCTGCCCCGCACTGTCCACGATGGCCAGGTGGCGCACCGCCGTCAGCAGCGCCTCGTTGGTCAGCCGCATGCCTTCCAGCGGCTGGTCGAACTCGCTCGGGCGGCTCGGTTCGAGCAATGTCTCGCCGTCGCGGGTGATGCGTTCGAAGATGCCGCCGATTCCCGGCACGCCCAGCTCCGGGCGTCCCTGCTCCAGTCCGAGGCCGACGAACACCAGGCGCACCGACTCCCACAGGTCCTCGTGGTGGTCGGTGCTGGTGCGCCGGGCCCGGTCGCGCAGCCGGCGCGAGGAGAAGTACGTGTCGTAGCGCTTGCGGACGGCCGGCGTCGCGTCCGGGTCGAGCAGCACGTCGCGGTCCTCGGCGACGAACCAGAACAGCAGTCGGTACACCAGTCGCAGCACCGACCGTTTGTAGTCCTCGGCGCGTAGCTCGCCGCCGGCCAGCCGGCGGTTCAGCTCGCCGTTCGCCGGGTGGCGGGCGAAGCCGGTGCCGAGCGTGTTGATCGCCTGCTCGACGCCGCCGCGCAGCCGCTCCAACGCCCGCTCGCCCTGCTGGATCGCCGTGGTGCGCCAGGTCTCCAGCCAGCACGACGCGGGTGACTCGCTCGACCGGGCCTCGAACCGGGAGGCGTGCAACAGCCGGAACAGCAGCAGGAAGTCCGGGAACAGGCCCTCGTCGAAGATCAGCTCCAGGTCGAACTCCACGTACGCCGAACCGGCCAGCGAGCGGGAGTCACGCAGCAGCCGGAGCCGCTGCCCGTTCGACACCATCGCGAACAGGTGCTCGTCGGTGCGGTTCAGCAGCTCCTGCACCATCGACTGCGGGGCCGCGTCCGCCGCGCCCACCACGCCCTTCGTGCGGTGGTCCAGGTCGGTGCCCCACGGCAGCCAGTGCACCGGCAGGTGCTGCCAGCGGTGGCTGACCTTGAACTGCTTGTCCTCGACGGTCATCCCGCCACGCAGCTCCTCCAGGAGGCCGAAGCCGAGGCCGTCGCTGCCGTAGACCGCGCGCAGCCAGTCCCGGGTGCGTGGTAGACGAGCGCGCCGGGACCGAACTCGCTGATCGCGATGAACCGTGGTCGCTGGATGAACTCGGCGTCCCCGCCGATCCCGCGCCGGCCCGGCACGTAGGCCCGAAGCGGCAGCCGCGGGAAGGAGTAGCCGGGCAGGAACCCCTCGGCCGCGAGGTACCGGTAGGAGTAGAAGTCGGTCTGGTACTCCTCGCTGTCGTCCAGCCGCAGCAGGCGCAGCTGGTTCTCCGCCTCCCGCCGCCGGCGGGTCGCCTCGTCCCGGGACTTCGGGCTGCTCGAGTGATCGAGGATGATCTTGTTCTGCTTCTCCTGCTCGCGCACCGCGGACCGGAACAGCTCCCGCCAGCGCTCGAGCGCCCGGTCGAACTCCAGCTCGGCGTCGGTGACGACACGCTCGATCCAGTCCGGGTGCCACCAGGAGGTGCCGTCCAGGTCGTCGGCCAGCCCGGACAGGACGAACCCGGCGTGGCGCATCGCCCGGTCGCGGGCCGCCACGGAGCTGATCTCCTTGCGCACCCGTGCCGCGATCACCAGCGTGGGCCGGCCGGTGTCCACGACCTTCGCCAGCGAGCGGTCCAGCCGGGCGCCGGTCTCGGCGAGCCAGATCGCGTGCACGTGCGAGCGCAGCAGGTCCTCGTTGGTGAGGTCCAGCCGGGGCGGCGCGACGGAGCCGCCGACCATCTGGTCCCGGTTGCGGAAGTAGTACTGGTCGTGCGCGTTGCCGGTGGCGCAGTAGGTGACCACCAGCGCCGGCTGACCCGACCGGCCGGCGCGGCCCGCCCGCTGCGCGTAGTTGGCCGGCGTCGGCGGAACGTTGCGCAGCCCCACGGCGTTCAGGCTCGCGATGTCGATGCCGAGCTCCATCGTGGGCGAGCAGAACAGCACCGGCAGCTCGCCACGCCGGAACTTGTCCTCACGCTCGATCCGGTTCTCGTTGGACACCTGGGCGGTGTGCTCCCGGGCGTGCATCCCGGCCAGCGTCTCGGCCACATCGGCGTAGAGGCGCCGGAAGAACGGGTTGACCCGCGGCCCGTGCTCGGAGGCGACCTCCTTGCGCACCGGGTCGTCGGCGCCGGACTTCCCGTCGCCGGCCCGCCAGATGATGGCCGACGCCTTGAGCTGGTACCCAGGCGCACCGTCGGCCTCGTTGGTCCGGCTGACCGCGAGCAGCCCGCACTCGGCGAGCACGCCCAGCAGGTCCGCGATGATCTTCTGCGCGTCGTCCCGGCCGAGCTTTCCGGGCAGGGCGGGGAAAGTGGTGGACCGCAGCAGGTAGCGGCCGTAGGCGCCGTAGCCGCTGAGGAAGAGGTGGTCGCGGCGGGTGCCCCGGCCGCCCGGGCGGGCGAACGCCTTGCCGGTGCGCGGCTCGCTCTCCCGGTCGGACAGCGCCCACGGCTCGTCGAGGTGCTGGCCGGACAGCTTGCGGAGCTGCTCGAAGCCGATGGGATCGAAGCAGTCGACCTCGACGGCCAGCACCCGGCGCAGCTCGTCGAGCAGGATGCGCATCAGCTCGCGGCGGTGCTCGGCGTCGTCGTCGCGGAGCACCGGATGCCGGCCGTCCCAGAGTGACGCCTCGGCCGCGATGTCCGGCAGGTCGGTGTAGTCGATGCGGAGCAGGCCGGCCTGTTCGAGGTTCGGCATGGTGATCCGCCAACCCCGCTCCAGGTCCTGGTAGATCCGGTAGCCGACCACCCTGCGCAGCGCCTCCCACGCACGCCGCTCGACGCTGAACCGCGCGGTCTTGTTCTGTGCGAAGTCCGGAATGGACAGCCCGAGCGCGTCGGTGACCCGCTGCTCGATCACCTCGTGGGTCAGCCCGTCCGGCGCCGCGCCCACCGCCCGGTACAGCGCGCCCCGCAGCTGGCTGACCTGGATGAAGTCGTTGAAGTGACCGGCCTGCAAGCTGGCGTCCTGCCGGTTGTCGGCGAACGCGAGCAGCTTGCGGGCATCCGGCGGCAGGTCGGGTTGCCCTCGGAGGCTGCGCACGACGCTCGCGCTGATCACCGACGCGGCCGAGCTGCGACCTTCCGCGGACAGCGAGGCCAGCTTGCCGAAGTCACTGCTGCGCAGCTGCTCGTAGGACACCCGGCAGCGCAGGCAGAACGCGAAGGCGCCCTCGATGAACGCGAACTCGGTGCCGGCGCCGCGCTCGGTCAACTTGCCGGCGCGGTCGAGGTGGACCCGCTCGGGCAGGCGGTCGCGGCGGCGCGGCGCGATGGAGGTGTTGCCGTGGTCGTCGGTGACCAGCCACGACTCCGGCAGCCGCTGCTCGCTGATCGCGACATGCACGTCCGCCGGCCACGGCACGTCCTCGCTGGTGAACAGGTATCCGGGAGCGCCACCGCGACCCTCGCCGTCGGCGCGGGACACGAAGCGGTCGTAGCCGTCGTCGTCGATCCGCTGCACCACGAGGTACTCCTGACCGCACTCGCGGCAGAACGCGGCGGGCAACAGGATGGCGTCGGCGCGGTCCGGCTCCGGCACCACCGCCTGGTACCGGCTGGTCACGTACCGGGTCGACGGGGGTTCCGGGCTGAGGTAGACGTTGTCCCCTTTGGACAGGAACTGGTGCAGGCGGAAGGCGAACACCGGACGGCGGGTGCGCGGGTCGATGATCTGCGCACCGCGCTGCAACGTCCGCGCGACCCCGGCCGCGCAGGCGTCGACGGTGAGCCCGGTGTTGTCCGCGAGCACCCGCGCGGCATCACGAACGGTGGACGGCATCGGTGGCCGTACCAGCCTGCCGTCGGACTCGACGATGCCGAACCGTCGCTCCACCCACGCGGCCAAGGGGTCGCCGGCGAACCGCGCGTAGTCGTCGATCCCCACGTCGTCCTCGATGCCCCGGCGGAGTCCCGCGACGTCGTCCGGGTCACCCTCGGTAGCGCGTTCCAAGGTCTCACCGATGACGTTCGCCGCCGACACCGAGGTGCCGAACAGGTCGCTCGCGACCGAGGCGACCGCGGCCCGGCGATCCCGCTCGGACCCTTCGGTGGTCATGGTCGCCGAGGTCCCGACGCATTGGAGGTCGGTCGCGGCGCACGCGTCCCGGAGCCGCCGAACCAGCATTCCGACATCGGCCCCGGAACGGCCGCGATAAGTGTGCAACTCGTCCAGCACCAGGAATCGCAGGTCGCCGGCGGCGGTAATCAGCCGTTCGCGCTCGTCCGGACGAGTGAGGACGAGCTCGAGCATGACGTAGTTGGTGAGAATGATGTCCGGTGGGTTTTCGAGAATTTCCGCGCGCTCGGATTCCCGGTCCTGCCCGGTGTAGCGGCGGAAAGTGACCAGCTCTTCCTCGGGAGCCATTCCGTTCTTGAGAAACTTCTCCAGCTCGTTGCGTTGGCTGTTGGCCAGCGCGTTCATCGGGTACACGATGATCGCCTTGACGCCTGGCCGATAGGTTCCGGCCGCACGCTGCCGCAGGACGCTGTCCACGATGGGCACGATGTAGCTGAGGCTCTTGCCAGAACCGGTTCCGGTGGTGAGCACGTAGCTCGCGCCACCACGCGCGATCTCGATCGCCGCCCGCTGGTGCTGGTGCAGGCTGAGCGGATGGCCGGTCATGCCGGGCTCGTCCTTGCCGACCCGGAAGATCCGCTCGGAGTCCGGGTGCAGGAGGCCCTGCGTGACCAGTTCGGAAACCGAACCGCCGGACGCGAAATTGGGGTTCAATGACAGGTACGGGTCGGGCCACTGGTCGCCGTCGCGGAGCCGGCGATCGACGTGCTGCCGAATTTCCGGATCGCGGATCTCGGTGAAGCCCGAGGTGAACTCTCGGTAGTCATCGATCAGGTGCTCGTGTACCTGGAAAACGTCCATGTCAGCGGGTCCCCGGTGTGATCGGCTACCGACAGGCTAGCCGCACGGAACGTAACCGCGAGCCGGTGGCTTCGTCGATCGCGCGCGATGATCGACAGCAGCGACCACAGCTCCGGCTTGCCGGTCCGCCCGCCCGGCGGGCCGCGCATCGGCACTCCTGGATGAGCGGCCGGCAACTCCCACGGTTCCTACCTACAATTCGTAGGTACATTGGTGGATGTGGAGACGATCGGCCTGCGAGAGCTCAACCAGAACCCCTCCAAGGCGGTGGCCCGCGTCCGGGCCGGTGCCTCCATCGTCGTGACCGACCGGGGTAGGCCCGTGCTGCGCATGGTGCCCGAGCCGCGAGCCGAGGACACGCTCCACAGCATGGTCGCCAACGGCGAGGTGCGCCCCCCGGCCGAGTCGGGAATGCCGGACATCGTCGATGACCTCGCACCGGATACCGAAAGCCTGTCGGAGCTCCTGGTCGCGGACCGGGACCGGGACCGCAACCGGTGATCTACCTCGACTCGGGTGCCTTGCTGAAGTTCATCAAGCGCGAACCGGAGACCGAGACACTGCGTACCTGGCGTCGACAGCTGCCTGAGGACACCGAGCTGGTCACCAGTGAGCTGGCCGAGCTGGAGATCACCCGCACCCTGATCCGCGCCACCGTCGACCACGAACGGGTGCCCTACCTGGTCGGCCAGGCGGTGCGCGGCGTGTACCTCGCCGACCTGAGCAGCACCGTCCTGGCTCGCGCCAGGGCGTACCGAACACCGAGGCTCGGCTCGCTCGACGCCATACACCTGGCCACCGCCGAACCTTTCCGATCAGACCTGACCGGGTTCGTCACCTACGACCGCGAGCTCACTACGGCTGCGCGTGAGCTTGGCCTCCCGGCCCAAGCGCCTGCCTGACCTGCTCGTGGAGCGGCTCCGGCACTGGTCACCATCCCGCGGCCGGCGGTCGACGTGGTCACGTATCGCCTGGGCCTTGACATTACTTCCGGCAGAATAGCCCCGGACGGCCTTTCCTGACCGGAACGAGGATCACGCACAATGCCGATTGGACCCCGCTTTCGTCCCGGTGCGGTACGCCGCCCGTTCGTCGATCGTGAGGAGATCCTCGCGACGTTCGACACGGCACTGCGCACCGCCTCCGGCCAGCCACAGGTCATGGTGCTCACCGGTATCGGGGGCATCGGCAAGTCGCGACTGCTCACCGAACTGCGAGGCCGGGTCGAGGAGGAGCACCCGACCGCACTGCTTGATCTACAGGTCCCCGCATCACGCCAACCCGAGCACGCGCTCGCGATCCTGCGCTCACAGCTCGGCCGAAAGAAGATCAAGTTCCATCGCTTCGACATCGCGTACGCGGTGCTGTGGCAGCGACTCAACCCGCACCTGCCGATCTCGCGCCTGGCTTTCGCCGAGCACAGCGAGATTCTTACCGAGGTGCTGAACGACGCCTCCGGTGTCCCGGTATTCGGCACGGCCGCGAAGCTCATCGAAGCCGGCGCGACCAAATATCGCCGGCGCCAGTGGATCCGGCGGGACGAAACGCTCCAGGTGCTCGACGAGCTGACGCTGGAGGAGCTGTTCGACGCGGTCGGGTACCTGTTCTCGACAGACCTTCGGGAGGCCGTCGCCGGCTCCGCACCGTATGTGGTTTTCGTCGACGCCTACGAGGCGTTGTTCGGTGGGTTCGGGCGCGGCGGCAACCCGGCCGGGGCGGACGGCTGGTTGCGCGACCTGGTCGGTCAGCTCGATTCCGGGCTGGTCGTCATGGCCGGCCGGGAGCCGCCCGGCTGGCCACAGCATGATCCGGAGTGGGCGGTGCGGCTGCACCCGGTCGCCGTGGACGACTTGCCGATGGGCGCCCGGCACGAGCTGCTCACCGCCTCGGGCGTCACCGATCTCGCGGAGCTCCGGGCGATCGCGGCGTCCAGTGCCGGGGTGCCCTTCTACCTGCACCTCGCGGTCGACGCCCAGACCGATGGGGCGCGGCTGCACCATGCGGTTGCTCCCGAGGCCTTGCTCGAGCGCTTCCTCAAGCACGTCGATCCCTACGAGGTCCGCCTGCTCGAACTGCTGAGCACGCCACGAGTGTTTGATTTCGAGATATTCGCGACGGTGGCCGAAGCCTTCGACCTGCCCGGCCATCCGCTGGCCTGGGAGTCGCTGACGGGTTACTCGTTCGTCCAGTCGGCCGGCGACGGGGTGCGCCTGCACCAGTTGATGGTGCAGGCGCTACGACGCCGGTTGACGCCTGCGGTGACCACGAGCTTGCACCGCATCATGCGGACCCTCTGGGACCAGCGCGCCGAGCGCGGATCAGGGCGTGGGGCCAGCCGCGTGGTCGCACTTCGCGAGGCGGCGTGGCACCGGCTGCACGACGACGACCTGGTCGCGGCCGACCTGCTCGACTACGTGGACCGAATCACCACCTTCGGCGGCAAGCAGGGCATCGACGGCGTGCTGGCCGACCTGCGCGAGTACCTCCGCGCCGCGCCTGAGGACGCGCGCACCGACGCCATCGTGGAGCTGGTGCGCTATCTCGAGGTGGAGGAGGCGTTGCTGCGCGGCGATCCCGAGCGCGCCGAAGCGCTAGCCGGCCCGCCGTCGGCCGACCTGTCCGCACCCGTGCCCGCGCGGCTCGCGGTGGCCGCGGCGAACGCACGGAGGATGCTCGGCCGAACCGAATCGGCGCTGTCGATCTGCCGCGAGGTGTGGGAGCGCGGCTGTGGTGCGTCTCGGCTGCAGGCCGGGCTGTGGGCGGCCGATCTTGACATGTGTCAGGGCCGGTTCGCCGACGCGGCAGTACTGGCCGGTGAACTGCTCGACAGCTGCCCCGCCGACGACCACGAGTTCCGTGGTGATGTCTCTCGCCTGCTGAGCCTGTCCTACCGGTTCGCGTTCGACTTCACCGAGTCCGCGCGACACCTCGATGCGGCGGAGAACCACTATCGGCTCGCCGACAGCGTGGTCGGCGCCGCCAACGTGCGCACCAACCGAGCGGAGTTGCTCGCGCTGGTCGACCCGGTCGCCGCGATTCCCGCCGCGGGCGCCGCGATCGAGGCACAGCACGAACTCGGTGCGCTACACGAATGCGGCAAGGCCTACACGGCGTTGGGCATCGCACATCTCATGCTCGATGACCTCGAACGTGCGGATCACGCGCTGGATGCCGCGGTGGACGTCCTGGATCGGGCCGGTTACCGGTCCGGCCGGGCTCGAGCGGAGCTGTTTCGCGCCGCGGCGCACGCGCGACGTGGGCGGCTCGACGACGCCGGACGCAGCGCACGCTGGGCGGTGACCGAACTCGAGACCGTCGCGGTGTACCCGACCTTGGTGGTGACCGCGGAGCGGCTGCTCGAGCTTGTCGGCGCGCCGGACCCGACGGTTCGGGCCGCCGCGTCGCGAGCCCGCGAGAGGATCCAGTTGCCCACGACGAGGCGCGCGCCATCGATCGGGATGGATGTGGTGTTGGGTCGGCTGGTCGGGGTGGACGCGACCGGGCTCCACGACCAGGCGGGCGCGGCAATGTCACGATCGGCCGGGTACTACAACTACAACGTGCGTGTCGATACCAGTTACGGTCCGGTCAACGTGCGGATTCCGGCGCCGGGTGCCGATGTGATGGATCTGCGTATTTGGCCCGAGTTTGAAGTGTTGCGAGCGTTAGCGCCTTTTGTGTCCGCCGCGCCACGGTTGCGTTGGAATTCGACGAAGCCGGTCTTCCAGGTGCACGACTTTGTGGCCGGACCGGTACTGGACAGAATCGCTCCGCGCGGGAAACCCGTGCCGGATTACCTCATTGGCGATGTCATCAATCTGTTCGTCGAACTCCGAAGAGTTCCGGTGGAGGACTTGCCAGAATTACCACCCGGTTGGCCGTCCGACGGTGACAGCTCTTGCTTCGCAAGCCGACTTTCCGACGTCACCGAGGCGGTGTATCGCCGTCACCGCACGAACTCCGCCCGACTGTTCCGCGATCTAGGATTTCCCGAGGACCCGTTCGCGGCTGCTGTCGCAGGTTGGTCGAGCCTGTCCGAACGCCGATTCCGGCTTATCCACGCGGACGTGCATCGGAAGAACATGATCGTAACGGAGCGGGGCGTCGTCTTCATCGATTGGGAGCTCGCGTTGTTCGGCGACCCGGTCTACGACCTCGCCGCGCACGTGCACAAGATGGCCTACCAGTCCGACGAACTGAGCCGGCTGCTCGCCGGGTGGGCGGAAGCCGAACCGGAAGCGGCGGCCGACGGCTGGCGTGCCGACCTGGACACCTATCTGCGACACGAGCGGGTCAAGTCCGCGGTGGTCGACTCGCTTCGGTACGCAAAGCAGGTCCGGCAGGGGTGCCCGGCCGAACAAGAGACTGCGCTGCTGAACAAACTCGTCACCAAACTGCGTGCCGCACGCACGATATGGCAACTGGATCCCGAGGTCGATCCGGACGAGGTCCTTTCGGTCTTGCGCGGGAGTTGACCGGGTGCTCGGTCGTGTCGCTGACCCCGTGCTAGGCCATGTCTCGCGGATCTTGGATCGTGGTATTCGCGCCCAGCTGCCCCCTGGCCGCGTTGTCGGAAGGCCCGAATACAACCCGGTATGAGCGGCCTTCCTCCGCCTTGCCAGGAGACAGCTGGATCACGAATCCCATCGACCAAGATCCACGAGACACGACCTAGTCGAACAGGCCTCGGATGTCGTCCGCCTCCAGGGTGGATCCGAAGACGTTGCCGTCGTCCATGACGTTCGTGAACAGCGCGGCCTTTCTTGCCTTCAGGGCCATCACCTTCTCCTCGATCGTGTCCTTGGCGATGAGGCGGTACACCATGACGTTGCGGGTCTGGCCGATGCGGTGGGTCCGGTCCACCGCCTGGGCCTCGGTCGCGAGGTTCCACCACGGGTCGAGCAGGAAGCAGTAGTCCGCCTCGGTGAGGTTCAACCCGAAGCCGCCCGCCTTGAGGCTGATCAGGAACACGGGGGCCGACCCGTTCTTGAAGCGGTCGAGCACCGCCGCCCGCTTCCGGGTCTTGCCGTCGAGGTAGCAGTACTCGACACCCGCCTCGTCCAGCCGCGTGCGGACCTTGTCGAGGAAGCCGGTGAACTGGCTGAACACCAGCGCGCGGTGGCCGCCGTCGACCACGTCCGCGAGCTGCTCGAGCAGGGCGTCGATCTTGGCGCACGCGAGGCCGTCGTGCGCCTCGTCGACGAGGCCGGCGTGCAAACTCAGCTGGCGTAGCAGCGTGAGCGAGCGCAGGATCGTGAACCTGTTCTTGTTCATGTCGTCGACCAGGCCGAGGACCTTCTGCCGCTCGCGCTGCAGGTGGGTCTGGTAGATCTTGCGGTGCCGCGGCGTCAGCTCCACCTCGAGCACCTGCTCCTGCTTCGCGGGCAGGTCGGCGGCCACCTGTTCCTTGGTGCGGCGCTTGATCAGCGGCTTGACCCGCCGCCGCAGCTGCGCGAGGAGCTCGGTGTCGCTGCCCTTCTCGATCGGGCGGGCGTAGTAGTCGCGGAACCGGGTCGGGCTCGGGAACAGACCGGGCGCGGTGATCGACAGCAGCGACCACAGCTCCATCAGGTTGTTCTCCATCGGGGTGCCGGTGATCCCGACCTTGAACGGGGCCGGAAGACGCCGCGCGCACTGGTGGATCTTGGACTGGTGGTTCTTGGTGAACTGCGCCTCGTCCAGGATCAGCCCGGACCACGACGCCGCGCTGTAGTCGTCGAAGTCGAGGCGGAACAAGGTGTACGAGGTGACCACCACGTCGGCGCCGGCGACGGCCTCGTCCATGGTCTGGCCCCGGCGGCGCAGCGTGTCCGAGATCGACACGATGTTCAGGTCCGGCGCGAAGCGCGTGGACTCGGCCACCCAGTTCGACACCACGCTGGTCGGCGCGACGATGAGGAACGGGGCGCCGTCCGGGTCGGCCTGCCGGGCGTGGCAGATCAGCGCCAGTGACTGCAGCGTCTTGCCGAGCCCCATGTCGTCGGCGAGGATGCCGCCGAGCTGGGACTCCCACAGGAACGTGAGCCAGCGGTAGCCGTCCACCTGGTACGGGCGCAGCCGCGCGGTGAGCGCCGACGGCACGGGGGTCGGGGCGATGGCCTCCGTCGACAGCAGTCCTTGTACCTGCCGCTGCCACGCCTCCGCCTGCCGGTTGACCACACCCAGCTCGGTCAGCTCGTCCCACAGCCCGGCCTGGAACCGGCTGATCTTGAGGGTGCCGTCGGAGGACTCCCGCAGCGCCCGCGCCTCCTCGATCAACCCGCGCAGCGTCCGCAGTTCTGGCTTCTCCAGGGAGAAGTAGGCCCCGTCGGCGAGCAGCATGTGCGACTGGTCCCTGGACAGCGCCAGGAACACCTCGATGAACGGAACCTCCCGCCCCTCGACGGTGATGGTGACGCCGAGGTCGAACCAGTCCGTCTCGCCCGCCACCTCGTCGGTGGACACACCGATGGTCAGCGAGTCGCCCGCCTCGCGGTAGTCGGCCCGGGCTCCGCCGATCTCCACGGCGACCCCCGGCTGGTCCTCCAGCAGCGGCAGGACCTCGGTGGTGAACCGCATGGTGTCGATGCCGCGGAGCTCCGCGTGCGGGGCGAGCACCGGCACCGGATCGGTGTCGAGCAGCCCGAACCGTTCGAGCGAGACGTCGAGGTTGGCGAGCATGGTCCGCTCGGCCTGCACATCCCGGTATCCGGTGTCGGACGCGACCTGATGTAACGGTTCCCGCAGCAGCGCGTCACCGACCTGGTAGGACCACTCCCAGTCCACGTCGAGGTGGTGGTCGCCGCCGTAGGAGGCCCGCAGCACGAGGGTGGGCTCGGAGATCGCCGGCGGCGTGAACGACTCGTCGGACGAGGTCACCGTCGCCAGGTGGCGCAGCCGGGGGTAGTACTCGTCGCGGAACCGGGCCTGCTCCGCCGCCGGAACCTCCAGGCGCCGGTTCTCGATCGCCATCTGTCGCAGCCGAGGCGAGACCGGCTCGGCGAGCTTGGCGAGGTTGAGACGCCAGTCGTTGTGCTCCGTGGTCCGCCGGATCTCCGCGCGGTCGATGTAGATAACGCCATGGCCGTCGGCCCCGATGAACTCGACCGGCGCCGCGTCCACGGGTGCTCCGTCCACGCGAACGACCGGGCTGACGACCAGCGGCCCCGCCGGCCGGTCGCGGGTGACGTCCAGGAAGAGCTGGGCGGAGCCGTACCGGTCCACCGCACCCAGCCGCTTCCTGCCGTGCACCAGCCGCAGGCCGATCGCCGCGGCATCGTCCAGCACCGACCACAGCATCGGGCTGTCGAAAGAGGACAGATCGATCGACTTCACTTCCGACGAGTAGTAGCCGGACTGGTTGCCGCGCGACCGGTACAGCGCGTACAGCTCCTGAAGCAGCCGCACGTGCGAGGCGAGGTAGTCGTCGAAGTAGTAGTGCGGGGTGCTCAGCCTGCTCCAGCTCAGCCCGGAGTTCACCCAGGTGTTCTTGCCGGGCCGCACCAGCCTGGCCAGCACCCGCAACGTCGGCCCGGCCGTAGCTGGACCGTGCAGCCGAGGTGCCCCCGGCGCCAGGGTCAGCTCGATGGCCAGCGGCGTGTCGCCGGACCGGCTCGCGGGACCGTCCGACCGGGAGTCGAGCAGCGATCCGAGGGACTCCTCCCAGGTCGGGACGCGCGGACGCCTGCTGGGCGCGGGGCTGGGACGGCCAGCACCCAACGCGGTGAGCACCAGCGCCACGACGTGCTTGCAGTTGTATCCGACCGGGCAGCTGCACTCGCCGAGCTCGAACTCGGGCGCCGCTCCGCCGTCGGCGAAGAAGGACGCCGATGTCTCGTAGACGTCGGCTCTTCCCTGCACGGTCCCGTGCAGCATGTGTTGCGACGCATCCCACCGCACTGCGACGACCGCGCGCTGTCGCGCGTACCGGGCACCTCTGTCGTAGGAGGCGGCGCCGGCGGCGTCCTCGAGCTCGGCGAGATCGATGTCGTGCAGGCCGTCGGGAAACATGCGGCAAAGCTATCGGCAGGCACCGACAGAACCGGCACCGCGGCTCATTCCGGCCCGGCGACCAGCGAGTCACCCAGCTCGGTGCGCGCGTAGAGCACCGTGCGACCGGTTCGCCGAGCGGACACGATTCCCGCCGCCTGCAACGCTTTCAGGTGGACGTTGAGGGTGGGCGCGGTCCGGTCGAGCTGGTCGGCCAGCTGGGTGGTGGACATCGGCAGGTCGAGCTGGGTGAGGATCGTGGCCCGGCTGCGCCCGAGCACGTCGACGAGCGGGGCTCGGCCGGCGCCGGCCGGGGACTCCCAGAGCCGGCCGACACCGCGCGGCGAGTAGGTCACGGCCGGTTGCGGGTCCGCGGTGCGCACGATGACGTCCGGCCAGGCGAACACGCAGGGAACGAGGAGCAGCCCGCGATCGCGCAGCTCGGCGTGCCCATCGTAGTACTTGACGATCTCGAGGGTGTCGTCCTCGAAGCGCAGCGACGGGTGCAGCGTGCGGAACAGCAGCTCGACCCCGCCGGTGGCGAGCTGGTCGAGGCGGTACTTGAGATCGGCCTGCAGCAACGCCTCGATCCGCGACCAGTGCGGCTCGACGGCGACCCGCCAGTACCGGTCCAGCTCGGCGACGATCCTGGCGAGCCCGGCCCGCGGCTCGCCGGCCAGCTCCCGCAGCGTCCGGACACGGCCCTCCCGCCCGGGCCCCTGCTGCGCGACGCGGTGCTCCGCGAGGTGGCTCAGCTCGGCGGCGACCAGCTCCGGGTCGGTGGCGGCGACCTCCGCGAGCCCGTGCTCGAAACCGGCGGACCGGTGGCTCAGCGTCGGGTGCAGGAAGTCCGGGATGTAGCCGGTGGGGCGCACGACCGCGGTCAACAAGTCCACGTCCACGTCCCCGAGGCGGGACCCGACCCACCGCAGCCAGGGGGTGTGGAGCCCGTTGCGGCGGCCCGCACCCAGCGTTCGCAGACTGCTCACGCCCTCCCACACCGGGGAGAAGGAGAACCTGACCCGGACGAGGTCCTCGGTGCTGAAGTGCAGGTGAATCACGGTTGGAGATTAGGCCAGGCGCTAATCGTGGACGGCCGGCCGGCACGCGGACACCCTTCAGTCCGTAGCCGCACCATTCGCCGGAGGGGAAACCACGATGAGGAAGATCGTTTCTGGGCTGTTCATGTCGCTGGACGGTGTCGTCGAGGCGCCCGAACGCTGGGTGCGCTTCAACGACGAGCTCGGCGCCGAGATCGACGCGCAGATGGCAGCGGCCGACACGCTGCTGCTGGGCCGGCGCACGTACGAGGTGTTCGCCGCCTCGTGGCCGCGGCGTTCCATGGCCGACGACCCGGGCGCCGACTGGATGAACAGCACGCCCAAGCTCGTCGCGTCGACCACGTTGGACACGGTGACCTGGAAGAACTCGACCCTGCTGAAGGGGGATGTCGTCGACGCCGTCGCCGAGCACAAGCAGCGGGACGGCCGGGACATCATGATCAGCGGCAGTCCGACGCTCGTCCGCTCGCTGCTGCGTGCCGGACTGCTCGACGAGCTGCGGCTGTTCGTGAACCCGGTGGTGCTCGGCTCCGGCGCGCGACTGTTCGGCGACGACCGGTTCGACCTGGACCTCACGAGCGCGCGGAAGCTCGACACCGGCGTGCTGTCGCTGGCCTACCGGCCCGGCACGGACGGGTGACCCGATGGACGAGACGCTGACCGAGGCCTACGAGCGACTCCACCACCACGGCCCGGAGTTCGGCGGGGACGAGGAGGGCAACCACGGGCTGACCAACCACGGCCCGATGGCCGCCGAGGTGATCGTGCGGCGCGGGTTGGACATCGACGTGCAGCGCTGGCTCGACCGCTACATCCCGCGGCTCGCGGAGCTGCCGGTGCCCGGCGAGCGCATCACCGAGTCGACCTGGCGGGCCGCACTCGGCGACGGGCGCCGGGTCGGCGACTGGACGGCGTACTTCTCCCGGCAGCTCGCGGAGCGGCCGTGGCGCCAGGTGCTGGAGACGTGGTGGCCGCGGCTGCTTCCCGGAATCGCGGCCGGTTCCACGCACGGGGTGATCCGGGTGAGCCACGCCGTGCGCGTTCTGTCCGGCGGCGAGCATGGTCCGGCAGCGGTGACCGAGCTCGGTTACGGCCTCGCCTTCTGGGCCGCCAGGTTCCGTACGCTGCCCGGGTTCACCGCCCCGGTGGGCGCGCTACCGGCGGCCGACGCGCTGCGCGGCGTGCCGCGGCTGGCCGAGCAGAGCGGGCTGATCGCCCACCGGCTGAGCAGGCTCGCCGATCTCCCCGGCTGGTCGAAGGCGCTGGCCGCGCTGCGGGCCCCGACCGGCGCCGCCGACGTGCCGGCGCTGCTGGCGGACCTGGTCGACACCGCCACCCTGCACTACCTCACCCACGGGCAGGGCAGCCCGGTGCTGCTGGTGCACACCGCCACCGCGCCGAACGCGGTGCGCCACGTCCTCCCCGCACTGCCCGAGGGGATGTGGATCCCGAGCCTCGTCGCGGCGTGGGCGGCCACCGCGGCGATCACGGCCGCCTACAGCCCCGCCGACCCGGCGCGACCGCCCGGCGTCTCGCTCGGCGCCGACCCGTCGGCGGAGGCGCTGGACCGGGCCGCGTCGCACTACGACGAGCACGTCATCAAGTTCACCGACACCGCGGTCGACGTGTTCGAGCGCACCGAGAACCCCGACGCGCTCGCGGCCGCGGTGCGGGCGGGCCAGCTCATCGACAGCCCACGGTGAGCGGGACCGCGGGCCACCACCGGCCGTCAGGGCCACGTGGTCAGGGCGGCCCTGGCGATCATCGCTCCCACTGATGTCGGACGCTCGTGCCAGCCGGTGGCGGCGCGGTCGAGTGCCCCCACGCGCCGGAGCACGGCTGCCGTGTCCCGGACTGCCTCGCCGCCATCACGCCGGTCAGTGGGACGTTGTCCTCGGTCGTCCAGCCGATCGCACCGAGCAGTTCGATGAGGGTCGGGGTGAGCTCGCGCGTGCTCCGCGCGGCGGTCATGATCAGGAGGATGAGCCAGGCCTGCGTCACGCTTGCGCGGATCGGGGCGGGGTCTGCTCCGCGAGCAGCCACCACAACGCGACCGGGTCGGTGCGCGCGGTGCGTCCACGCGGCGTCAGCACGAGTTTGCCTTGGTGCTTGCGCAGCAGTCCCGCCCGCTGCGCCGACTCCCGGAGGTTCAGCACGGGCAGCGTCTGGACCTCGCGGTTTCCTTTGCCGATCCACTCGTTCGCCAGGCCGAGCTCGGTCACCGCGGCTTGCACATGGGCCGGTGGGAGGTAACCGGCGCCGGTCAGCGTGATTCCGTCGGCCCCGACGCGGTCCAGTAGCCAGGTGTAGGGATGGACCATCGTGGTCGCGCATCCGGGCCCAATCCCGCGAGCGCGTCCTCGAACCGCCCCACCAGCTCGTCGCGCCCGCCAGGACTTCCGTCCCGATGTCCACCCACCGCCATGGACGTCACCGTACCCACCGACGTAACGCGACAGCGATCACGTGACACCAGGCCGCACCACCGTTGCCGGGCGCGCGCTCGGCGTCGAGCAGGTCGAGGTATCCGTCCACGGCCTCCCACAGCCGGTTCTCGGGGTATCGGCCGCCGCCACGATTGTCGCGCCGCCACTCGCGCTCCCAGTACGCCTCGTGAACCACACGCAGGTGTGCCAGCGCCGCGTGGAGTTCGGCGGCGGTGCGGGATCGCTAGTCCGGCGGCAGGTTGAGCACGACCGCGAGCTCGACGCGGTCGATGGGTCGGCACCGTCGAGCAGCGCGCCGAACACGTAGACCTCGTGCAGAAACGGTTCGTCGAGCGGCATCATGGTCGTCCGCTGGCACGCTTCGGCCAGGTCCTGGAGCTTCTCGACCGCTCTGCGATAACGCATGCCGACGATTCTGTACCCGGGGACCCGGTATTGCCGGGTACGGGGAAGAATGTGTCGCGTGGACGAGACGGAGCTGACTGGACGGGTGCGGGCACTGCGCGACAAGGGGTGCTCGCCGAAGGAGATCGCCAGAGCGATCGGAGTGCCGCGATCGGCAGTGGCGCCACTGATCAAGTCGATCGCCGCCCAGGACGACACCTCCCCCGCTGCCCGCGAGGTCGTCGAGTGCTGGGTGAGCCCGAACTGGAGCGATGGGCTCACGGTCGACCGCCACCCCGAGTGGCCCGACGTGAAGGTCCCGGACTCCGGCGGTTCCGGGTTGGTGAGCGTGTTGGTCGCGCGAGATGCCGGTCGCCACCGGGTGAGTGTCTGCGGATACCTGGTGGACGTCTTCTGCCTCGGGGTGAAGAACACCATCGGGCCGCACGTCATGGACCGGCACGCGTTGACCATGTTCGCCCGCTCCTACTTCGACGCGTATCACGCGAGTCCACTGGCCGTGCCGATGGAACTGGTGCAACACCTGGTGTTCGGAGCTGTCGAGTACGCGCGCGATCTCGGCTTCGAGCCCGCCGCGGGCTCCGACTTCGAGACGACCAAGGACCATCTCGGCCAGTGGACCGGCCCGAGCGCCATCCGCTTCGGCCGCGACTGCCAGCCGTTCTTCGTCGAAGGTCCGCACGACAACGCGGCGAAAGTCGTCGCCACTCTGCGCCGTTCCGTCGGGCCGGACAACTTCCACTACCTGGTCGGCGCGGAGCGGTCACCGGCGAACTGAGCGCGACATCCGCGCGATGACGAGCGTCTAGCGCGCGACGGGGACGCCGACTTTCGCGAGTGCGATGTTGATCGCGTCGCGGTCGACGGCCACCGGATCGTAGATCCCGCCAAGCCAGTCCGGACAGTGGTCGTGCTCGGGGTGTTCGGGGTCGCTCCGGGCGTCCAGGAGGTTCTGGTAGCCGGGGATGCCGCCACTATCCTCGGGCGGCCCGGCACGCTCGGCGGCCAGGCACGCCACCCGGGCGTCGCCGAGGTCGTAGGGGTAGCGCAGCCGGTGGCCCTTTCGCGGCGCGAACTCGACCAACGTGGCCCGGCGTTCGTCCGAGACCCCAGGTGCCGCGCCGTGGCTGGTGTCGGTGTACTGCCGACCCTCGGCCTCGAACTGGTGCGGGTGGCTGTGCTCCCAACCGAACGCGATCCGGATGACGTCGTGCAGCACGTCCAGTGGGGTGTCACCGGGCAAGGAAGGCCGCCGCCAGATCAGCGGCTCACTCCACGCGAGGCTGACCTTGACCTGATACGTGGTGTGGCTGGGTCGAGGCCGTGCGCCGTTGCGCGGCCCAGGTCGTCGAGGGCATGCCGGTAGGCGTCGAGGTCGAACGGTTCACGGCGGACCAGGGCGGGATGCAGGTGTTCGGTCGCGACCGCGGCCAGCTCGTGCAGGATGTCGTGCCGGTCCATGCCGAGCTCGCGTAGTCGCTGGGCGGCCTGCCATGCCTCCGGCGGGTCGTTGTCCCACAGCTGGTTGGCGATCATCTCGTGCATCACCAGGTGCAACCGGGGGTTGACGCCATCGACTTCGTCTTTCCCGACCGGATCGGCCAGCGCGTCGTGGTACTCGGGATGCTCGCCCTCGATGAGCAGTCCACGCTCATCCGGGTCGGCGGGGTTCAGGCGGTCGAAGTCCTCGCCGCGGATGGTGGTGCCGTAGTACGGCATCGTGAACACCCGCCGGTCCATGGTGCGCTCGACCTCGGCCCGGGACATCAGCGGCGACAGGTCATCCAGGTATGCCTTCGCGGCGAACCCGTGTTCCGCGGGCGGTCCGGGCCGCGCGGACCCGCCAGGGCGACCGGCTCGCCGGCCGGTCTTGGTTGGCTTGCGCTTACGTCCTTTGCTCACCGGGCTCACTCCAGCAGCGTCTCACGACGCGCCGGGTGGGGATCGACCGAGCCGGCGGTCGGTCCCGGTATCGTGGCGACGATGTTGGCGCGTGAGCAGAGCACCGTCGGACAACCCGTCCTACCTGAGGCGCTGCTTGGGCTGCTGGGCCGGTTGGCGGCCGCGCCGGCCGCCGATCCGGTGACGTCGGCACTGGTGGACCAGGCGGTCGCGGTGCTGCGGCGGCCCGGGTTCGACACGTTGCTGTCGTTGCCACAGTTGACTTTCCAGCCGTTCGACTACCAGCGGGAGACAGCGGCGACCGTCCTGCGCCGGATGCGGGGCCGGGCAATCCTGGCCGACGAGGTCGGACTGGGAAAGACCATCGAAGCCGGGTTGATCGCCTCCGAGCTACGGCTGCGCGGCCTGGCCGACCGCACGTTGGTGATCACTCCGGCCGGCTTGGTCGAGCAGTGGCGAGACGAGCTGGAACGCAAGTTCGGCCTGCCCACCGTGATCCTGTCCGGCAAGGACCCCGTCCCGGAAAGGCGCGGGAACCAGCCGGTGCTGTTGGCTTCGCTCGCCGCGGGCCGCCGCGATCCGCTGAAGACACGGCTTACCGGCGTCGGGTGGGACCTGGTGATCGCCGACGAGGCGCACCGGCTGCGATCGACGCGCAGCGCGTCGGGGAAGCTCATCCGGGCCCTGACCACTCGGTTCCTGTTGCTGCTGACGGCCACCCCGGTAGAGAACAAACTGCAGGACCTGTACGAGATGATCTCCTTGGTGGCGCCCGGCCTGCTCGGGACCCCGAGCCGGTTCCGCACCCGGCACGCCCCGTCCGGTGGCGATGTGCGGAGCCCGCGCAACCTGACCGAACTGCGGGCCAGGACCCAGCAGGTGATGGTGCGCCACCGGCGCAGCGAGGTCGCGCTACGGCTGCCGCAGCGGCTGGCCGAAACCGTCCTGGTCACCCCCGACGCCGACGAACGGGACATGTACGCCGAACTGGCCGACCGAATCCGGGTCGAGGCGAAGGAAGCGCCCGCCGGGCGGCGCCTGGCACTGCGTTCGGTGGCCCGACTGGCAGGGTCCACCCCCGCGGCGGCTGCCCCGACCCTCACCAAGCTCGGCTGGTCCGACCTGGCGGCAGCGGCGGCGGCGATCACCGCGCCGGCCAAGGTGCGCCTGCTGGTGGCCAAGTTGGGCGAACACGTTGCGCGCGGGGAGAAGGTGCTGGTGTTCACCGCGTTCCGGCAGACCCTGGACGCGGTGGCCGCATCGACCCGGATGGCTGGGATCGACGCCGCCGTCTACCACGGCAGCCTGCCTCGCGCGGACAAGGAACGCGCCATCGGCGCCTTCCGGGACGACAGACCGGTGCTGCTGTCCACCGAGTCCGCGGGCGAGGGCCGCAACCTCCAGTTCTGCCACGTGATGATCAACCTCGACCTGCCGTGGAACCCCATGCAGATCGAACAGCGCCTCGGCCGGCTGCACCGGGTCGGCCAGACCGAGGACGTGCGGTTGACCAACCTGGCCTGCCGGGGGTCCATCGAGGAACGAATCCTGCACGTGCTGGAAACCAAGATCAATATGTTCGAGCTGGTAGTCGGGGAGCTCGACATGATCCTGGGTCGGATCGACGAGGACTTCGACTTCGAACGAGCTGTGTTCGACGCATTCACCACCAGCGAGGACGGCGACGGTTTCGCCCGCAGCATGGACGAGATCGGCGAGGACCTCGCCGCTGCCCGCACCGGATACCTGGCAGACCGGAGCACCGTCGACGCACTGGTCGGAGAGGATGACGCGTGATCACGCGGCATGGCCCGGCCTTGTCGTTCTGGCTGGACTACCTGGACTCCCGGGGCGGCCTGTGGGAGCGGTCCGACGACACCGTGCTGGCGGTACTGCCCGAGCAGCTCGCCGCCACCCACGACCTGCCCGAGTCCGCGCTGATCACCGACGATCCGGACATCTCCCGCGAGGACGGCGTGCTGTTCCTCGACGCCGGGCATCCGGAGATCGGCCGGGCGGCCGAGTCGGTCATCGGCACCGGCGACGTCGGCGCGCTCACCCTGCCGCACCGCTCGCAACCACCACCGTCCACGCAGGACCTCCAGGCCATGATTCGCGAGCTGATCGCCGTGGACCACGGTCGCATCGACGCCACCGGCGCGCCGATCCGCACGCACCGTCCCACGGTGCGTCTCGCGGTGCTGGTCACGCACACAGTCTCGGAAGATCAGTTCACCGAGGTCGCCGAGTGCCTGGTCGACGTCGCCTCGCGGATCGCCTGGCCAGAGGAGTCCGCCACCCGGCTGCGACACGCGGTGGCCACGACCGAGATCGCGCCCAGCCGCAACATCAGGACCGGCCCGCTCGTCCCCGCTCTGGCCGCCGCGCACGAAGTGCTCAACGCGACCGCGGCGGCGCGTGGCCGGATTCTGGCCGCCGACGCGGACGCCGAGCGCACCGCGGAGCTCACCCGGGCCTGCGAGTACTACGCCGCCGCGCTGGCCGCGATCGACAAGCGCCGCAACGGGGCGGACCAGCAGCGCGCCGCGCTGCTGGATGCGCGGGCCGAGGCCACGACCGCCGAACGCGACCGCCGCGTGGCCGAGATCAACGAGAAATACCGCCACCAGCACACGCTGCGGCCATACCGTCTCCACCTGATCGACGTGCCCGTGTGGCGGCTGGACACCGATGTCCGCCGCGGCGACCGCCGCTGGCCGGTGACCTTCGACTATCTGCCGCTGGTCGGCGCCCTCGCCCCCACCCGCTGTCCCACCTGCGACGCATCCGCCCCGCTGGTGGCCACCAAGACCCACCTCGGCTGCACCGCCTGCGTTCCCGCGAAGGCTGAGGCGCCCCCGCCGAAACCACCCACCCGCCCCACCAACCCGCCCAGCACGGCTCAGCAGAAGGAAGATCGACCCCCGACCGCACCCGAGCGGCAGAAGCGCGAACCGGTTCGGCCGCCCACCTCGAAGACGACCGCGGCCCGCGTCGCCGGTCCGGTCCTGCCCAGGAAGGCCGACGAGAAGAAGGTCGTCGACTTCTGGCACCTGGTGGCCGCGGAGGAGCGACGCAAGCTCGCCCGGCTCATCGCCGCCGACTCACCGCTGGCCGCACTGACCCGCCTCTACGGCGCATGCGGCCCCCTGTACGGCGTCGGGGTTCCCGTCGGCCACACTCCGGTGCAGTTCACCTGCGGCAACTACGACCAGCCGGTGGCCGGACACCGCGGCGCCACCGGCGGCACCCTGAGCACCCACCACGGCCAGTACCGATACCTGCTGCTCTGGTCGCGGGACCGGCTCCTCGAAGAGCTCCTGCCCTACTCGATGCCCTGGCTCCCGGGCATGGCGTCCCGGTACCTCGGCGGGCCGACCATCCAGGTCCCGCCGACGCACGTCGCGCTCGACCCGGTCGCCAAACTCCTGTTCACCACCTCACGCAACGGCCTGACCTTCACCGCCCGCGCGCTCGCCGCCTGGTGGCGCCTGCCCGACCCCGACGACCTCGTCACCCGCTTCCCGCCCCGCGTGCTCGCGGCAAGCGTGGATCGAGCCGTTCGCTACTGGTCTCGAGCGGGACAGGCCACCTACCCGGAAGCCGCCAAGGCGTTCGGCGCCGACCAGGCCGACATCCGCAAGGCCACCCCTGTCCTCCAGAAACACCTGCAGCTCAACGAGACCACCAACTGGTGACCCGGAAGCGAGTGTTCTGTGGGTAAAAGCAGAGTGAATGAAAGCGCATCCCGGGACACAGATTTGATCTAGAGTCAAGGAAGGGTGGCCGCGTAGTCGATGAATCCCCGGAACCAGGCGTGGCTGCGGCGCGAAATCGCGGCCGCGGGCACTGCGGCGGTCGCCAGGAAGGGCTACGTCACCGCGATCGACGCGCTGCTCGCCACCGGCTGGCTTCGCCCCGAGAAGGTGGAGAACTGGCGGCGCGGTCGCGTGCCGTACCTGGAGCAGGTGACGGTCGCCAGCCTGCCCAAGATCAGCGCGGCGATGCGGATCTTCCGGAGCTGGGCCGAGCGCGCGGGCCTGCGACCCAGCGAAACGGCCTATGTCAGTCAGACCAGGGATCGTCGGCGACTCCAGTTCTCCAAGTCGGGAGACCCGAACATCGAGCGGGCCTACCGCACCCACTGGTTACCGCCGAAGCCCAACACGAACGGGTGAGCCGGCGGTGTCCTGTGTCAGTGCCGCGAGGCGACGGGACCGGCGTGCGCCACGGCGGTGAGCCGCCGGTTGGCCTCGTCGGGATCGAACCGCGCGGGGTCGAACTGGCCGCGGCGGTCCAGCCCAAGCCAGTCGAGCATGTCCCGGTGTTCCTCGTGCTCGGGAACCCCAGTTCGGCATCGGGACGCCGCGACCGGCATGACGTGACCGCCTCACATCCAGCACCGCCGGGCGCCGCGGTCGACGATCTCGTCCTGGTCCACCGCGCTGAAGGGCTCGGGCAGTTAGCCGCGTCCCCGTCGGCCGCCGCTACAGTCAGGCCGCGAAAGAACACGAAAGAACACGGCGAGCGCGCGAGGGGACACATGGCGAAGACGGCACGGGAACGACTGGCGTATCTGCTCGACGACGCCGAGCCGGCTGGGTCGTTCAGTGCTCAGCTGCTGGCACCGGCACATCTGCTCGAGTTCGAGGTGTCCGGCGTCGGGCCGGTACGCCTTCCGGTCCGCGCGCCCATGGCCAAGAATCTGATCGCGGTGGCGCGGCCGGTGTCCGCGACACCTGGGAACTCACCCCGGATCAGCTCACGCTCGGCGGGCCGGCCTGGACGGCGCTGCTGGACAGCGCGCTGGAGCACTTCCGTGACGAGCTCGGGCTCCCGCGGACGTCGCGGCTGCGGGCCGAGCCGCACTCGATGCTGGTGTACGGCAAGGGACAGTTCTTCCTCCCCGACCAGGACTCGGAGAAGCACGACGCGATGGTGGGCACGCTGGTCGTGTCACTACCGTCGGCGCACACCGGCGGGGAACTGGTCATCGACCACGCCGGGGAAAGCAGGACCTACCGAGCGTCGAAGGAGGAGCTGACCCTCGTCGCGTTCTACGCCGACTGCCGGCACGGGGTCACGCCGGTCAGGTCCGGGTACCGGGTAGCGCTCACGTTCAACCTGCTCGCCGAAGCCGAGACCCCGGCTCCGGAGGCCGGCCCAGCCACCGAACTGGCGCACTGCCTCACCGAGCATTTCACCACG
The DNA here is from genome assembly GCF_009379765.1 of Actinophytocola sp. GTDB lineage: Bacteria > Actinomycetota > Actinomycetes > Mycobacteriales > Pseudonocardiaceae > Actinophytocola. Next base: position 6,302 of record NZ_WHTD01000014.1, on the reverse strand, counting down.
TCGACCACCTCGCGGTACGGGAGGTCGGGACCTCGACCCGCCGAACCGGCTGGTCTTCCTGCTCGACCACGAGTACACCCAGCGGGGCCTGACCTGGCGCCGGCTCAAGGGCGCCGACGCGGAGCGTGCCGCGCAGGTGCGCGCCGCGGCCGAGCGGGCCGGGTGCGAGACGGTGCTGGCGCTCGCCGAAGTGAAGGAGACCTGGGACGCCCAGCCGTCCGACAGCGACCGGTGGCGCGACTACGACTCCGACGACTATGAGGTCAACGAGCTGATCGACGACGAGATCACCCTCGGCTGGTGGGCCGGCCCGGACGGCACCGGCGGCGAGCCGATCTCGCTGCACGTCTCCTATCACGAGGTGTGCGCCACCACCCCGAGCGCGGATCTGGCGCCCTACCAGTCCGAGTACGAGGGCTACATGGGCAACTACGGCAACACGCTGGACAGGTGGTACCGGCGGGCCGCGGTTGTCGTATGGCCCATGGACCGGGCGTTCGCGGCGCGTGCCGAGGCCGGATCGCAGTGGGCGCTGCACGAGCTCCGCGACCGTATCGAGGCCGGCGACCTGGTGGGCGCACGGGCCGCGGCGGAGTCGCTCGCGCCGTTCTGGCAAAAGACCGAGTCACAGCCGGGACTGCTCGGCGCCGCGCTGGACGTGGCGGCGGGCCTGGGCGTCGCCGGGACGGCGGCGATGCTGCTGGAGCCGTTCCGTGTGGAGACGCTCACGCAGGAGCACGCGGACGGGCTGGCGGCGGCGGCCGGGCAGTACGGCCAGGAGTGGACGCGGGGTGTCATCAACGGGTGGTTCGGACCCGGGCACCACTACGGAACCGGCCGGCACGAGTGGGTCGAAGGACTGCCAGGGCTGTGCGGGGCGCTGTGTGCCACCGGGAGCCCGGAGGCGGCACGGCTGCTTGCCGCCGGAGCCTGGCACTGGCTGGGCGACGAGCTGCGGTCCTGGACCACGACCGCGCGAACCGAGGTCCGCCAGCCGCAGCTGGAGATGCTCAGCTCGCCGCTGATGCGGCTGCTGGAGGCGGCCGACGATACGCTGCACGACGAGATCACCGCAGCGCTGCGCGGGTACGGGGACGCTGTGCTGGAGTGCTTGATGCCCGCGCTGCGTTCGGTGGACGCGCCGCGGCCGGCGGGACTCGACGCGGTCGCGCGGGACTGCGCGCAGCGGCTCGGCGCGATCGTCGCACGGCCGCAGCGGGACGACGACGACTGGTCGATCGCTTGGACCGGGTGCCGGTGCGACCTGTGCGACACGCTGGGGACGTTTCTCGCCTCCCGGTCGCGCCGAATCTTCGAGTGGCCGCTGGCAAAGGACGGACGCCAGCACGTACACACCCAGATCGACCGGGCCTGGCTGCCGGTGCGGCACCAGACACAGCGGCAGGGCCGGCCATACACGCTCGTGCTGACGAAAACCGACGAGCTGTTCACGCGCGCCACGACCGCGCGGCACACAGCCGTGACCGACCTGGCGTGGCTGACCTCGACGTCGGGGTGACGCATCAGCGCGAATGCATGGTGGCGCAGCGGGAATTCGGGATAAGTCCGAAGTAGACGATCAACAAGGTCCTCACCTGCTGATGTCATGGCGCGCGCCCGGAGGGATTCGAACCCCAACCTTCTGATCCGTAGGGCTCACTACGCCGTTGACCATGGCCTCTACCTGCAACTATAGCAATACCGGTCCATGATCTGTGGCCTTTCGCCACTCTGGGCTCAGCTGTTTGGGTCCCATGATGGGTCCCGCACCGTTCTTCGGTCATGGTGCCTGACCGGCGTTGGGTGCGCTGTTGGCGGCGTCGAGCAGGTCGAGGTAGCCGTACACGGCCTCCCACAGGTGGTTCTCGGGGTATCGGCCATCCCCGCGATTGTCGTGCCGCCACTCGCGGTCCCAGTACGTCTCGGTCATCGCGCGCAGGTGCGCCAGGGCCGCGTCCAGCTCGGTGGCTGTACCGCGAGCGCACGTCCTCCGGGCTTGCCGCCAGCCGCGGCAGGTTGGCCAGCCGCCGCTCGGACAGCGCTCGCAACACGGTGTCGTCGGGACCATCGAGAGACCAGAACCGCACCGGGCCGCGGATGTTGTGGTTCCACACCGGGCCGTGCCGGGAGCGCCACCAGTAGGCGAAGCCACCTTTGTCCAGCCGCAGGCTGTCGACGAGCCAAGACGTGCCGCGGGGCTGGGACTCCCAGGGCACCTCCTCCGGCGGCAGGTTCAGCACGAACGCGAGCTTCAGGTGGTCGATCGGGTCGGCGCCGTCCAGCAGCTCGCCGAACACGTACACCTCACGTAAGAACGGTTCATCGAGCGGCAACTTGGTGGTGCGCTGACACGCCTCGGCCAGGATGTGGAGCTTCTCGACGGCTCTGCCGTATCGCATACCGGTGATTCTCGCCACTGAGTCAGTGCGGTGGGGCGACCGACTCGATGTTGGCGATGGTGAACTCGCGGTCGGCGTTGCGCAGGTAGCACCAGGAGTCAAGCCACCGTCCGAAGATCTGGTTGGGCTGGATCTGGCGGACGGTGGGGCTGCCGTTCTTGTCGCGGTAGGAGATCAGTACGTCGTCTTTGTGGTCCACTGCGTGGCTCAGCAGGGCGAGCTCCGCGTCGTCGAGGTGCCGGTTGAGCTGCGCGAGCAACTCGAAGGTGGCTGAGGTGCTCGCCATCGGCGGGTGCTCGCCGTGCGGGTCGGCGATCAGCCGCCCGACCAGCTCAGCGGCGGTGAGCCGCGACTTCGTCCGCTTGGCGGTGGTGATCCGGTTGTTCTTGGCCCGGTGCTCTTGACGGTTCTCGATGATGGTCATCCCTGAGGAGTCCTCGGCTACCGGGGACAGGCCGGCCGCGCGCAGCCGGGCCAGCACGTGGTCCAGGTCGAACGGGCTGGACACGACAGTGGGGGCGACCCTGCCGAGCTGCAGGTCGGCCAGTGACCGGGTGTTGAGGATCTCGGTGATCAGCGCCTCGTCGGCGACGACACACGACCTCATCCCGCGCACCCGCACCTGGCCGTGCCGACGCGCCGCGTCGGTGATCAGGTACTCCAGGGGCTGCGGCACGGCCCGGTGGGCGATCGCCGCCAGCTCGGCCAGCAGCTCCGGCGCGGTCCACCCGGCATCGAGCGCGGCGCGGAGGCTGGCCGGGGTGAACCGCCAGATGCCGGCGTTGTCGCGGGTCTCGTTGACGGCCATGGTCACAAGCAGACGGGAAACGGCTGGGCTCGGCTGCCCGGAGACCACCGCGGTCAGGTCCGACTGCAGGATCACCCCGCAGTCCACCCCGGGCAGCAAAGACGCGCAGCGCCGGGCGGCCTCGGCCACGACATCGTCGCCAGCCTCGTCGTCCGCGGCATCTGCGTCGTCGATGGCGGCCAACAACTCCTCGCCGAGTTCGGACACCCGGTCGCCGGCCGTTACGCCCAGCAGCTCGGCCTCCCGTACGGCGGCGGCGATCTTCTCGTCGCGCGCCTCCGGGTCGTAGCCGTGCAGCGGGAAGAACCAGTCGATCTCCGCGCCGGCGCCGCGCATCGACAGACCGGTGCGGGCCGCTCGCAGCATCGCACGTCGCATCGCGCCCGCCGCCGACATCAGCGTCAGCGGTGGCGGGTGCTCCTTGTCGCCGTCGATCTCCCGCATCAGCGGGGCGTGCTCGAGCGCGTGCCAGGCACTGGCCACGGCGGCCCACTGCAGGCTGGGCTCGGCGGCACGCCAGTCCGGGTAGGCATCCGTTGGCGCGTACCCGCCGTCGACCTCACCCAGCAGGCCGGCCGCGTAGGCAAGGTCGATCCACAGCACCAGAACGTCGTCGGGACTCGACAGCCGCTTGGCCAGCCGGCTCCGTTGCCGCGGCCCGACCCCGCCCTTCTTCAACGCGGTGATCGGCGTCCGGCCGGCCTCGTCGAGCAACATGGACAGCCCGCGCACCACCTCCCGGGCGGCGGCCTGCGCGGTCGGGCGCACGGCGTCGGCCGCCGTACCGGCCGCGGCGACCTCCGGCCGGCCGGTCAGCCGGTTCTCGTGCTCGGCCAGCCACGCCGCGACCGCCACCTCCCGCGGCACCTCCACCTGCCGGTTCGGCCGCAGCACCAGGCCAGCCTCGAGCAGCAGATCGGTCGGGTCGGTGCCGCGCCGACGTGGGTCCACAAAGCCGAACATGATCCCGAACCCGCCTTGGCGAAGCTGCTCAAGCCGCGCGCGAGCCGGCCCGGGCAAACCGGCGATCACCTCGACCAACGACCGCAGGTCCGCCATCGCCTCGGTCAGCCGCGCGATCAGCTCAGGCTTGCGCAGACCGTCCGCCGCGACACCCAACGCCGAGGCCGCGACACGAAGCTCCTCCGCGAGCACCGTCGTCGCCATCTTGGCTACCGGACGCCCGCCGCCGAGCTCGGCGGTCCAGTGCGCCTGCAGTCGTTCGGGCAGGTGCAGCATGCCCGAACTGGTCCACGCCAGCCCCCGATCGCGCAGTTGCGTCACCTCGTCGCGCACCGCCTGCTCCGGCGCGCCCAGCAAGCGCGCGACGGCCGGCAGGCTCGCAGCCTCGCCCAGGACCGCGATCGCCTGCCCGACGACCACGGTGTCCCGGGTCAGCGTGCGCAGCGCGGCGACGATCGAGTCCGCTCCGCCGAGCCGCTGCGCCAGCTGCGGAAACCCACGCGGTACGGGCTCGATCCGCACGTCCGGCCGGGCCACCAGCAACCGGGTCAAGGCCTCATCGTCCAATTCGGACAGGTACACGGCGAAGGGCGCTGCATCCATGCGTGGCATTCTGTCGCTCCGCCGGCACGACCCTCGACAGACCCGCCGTCATCCTGGCCATACATAACTACAATTTGTAGGTACATTGGTGGATGTGGAGACGATTGGCCTACGGGAACTCAATCAGAATCCCTCCAAGGCGGTGGCCCGTGTCAGGGCCGGCGCTTCGATCGTCGTGACCGACCGTGGTCGGCCTGTGCTGCGCATGGTGCCCGAACCGCAAGCCGAGAACACGCTCCACCGCGTGATTGCCATGGCGCGGTGCGCCCCCCGGCCGAATCGGGCATGCCCGACATCGTCGATGATCTCTTGGCCGATACCGAAAGTTTGTCGGATCTCCTGGTCTCGGATCGAGATCGGGAGCGCAACCGGTGATCTACCGATTCGTGCGCCTTGATCAAATTTATCAAGCGCGAACCGGAGACCGGTGCACTGCGCGCCTGGCGTCAAGAGCTCCCCGAAGACACTGAGTTGATCACCAGTGAGCTGGCCGAACCGGAGATCACGCGCACCTTGATCCGCGCAGGCGTTGACCATGAGCGAGTGCCGCACCTGGTCGGTCAGGCGGTTCGGTGTGTATCTGGCCGACCTGACCAGCACCGTGCTGGCTCGGTGTCAAGACCTACCGAACACCGAGGCTCGGCTCGCTCGACGCCGTGCACCTCGCCACCGCCGACCCGTTCCGGTCAGACCTGGCCGGCTTCGTCACCTACGACCGCGAACTCGTCGTGGCCGCGCGCGAACTCGGTCTCCCAGCACAAGCCCCTGCCTGACTGAGACCGAGATCCCGACCACCGGCCGTTGCGCCTATACAAGGGCCCGGACAGGTTCGGGCAGGTCAAGCCGGGACGCCGGGTCCCTGTGAATGAGTTCGGCGAGCGTCCTGTTGATCCCGTCAAGGTCGAACGGCGTGGGCATGAAGCCCACCGGGTCGGCGTCATCGCCGAACAGATTCCGCTGGCCGATCCCCGTGTCATCGGAGGTAGCCAGGAACACTGACCGAGGTCGATGCGACGGAGCCCGCTGCGAGACACGACGCACAGGAACGGGCCCGGGGTTGTGCAGGCGGCCGTGAGCTTGCCGAGCACGGCAAGGTACAGCTGGGTCATCCCCGCAGCACGAAGGTTTCCGCTGGTCAGGCAGAATGCTCGCACACGGTGGTCGACGAGCGCCGCGCGTTCGGCCGGGCGGTAGCGGATGCGCTCGTCCTTCATGAGCACGACCCATCCCTCGCGGCCAGCGCGAGCGAGCCAGTCGACATCGGCAATGGTCTCATCGGCCGGAATGCCGTACACCTCTGCGAGTGTCCGCAGGCGTAATCCGGCGGTGCGGAGAAGGTCGGGGACCTGCTTTCGGCCAAGGCTGCGGTCGAGGAACAGTGTGGGCAGGCCGTCGGGGTGCCCGATCGTCATCTCAGGCCGCTGACCGTGTCGCGATGCGGACCGCGTCTTCCAGGTGGTCGCTTGGGATGCCGTACTCGTCGGCTACCACGTCTAGGGGCTCACCAGCGCGGAACAGTCCCAGTGCGT
>NZ_WHTD01000104.1 GCF_009379765.1 Actinophytocola sp. | reverse complement strand
GGTCCGAGACATGCGTCGCGACCTGCGGTTCCGCCGACTTGACCTCCAGCAATGTCGAGGTCCTAGCCTCGGTGGCATGTCTCAGCCAACGATTGTGGTGACCGGCGCGACCGGCAATGTCGGCCGGCGCCTGGTCCCTCTGCTGCTCGACGCCGGTGCCTCGGTGCGCGCGGTGACCCGCGACCCGGACTCGGCCGACCTGCCTCCCGGGGTGTCGGCGGTACGGGCCGACCTGCTCGAGCCGTCGGGTCTCGACGCGGCCTTCGCGGACGCCGACGCGGTGTTCCTGGTGTGGCCGGACACATCGGCCGATGGCGCCGGCCCGGTGGTCGACGCGATCGCCGGGCACGCGCGGCGGGTCGTGTTCCTCTCCGCGCTGGGCGTGCCCGACGCCGACCCCGCGGGCGAGGCGCCGACGGGCCTGTTCCACGCGCGGGTCGAGTGGCTGATCCGGCGCACCGGTCTGGAGTGGACGTTCCTGCGGGCGGGCGGGTTCGCGACCAACACGCTGGGCTGGGCCGACGAGATCCGGTCGAGTGACACGGTCACTTGGGTGTACGGCGCGGCGGGCCGGTCGCTGATCCACGAGGCCGACATCGCCGCGGTCGCCGTGCGCGCCCTCACCGAGGAGGGGCACACGGGTGCGCGTTACGAGCTGACTGGACCGTCCGTGGTGACCCAGACCGAGCAGGTGCGGCTCATCGGCGAGGCGGTCGGCCGGGAGGTCCGCTGGGTGGATCTGTCCGAAAAGGACGCCCGGGAGCGGATGCGGGAGATGGGCTGGGCACCCGAGTTCATCGACAGCGGGCTCGCGCACTGGGCGAGCATCGTGACCGACCCGGAACCGGTGACCGACACCGTCGAGAAGGTCACCGGGGCGCCCGCGCGCCCGTTCGCCCGGTGGGCGATCGAGCACGCGGACGCCTTCCGCTGACCACCCGCGAGTCCAACGCCCAAGACCCGCGAGTCCAACGTTCAGGACCCGCGAGTCCGGCGTTCGGGAGGTGGCTGAGCTAGCAGCGGACCTTGACCTTCTCGAGGTTCGCCGGGAGTGCGGGCGGGCCGTCGAGCGGGGCCGGGTCCTCCGGGGTCGGCTGGACGCCGCCGGCCGCCACCCTGTCCACTGTGGTCAGTCCGGTGTCGCCGATGGTGCCGAAGATCGTGTAGTCCGGCAGCAGGTAGGCGTTGCCGTACACGAGGAAGAACTGGCTGCCGTTGGTGTCCGGGCCCGCGTTGGCCATCGCGAGCGCGCCGCGCGGGTAGATCTTGCGCGCGCCCGTCGGGTCGGTGGGCGCCGGGTCGAGGCCGACCGGCAGCTCGTCCTTGTACTTGTAGCCCGGACCGCCCTCGCCGGTGCCGGACGGGTCGCCGCACTGCAGGACCTCGAGCGTCGGGTACGTGGTGAGCCGGTGGCAGGTCGTGCGGTCGTAGAACCTGTGCCGCGCCAGGTGGACGAAGCTCTGCACCGTGCACGGCGCGACCGAGCGGTCCAGCGTGAGCGGCAGCGGGCCCTGGTTGGTCGACACGTCGACCCGGACCGTGCCGCGGTCGGGCGTCCGATGTGGATCGGGCGGCAGCGGCACCGGCCGCACGGCCGGATCGTCGGGGGTCTTGGTGTACTGGCAGGGGCCGTGGGTCGAGTCGTGCCGGTCCGCGGTGGCGGTGGCGGCACCGACGACGGCCAACGCGGCCGACGCGAGCGCCGCGACGACCGCGGCTATGGCGACCTTCCGGATCACAGGGATCTCCTCTCCCGGTAAGGGGCGAGGAAGTGTAGGACGGGTGACGGTCCGGGCACTAGTGTCGCGTGCCCCTGAAACCTTTACGCCGCTGCGGCCAACGCGGTCCCTGGCTGCGTTGGAGAAAAGCCCAAGTACATCCAGTACGAGCGACTTTCCTCCGCCTTGCCAGGAGCCACGTTGATCCACAGCGGGCGCAAAGGAACAGGATCACGCGACACTAGGTGTGCATATGCTGGCCCGCATGACCAACGACGACATCGCGCGGGCGGTTCTCGACGGCACCTCCTACGTCGTGCTCGCGACCGCGGACGCCGCCGGGTTGCCGTGGGCCTCACCGGTGTGGTTCGCGCACGAGGACCCGCGCGAGCTGTTCTGGGTGTCGTTCCCGGGCGCGCGGCACTCGCGGAACCTCGCCGACCGGCCGGAGCTCGCCATGGTCGTCTTCGACTCGACGCGCCCGTCCGCCGGCGCGCAGGCCGTCTACATGTCGGCCACCGCCGGGCAGGTCACCGACCCGGCCGAGATCGAGCGGGGGATCGGCGTCTTCTCGCGGGTGTCCGTGCGCGAGGGGCTCGAGCCATGGGGCCCGGACCGGGTCACCGGCGGCGCGCGGCTGCGGCTCTACCGCGCCCAGGTGACCGAGCACTCGATTCTCGACCCGGGCGCCACCGTCGACATCCGGACCACGGTCAGGCCGTAGGCCTGCCGACCGCGTCCTGGAGCACCCGCAGCGTGCGGTTCAGCGCCGCGCGTTCGTCCTCGGACAGCACCGAGATCAGCCGGCCGATGTTGGCCGCGTGTTCGGTCAGCGCGGCGTCGACGGTCTCGAGACCCTTGTCGGTGAGCACGATCCGGAAGCTGCGCCGGTCGGCGGGGTCCAGCCGGCGGTCGACGAGCCCGGCCGCCTCGAGGCGGTCGAGCCGGTTGGTCATGCCGGCGCGCGACATCATCAGCACGGCCGACAGCTCCGAGGGAATCATCGTGTACGGCCTGCCGGCCCGGCGCAGCGCCGCGAGCACGTCGAACTCGCCGCCACGCAAGCCGTGCCTGGCGAACACCCGCTCGACGGCCGGGAGCAGCACGGCGGTCAGCTGACCGAGCCTGCCGAACGTCCCGAGCGCGGAAAGGTCCAGGTCAGGCCGTTCCCGACGCCACTGGTCGAGCATGAGGTCGATCTGGTCCGCGTTCGCCATGCGCGGAATTCTATTCGCTGAGAAACTGTCCGGCGCCGTACTACCCGGGCTTGACCGCCCGCACCCCGAACACCGTCAGCGTCGGCGCGCCTCCCTCGGCGAACTGGTCCAGCGTCAGGCCCGCGTCGAGGAACAGCGAGAGCAACGCGGGCAGCGGCCAGTGCGACGCGCCCACCTTGTCCCGCAGCCCCTGGTCGGTCCACGACGCCTTCGTCCAGTGCGCGTCGAGGTAGCCGGGCCGGATCACGACCGCCTTCGGGCGCCGCGGTCGGCGAAACCGCGGCAGAAGCACGGATGCACGCCGATGTGCACGAACACCCCACCCGGCGCCAGCACCCGGAACGCCTCGCGGACCACGGCGGGGTAGGACGGCATGTCGGTGTGCACCATGGCCGACAGCACCGCGGGGACCGACGCCGACCGCACCGGCAGCCGCGCGGCGTCGGCCCTGGCCGCGGGCGGGCGATGCGCGCCGTGCCGGAGCATCCCCGCGGACAGGTCGACGCCGACGGGCGTGAAGCCCAGGTCGCGGACCCGGACGGCGTGCATACCGGTGCCGCACCCGATCTCCAGGCACGTGCCTCGGCCCTGGCCGAGCAGGTCGTGCAGGACCCGCCCGAGATCCTGTGGATCGTCCGGGCGGGTCCCGACTTGTCGCTCGTACAGTCCGCGATCTCGTCGTAGGCCGCGGTGGGCATGGGACGCCTAGGGCTGCTTGGGGTTGGTGGCGTTGCGCACCTTGTGCACCGCGTTGTCGATCTGACCGTGGTACTTGCCCTTGGTCCGCTTGTCGACGAACGCACCGGCCTTGGCGGCCATGTTGTTCACCTTGTCCGGGTTCCTACGGATGTAGGTCCGCGCCGCCGCGGCGGTCCCGGCCAGAGCGGTCAGCTTCCTGAGCAGAGGCATGGGGCCCGTCCTTTCCTTCTCATGTCGTACAACGGGGTACCCACCCCCTGAAGTTCCTAAGCAAACGTGTCGGAGATTGTTGACATGTCGGAGATCTCCGACATATGTTGGACGGGTGATCGACGACGTGCTGTTCACCGCCATGGCCAACCCGGTGCGGCGGCGGTTGCTGGAGCTGCTGCGCGACCGCTCGATGACCGCGGGTTCGCTCGCGGCGGAGTTCGAGCTGAGCCGCCCGGCCGTGTCCGAGCACCTGCAGGTGCTGCGCCGCTCCCGGCTGGTACGCGAGGAGGTGCGTGGCCGCGAGCGGCACTACCACCTCACCGCCGCGCCGCTCGTCGCCGTGAGCGACTGGCTGCACCCGTTCGAGCGCTACTGGCGCGATCGCATGCGCACCCTGGCCGACGTACTCGAGGAGGAGACCGATGACTGACACCATCCACGTGGACCAGTTCCTGTCCCAGCCGCCCGCCGCCGTGTGGCGCGCGCTCACCGAGCCCGACCGGCTGGCGAAGTGGTGGGCGGCCGGCGACATCGCGCCCGTCGTGGGCCACCGGTTCACCCTCGACATGGGTGGCTGGGGCGAGGTCCCGTGCACGGTGACCGAGGTCGAGCCGGAACGCCGGATCAGCTACACGTTCGCCGAGTCCACAATGGACTGGACGGTCACGTGGCGGCTCGTTGCCGAGGGCGCCGGGACGCGGCTGTTCCTCGAGCACGCCGGGTTCGACCTGGCCGACCCGAAGCACGAGCAGGCGTACCGGAACATGTCGCGCGGGTGGCCGGGCTCGGTGCTGCCGAGGCTGCTGCGCGAGATGGAGCGGGTCACGGCCTAGTGTCCGCCGCCGGGAGTCTGTTGCTTGAGTCGGTGAGTCCAGGTTTCTGCTGGCAAGGCGCCGGTTCGTCCTCGTACCGGGTTGTACTCGGGCGGGCCGGCAACGCCGCCAGCGGGAAGCTGGGCCGGCGAATCGAGTGACGAACTTCCGGCGGGGGGCACTAGATATGGGCGGCGGCCGTGACGAGCCACGCGGCCGAGCCGAGGACCACGCCGTCCGGGGTCTCCCGGGCGGCGTAGGCCTCGCGCAGCGCCTCGGTCGCGCGGGCGGCCGCCGCCGGGCCTGCCTCGGTCAGCCACTCCCGCACGGTCGGGTCGCCGAGGTCGAACGCCGTGGCCGCCTCGGCGGTCGACCCGACCACCAGCGGCTCGCGGACGTCGGTCAGCTCGATGTCGCCGAAGCCCGCCGCGGTGAGCACCTCGCGCAGCCGGGCCGGCTCGGCGAAGGACAGGGCGCCGGTCACCCGGGGCGGGGGCACGGTGACGTACCGGCTCAGCGCCTCGCGCCGGAGCACCCGGCCCTCGTTGAGCTCGAACGCCTGCCAGCACACGAACGCGAGCCGGCCACCCGGCGCGAGCGACCGGTGGAGGTTGGTGAACGCCTCCACCGGGTCGTCGAAGAACATCACGCCGAGCTGGCTCAGCACCAGGTCGACGGTGTCGAACGGGGTCCGCTGGGCGTCGCCGCGCTCGTACCGGACGTTGGTCAGGCCCGCCTCGGCGGCGCGCTGCCGGGCCGTGGCGAGCATCGGCCCGGACAGGTCGACGCCCAGCGCCCACCCGTCCCGCGCGGCCCTGCCGGCGAGCCGCGTGGTGTTGCCGCACCCGCAGCCGACGTCGAGCACCCGGTCGTCCGGGCGGATGTCCGCAGCGGGCAGCAGGTGACGGGTCAGTGGGGCCAGCAGCGCGTCGTAGCGCAGGTCGTTGGCGGCCCAGAACGCGCCGTCCTGGCCACCCCAGTTGGTCGGTCGGGTCACGGGCTTCCCTTCGTATGGCAGCTCCACGCGCAGCAGCGTAGGACCGCCGGCCGGGCTCGACAGCATGGTGGTGCCGTCGAACGCGGCCCGGCGGCGGATGCCCGCGAGGCCCGTTCCCTCGTCCTCGACCTCGATCACCAGGGCGCCCGCGCGGGCCAGGGTGATCGTCGCGTGCTCGGCGCCGCTGTGCTTGACGATGTTCGTCAGGGCCTCGGCGACCAGGAAGTACGCAGCCGACCCCACCGCCGCCGGGGCGCGGAGCGGGCCGTCGACAGCTCGCACGGGACCGGGCAGCGGGCGATCAGCCCGGCGACCGCGCCGTCGAGCCCGCGCTCGGCCAGCACCGGCCGGTAGATGCTGCGCACGACGTCACGCAGTCCGGCGAGCGCGTCGGCCGTCGCATCCTGCGCGCGCAGCACCAGCGGCAGCGCCTCGGCGGGGTCCCGGCGCAGCGCCCGCTCCACGATCCCGAGGTGCATGGCCACCGCGACGACATGTTCGAGCCGATTGTCGGTGGGGTCCCGACGACGCCACCCCGAAGCCGCGGCGCTGGCGGTGCGCGGGTTGGTGCGGACGGCCTGGCAGGTCGAGGGGTACGCCCTGGAGAAGCTCGCCGTGTTCGCCGCTAGAAGTGGCAGTGAGTTCGATGCGCTCGAGGTCGCGGCGCTGCTGGTGATCTCGCCTCGTGCCGCGCAGCAACGCCTGGATCTCGCGGTCACGTTGGCGACCCGGTTGCCGCGCACGTTGGCGGCGGTGAAGGCGGGTCGGCTTGATCCGTATCGGCCGTCGAAGATCGCCGACGCCACCCTGCCGTTGTCGCTTGAGGCTGCGCCGATCGTGGAAGAGGAGATCCTGGACCGGGTCGAGGACATGCCGGCCGTCAAGTTGGTTCGAGTGTTGCGGCGGATCGTCGCGCGAGTGAACGCCGACGCCCTGCAAGCCCTGCACGAGAAGCGGATGGCGCAGCGGCGGGTGGACATGTATCCGACCGAGGACGGGTGCGCCGTGTTGACCGTGCACGGGTCGGCGGCGCGGGTTCAGGTGGCGGCGAAGCGGGTGGATGCGATCGCCTATCAGCTGCGGGACACCGGTGGCGCGGATGGGCGGACGATGGACCAGCTCCGCTCGGACGTCGCCCTCGACCTGTTGGCGGGTAAGGACTTCGAGCACGCGAAGATCATCGTTCAGGTCACGTTGCGGCCCGGGCCGCGTTGGTGGTGCGAACCATCCTGGTCTTCAGTGTTGGACCTGGGCGCGTCCCGTGAATCTTTGCGGTCGAGTGACGGTACCTGGGTGACGCGGCGTCCCGGCGTCGACAGGCACGGCGGTCCTAAGTGGACCGCCACGGTCGGTTCCGAGATGGTACGTGCTCAAAGAAATGAGTCATCTAGGCCTGGCCCGTGTCGAAGTGGGACACCTTTCCGCCGGTCACGGTGAACTGCCAGCGGGTGCGCATCTCCCCCCACGTGTCGTTGCGGTAGGTCGCGGTCATCGACAGGCCGTCGTCGGTCGCGGAGTCCACCGTGATGTGCCCGTTGACCGTGAAGATCTCGCGGTCGACCCAGTCCTCCAGCGGCCGGGTGGTGCCGTCGTCGGTCATGGTGGCGGACGGGGTCAGAGCGGCGAAGAACGCGGCACGGTCACCGGCGTTGATGGCGTCGAGCAGGGGCTGCACGGCTGGATCCATGGGTCACTCCGGGAGTTGTCGGCCCCTCGTCTCGGGGCAGAACGGGACCACCACCATGCCGACAATGTAGATGAGACCGACCACCGTCGCAGCCGTGCCGTAACCACCCAGCGCGGCGATGATCGACCCGGCCAGCAGCGGGCCGAGGAACGCGATGAACCGGGCCGCGTTGAACACGAACGCCGCCCCGGTCGCGCGCAGGTGCGTCGGGTAGAACTCCGGGAGCCACACCGGCATCCACGTGTACTGACCCAGCGTGAAGAACCCGTTCACCGCACACAGCAGCAGCACCAGCGTGAGATCCGAGGTCCACAGGAACAACACCGGGGTCATCACCAGCGATGCCGCGAAGTAGGTGAACACCGTCCCCTTGCGACCGAACTTGTCCGCCGCGAAGCCCAGCGCGATGTAGCCGGCGATGGCCCCGACGTTGTAGATCATGCCGGCCGTCGACGCGTAGCTCTCCGCGTTGTGGCCCTCCGCGGCGGCCTTGCTGCCGACGTAGGCCGGCACCCAGGTCGAGATGCCCCACCACGCCAGCGTGGTCACCGCCGACATGATCGAGCCGAGGATGGTCAACCGGCGCATCTTCGGGTCGGCGAGGATCTGGCGCAGCGTGAACCGCGTGTAGGAGCGTTCCTCCTCCGTCAGCGACGACCGGGACTGCAGCTCGGCGCGCCGGTCGGCCACCTTCGTCCACTTGTCCGACTCTGGCACGCTCCGCCGCAGCCACAGCGCGAACAACGCCGGCAGCACACCGAGCAGGAACATGTACCGCCACGACGACGCCCCCAGCGGCGCGATGAAGTGCCACGCCGCGGACGCCACGAAGAAGCCCAGGCCCAGCCCGCACTGCATCAGCCCGGCCGCCTTGGCCCGCGCGTGCGCCGGCCACATCTCCGCCACCAGCGACGTGCCGGTGCCCCACTCCGAACCGAGCGTCACACCGGTCAGCAGCCGCAGGATCAGGAACGACTCCCAGTTCCACGCGAACGCCGACAGGCCGGTGAAGATCGAGTACAGCGCGATCGAGATCAGCAGCACCTTCCGGCGCCCGAGATAGTCCGCGACGATGCCGCCGGCGATCCCGCCGACGCCCCAGCCCAGCAGGGTCATCGCGATCGTCAGTCCGATGTAGAACGGCAGGTCGCCGGCGGCCTGCGGGTGGAGCTGCTTGAGCGCCACCCCCGCTGTGAGGATCAGCGCGTACGTCTCGAACCCGTCGAACAGCCAGCCGAGGTTCGCGGCGATCAGCGTGCGCCATTTCGTCCGGTCCAGCGACCGGTACCAGGGTTGCTCCTGCGTCCGCACTTCGGTCATCGTCGACTCCTACGCCGTGCCACGCATGCGCCGGCTGATCGCCGCCTCCGCACGCGTGACGACCCAGTTCACCACGAACCCCAGTACCCCCGCGATCGTGAGCAGCCCGTACACCTGCGCGGACAGGAAGTTGGACTGTGCGGCGCCGAGCACGGCGCCCAACCCGTTCACCCTCGTGACGATCTCCACCAGCAGCGTGATGATCAGTGCCAGCGGCGCCGCCACCCGCACGCCGAGCAGCACCGCGGGCAGCAGCGCGGGCGTGAGGATCTTCCTCGCCCGGTCCCAACCGGACAGTCCCAGCGTGCGGGGCGTGTCCAGCAGCACCGGCGAGAGCGAGCGCCGGGCGGACCGGCAGGTCAGCAGGATCGGCCACATTGCCGGCAGCACCACGACCACCAGCTTCATCTGCGTCGTGTAGCCGAGCACGAGCGCGGCGACCGGCACGAGCGAGGCCGCCGGCAGCGCGCGCAGGAACTCCAGGCTCGGCGACAGGGCCCGGTCGACCGGGCGGCTGGCACCGACCAGCGTGCCGACCACCGACCCGAGCACGGTCGCGATCAGCAGCCCCAGCACGAACGTCAGCGACGTCTCGCCGACGGCCGGCAGCAGCTTGTCGTTGTCCAGCAGCGGCCGCACGCCGTCGACCCAGGTGGACGGTGGTGGGAAGTACGGTGAGGCCGGGTCGCCGGCGAGCTGCCAGACCACCAGCAGCACCACCAGCGGCAGCAGCCCGCGCGCCGGGGTGCCGCCACGCCGTCGGGTCTCGGTTCCGGTCATGCGGTCTCCCCGGACGAGGCGAGCTGACCACGGAAGGCCACCCGCGCCAGACCCATCACGAGTCCGTTGAGGACGATCCCGGTGACGCCGATGACGCACACGGCCGCGAACATCTGCGCGGGCTGCAGCGCCTGGCCCTTCTCCACGAGCAGGAAGCCGAGCCCTGCCGGGTTGCCGACCATCTCCGCGACCAGCGTCAGCACGAGCGCCGTCGACAGTCCCAACCGGAGCCCGACCACGATCGAGGCGGTGGCCGCGGGCAGCCGGATCTTCCACAGCACCGCCGCCCTGGACAGCCGCAGGACCGCGCCGGCCTCCACCATCCGCTGCTCGGTGCGCATCCCGCTGATCGTGTTCAGCAGGACCGGCCACAGCGCCGCGTAGAAGGCGACCATGATCTCGGTCTGCACCGAGAACCCGAACAGCAGCACCGCCACCGGCACGAACGCGACGATCGGCAGCGCCCGCAGCGCCTCCAGGCTCGCCATCGAGTACGTCCACACCGGACGGACGAGTCCCAGCACCGAGCCGGCCGCCACGCCCACGAGCCCGGCGATCGCCCAGCCGGTCAGCGCCGCGAACAGCGTGTGCCCTAGCGCGGTCACCAGCTCGCCGGTGCCGAGCAGCTCGCTCAGCCCGACGGCCACGTTCGTGGGCGGTGGGAGGTAGGAGAAGCTCAGGATCCCGGTGCGGACCAGAAGCTCCCACAGCCCGAGCCCCAGCACGAACACCGCGGCCCCGATCAGGTTGACCCGCCTAGCCACGGGCCGGCTCGCCGACGGTGTGCCCGAGCGCCTCGTACACCCGGTGCCGCAGCTCCAGGTAGTCCGAACGCTCCTTGGTGGTGATCTGGTGCCGCGGCCGGGGCAGCGGGATGTCCAGCGACAGCCCGATGTTCGCCGGGCTGCCCCGCAGCACCACCAGCCGGTCGGACAGGTACACCGCCTCCTCCACGTCGTGCGTCACGAACACGATCGTGGTCCCGGTGAGCTCCTGCACCTGCTGCAGCTGGTCCTGCAGGGACGCCTTCGTCATCGCGTCCAGCGCCCCGAACGGCTCGTCCATCAGCAGCACCCGCGGCCGCATCGCCAGCGCGCGGGCGATCTGCACGCGCTGCTGCATGCCGCCGGACAGCCGCCACGGGTACTCGGCGGACCGGTCCAAGAGTCCCACCATCGTGAGTGCCTCGTCGACCCGGTCGTCGCGTTCGGACCTCGACAGCGACGCCTCGATGCCCAGCGCCACGTTCCGGCGCACGGTCCGCCACGGCAGCAGCGAGTGGGCGTAGTCCTGGAACACGGTCACCACGCCCTCCGGCGGCCCGGTGACCACCGTGTCGTCGCAGCGCACCTCCCCGCCGGTGGCCGGCAGCAGGCCGCCGAGCACCCGCAGGAGCGTGGTCTTGCCGGAGCCCGACGTGCCGAGGACCGAGACGAGCTCGGCATTGTCCACGGACAGTTCCACCCCGCGGAGGATGTCGACCGGGCCGGCCGCGCCGGGCAGCGTGACCGAGAGGTCTGCACAGGTGATGGTGGGGCTCATGGCGTTCCCATCAGTTCGGCGGCGGTCTCGGCGTCCACGACGGACCCGTACTTCAGCTGGATGTCGAAGAGGTTGGCGGCGTGCGCGAACGCCGACCGGTCGAAGCACGCGTCCTCGGCGACCAGCACCCGGTAGCCGTGCGACGCGGCGTCCACGACGGTCGCGCGCACGCAGCCCGACGTGGTGGTGCCGGCCACGATCAGCGTGTCGACCCGGTGCTTGGTCAGGTAGGTCAGCAGCGGGGTGCCGAAGAACGCGCTCGCCTTCGCCTTGCTGACCACGTACTCGTCGGCGCGCGGGACGATCTCGGGCGGGAACGGTGCCTCGTGCACGCGCCGCGCCACGTCCGGGTCGCCGGACAGCTTCACCGCGCCGCCGACGAACACCGAGTCCGGCACCGACCCGCACGTGAGCACCCGGGGGATGCCCAGCTCACGCGCGGTCTCCAGGAGCGAGACGATCGCGGGCAGCCGCTCCCAGCCCATGTCGCCGCAGCCCGTCGGGTAGCTCGTGTCGATGAACGACAGCGTCACGTCGATGACCACGAGGCACGGCCGCTCGCCCACCTCGACCGCCCCGCCGAACCCGTTGGCGCGCAGCCGGTCCAGCTCGCCGGCGGGCACGAACTCGTCCCACACCGCCATGGCGGACCTCAGTTCTGGGACGCGACGAGCGCGTCCAGGTCGACATCACCCTTGAAGCCGTCGACGTCCTTCATGGCCTGGAGCCACACCTTCAGGTCGTCCGGGCGGATCTCGGTGGTGTAGGTCGGCAGCACGGCCGCCTTGATCGCCGGGTCCGGCAGGCCCGTGTAGTCCTTGAGCACCTCGCGCGCCTTCGGGTCGTTGCCCTTGATGAACTCCTGCGCCTCGTCGAGCGATGCCCGGAAGTCCTTCAGCACATCGGCGTGCTGTGCGGCGAAGTCCTGCTTGGCGATCCACAGGATGGCCGACAGCTCGGGCGCGAGCTTGAGGTACGGGTCACCGAGGTTCACCGCGTCCTTGTCGCGCAACACGTTGGTGGCGAACGGCATCACGGTCTCCACCGCGTCGACGCGACCGGCGGCGAGCTGGTCGGCCTGCGCGGGCCCGTCCACCTGGACGATGTCGACGCTCGCCGGGTCGACGCCTTCCTGCCTGAGCCACGCCTTGGTGGCGGTGTGCGTGGTGCCGGTCTCGGTCAGCACGCCCAGTGTCTTGCCGGCGAGCTGCTTGATGTCGGTCACACCGGACTTCTTGGAGCCGATGACGAAGCCGGTCGGGTTGTCCTCGACGTCGAGGGTCGCGCCGGACACCTGGGTGACCGGGATGCCCTGCTGTGCCGCGGCGATGACCGTGGTCGGCACCGACAGCGCGACGTCGAACGAGCGGCCGAGCGTGCCCGGCAGCGTGCCGATGTTCTCGACCTTGGTGAACTCGACCTTCAGGTCGTGCTTCGTGAAGATGCCCTCCGCGATCGCCACCTGGACGGGCAGGGCGGCCGCGTTGGAGTTGTGGGCGATGCGCAGCGTGCGCGGGTCGCCGTCGTCGTTCGCGGCGCTTGGGCCGGCGGCACAGCCGGCCGCGGTCAGCGCGAGCAGTCCGGCAACCGCGGCGGTCGCCAGTCGGGGGGTGACTCGGGGGATGGCCATGGGGGAAGCTCCCTGGTCCTCTATACGACACTAGTTGTCCTGTGGAGCGGATGCTAGGAGCGGTAAACAGGGGAGTCAAGTTCTGTTTCGATCCTGTTTCGCCACGCTTGACACTCGGTCGGTGCACTCTTAGTGTCTCGCTGACAGGACATCACGTCTCCCATGGCGGTCTAAATGAAACTTGTGTCCGAGTTCCCCGTCCCCGCGGCACCCGACAAGGTCTTCCCGCTCTTCTTCGACCCGGAGACCATGCGCGGCTGCATCCCGGGCTGCGAGGAGCTGGAACGGGTGGACGAGAAGAACTACCGCGGCCGGCTGGTCAACGAGGTCGCGCACGTGCGCTTCTCCGCCGGGTTCACCGCCGCCATCGCGTCGGTCGCCGACGGGGCGGACGACAAGGAGGTCAGGGCGGTGCTCAAGGGGGAGGACCGCAAGCTGGGCAGCTTGATCAAGATCGACGCCCGGCTGACCGTCCGCCCCGACAGCAACGACGACGGAACCGACAAGATGGACGCCTCGGTCATCGGTTACGAGATGGACATGGCGCTGTGGGGCAAGCTCGGCCGGCTCGGCGAGCCGATCATCCGCCGGCGCAGCCGCGAGGTGGAGCTGGAGTTCGCGAAGTCCCTGGCCATCGCGTGCGGCGCCCCGGTCGAGCAGGTCGAGGCCGCGGCGGCCACGAAGACCGCGGCCGGCGGTGTGGTGTCGACCACCACATCGCCCGCCGTGCCCAAGGTCGCGATCATCGCGGCCGTCGTCGCCGGGCTCACCGTGTTGGGCACCGTGCTGGTCGCCGTGCTCCGGCGGGGCCGCTGATGCCCACCCTGCACCGCCCGGCGACGCTCGCCGAAGCCGCCCGACTGCTGTCCACATTGGACAACTCGATGGTCTACGGCGGTGGCACGGCGATCCAGATCCTGGTAAAGCAGGGCATCCTCTTCGCGGACAACTTCGTCGACCTCGCGAACGTGCCCGGCCTCCGCGACATCACCGTGGACGCGTCGGGCGTCACCGTCGGGCCGATGGTGAGCGTGCGCCGGATGGAGACCGACGAGCGGGTGCGCAGCGTGGCGCCGCTGGCCGCCGCGGCCTACCACCAGGTCGCCAACCCGCGGGTGCGCAACACCGCGAGCGCGGGCGGCAACATCGCGCACGGCGACTACCGGCTCGACCCGCCGACCGCGCTGCTCGTGCTCGGCGCGACCGTGCGGGCGACGTCGGTGCGTGGCACCCGGGACATCCCGGTGCGCGAGTTCTTCACCGACTTCCAGCGGACCGCGCTGGACCACGACGAGATCGTGTCCGGCATCCGGGTCCCCGCCCAGCCGGCCGGGTCCGGTCACCGGTTCGTGAAGAGCTCCTCGCTCGGCGAGAACGACTGGCCCTGCGCGTCGGCCGCGGTGCTCGTCACCGGGGCCGAAGTCCACATCGGACTCGGCGCGGTCGCGCCGACGCCGCGGTACGTGTCGTTCGACGCTCGCGGCATGAGCGACCAGCAGGCCGTCGACGCCGCGCTCGAGGTCGTCGAGCCGGAGCTGGACCCGATCCCGGACGTCCGCGGCGGGGTGACGTACAAACGCAGGCTCGCACGGGTGACCGTCGAGGACGCGGTTCGGAGCGCGTGGAAGGACCTCCAGGATGCTTGAGCTCGAGCAGGGTTGGGTCGGCGGCCGCAGGCCGCGGTTCGACATGGTCGGCCGGGTCCGCGGGCTCGTCTCGCACGTCGGCGACCAGCCGATCGGCGCGGGCGCGCACGTGGCTCTGCACCGAAGTACCCAGCCGCACGCGCTGATCGGCGCGGTGCACGTCGAGGACGCGCTCGCCATCCCCAGCGTCCACAGCGTCGTCACCGGTGCCGACCTGCACAAGCAGCTCGGCGACCGGCTGCTCACCGGCCCGGCGTTCGCCGACCAGCCGGGCCTCGCGCACGACAAGGTGCGCTACGTCGGCGAGCCGGTGGCCGCGGTGCTCGCCGCGGACCTCGCCACCGCGCGGGCGGCGGCCGACGCGGTCTGGGTGGAGTACGAGGAGCTGACCCCCGTCTACGACCTCACCGACGCGCTCGAAGGCGCCGCGTTCGTCCACGACGAGCTGCGCCCGTCGTCGGTGTTCGGCGACCTGCGGCACCTGCACGGCGTGCGGGACACGAACGTCAACTACGAGTACAACCTGCGCCTCGGTGACGCGGCCGCCGCCCGGGACGCCGGTACGCACACGGTGACCGGCGAGTTCTGGGCGCCGCCGACCCACCACGTGCCGATCGAGCTGCCGTGCACGGTCGCGTGGGTCGACGCCGGCCGGCTGGAGATGCTGACCACCACCCAGACCCCGTCCTACGTGCGGCAGATGATCTCGGACCTGCTCGACCTGCCGCTGTCCCGGGTGCGGGTGACCACCCGCCCGCTCGGTGGCAGCTTCGGCGCCAAGATGTACGACCGGCTCGAGCCGCTCGCCGCCGCGCTCGCCTGGACCACCGGGCGCAAGGTGCGGATCGTGGCGTCCCGCGAGGAGGCGTTCCTGCTCACCACCCGGCACGGCGCCGGGGTGACGTCGAGCCTCACCGCCGACGCGGAGGGCAACCTCGTCAGCGCGATCGCCGACGTCCGTTACGACACCGGCGCCTACGCCGACGTCGGGCCGCGCATTACGGCGAAGTCCGGCATGGTCGCGCCCGGCCCGTACCGGATCGCGAACGCCGACGTGCGGTCCCGCTGCGTCTACACCAACAAGCCTTCCGCGGGCCCGTTCCGCGGGTTCGGCGTGCCGCAGGTGACCTGGTCGCACGAGTCGCTGATCGACGAGCTCGCGCACGAGCTGGGCGAGGACCCGTACGCGTTCCGCCGCAGGCACCTGTTGCGCGAGGGCGACGAGGCGCCGATGGGCACGACGATGCACAGCGCGGACTTCGTCGGCTGCCTGGACAAGGTCGCCGAGGCGATCGACTGGTTCACCCCGCTCGAGCGCGGAACCGGGCGGATCCGCCGCGGCCGCGGGGTCGCGGTCGGCGTGAAGGCCGTGCTCACCCCGACGATCGCGAACGCGGTGCTGCAGCTCAACCAGGACGCGTCGGCCACGCTGCTGATCAGCACGATCGACATGGGCCAGGGCAGCGACACGATCATGGCGCAGATCGCCGCCGACGTGCTGCGGCTGGACTCCCAGCGCGTCCACGTGGTGCGTGCGGACACCGACGCCACCCCCTACGACACGATCACCGCCGGCAGCCGCTCGACCTACCACACCGGCAACGCGGTGCGCCGGGTCGCGGAAGCCATGCGGGACAAGCTCATCGGGCTGGCCGCGGAGAAGTTCGAGGTCCCGGCGGGCGGGGTCGAGCTGACCGAGGCGGGCCTGCGGAGCGGGGAGCGGGTGGTCTCCGTCGC
The DNA here is from genome assembly GCF_009379765.1 of Actinophytocola sp. Classification (GTDB taxonomy): domain Bacteria; phylum Actinomycetota; class Actinomycetes; order Mycobacteriales; family Pseudonocardiaceae; genus Actinophytocola. The sequence goes on along the minus strand of NZ_WHTD01000104.1, from coordinate 12,356 downwards.
CGACCTGGTCCACGGCCACTTCGGCGCCCGCGGCGCCACCCTCACCACCGAGGCGAACTTCACCTCCAAGTGGGTGCCCTACGACAAGGAGACCGGGCGCTCGACCCAGGTCACCGAACACTGGTTCGCCGGCGCGGTCGGCGTGCGGATCGCGGTCGACACCGCCACCGGCCGGGTGCGCATCGAGCACCTCGCGGTGGCCGGCGACGTCGGCAAGGCGATCAACCCGCGGCTCGTGGAGCAGCAGCTGACCGGCGCGGCGATCATGGGCATCGGGCACGCGCTGTTCGACCAGCTCGTGCTCGACCAGGGCCAGCTGATCAACGGCACGCTGCTGGACTACCAGCTCCCGTCCATCAAGGACCTGCCAGCCGAGCTGACCCCGATCATCGTCGAGAGCCCGCACGACACCGGCCCGTTCGGCGCGAAAGGTGTTGGCGAGACAGGGATCCTCGGGGTCGCCCCGGCCATCGCCAACGCGATCCGGGACGCGGTCGGCGTCCGGCTCACCACGCTGCCGATGACGCCGGAGTCGATCGTGACGGCACTGGAGGACGAGGCATGAACCGGATCACCCTGACCGTCAACGGTGTACGGCACCACGTCGACGTCGCCGATGACACGCTGCTGCTCGACGTGCTGCGCGAGAAGGTCGGCACCACCAGCGTGCGGGAGGGCTGCGGGGTCGGCGCGTGCGGTGCGTGCACCGTGCTGGTCGGCGGGATGAGCGTGTCCAGCTGCCTCGCGCTCGCGCTGCGTTACGACGATGCCGAGATCACCACGGCCGAGGGCCTGGACGAGAACGACGACGTCGTTTCGTCCTTTGTGGACTGCAACGCGGCCCAGTGCGGCTACTGCATCCCCGGGTTCGTGCTGATGTCCCGAGAGTTGCTCGGTGAGAACCCGCATCCGAGCGAGCAGGAGATCTGCGACCACCTGGAGGGCAACATCTGCCGCTGCGGCACCTACCCGGAGATCCGCAAGGCCGTGGCCACCGCGGCGGAGCGGAGGTCGGCCCGGTGAGCGCCATCCTGCTCCTGCACTCGCTCGCGATGTCCGGTGAGCAGTGGCAGCCGCTGGTCGAGCGGCTGGAGCCGCACGCTCAGGTGGTCGCCATGGACGCCCGCGGGCACGGTAAGTCCACTTGGGACGGTTCGGCGTTCACCGTCGAGGACCTGGCCGCCGACGCCGCCGAGCTGATCGGCGAGCTCGGCGACGGCCCGGTCGCGATGGCTGGCATGTCGATGGGCGGCTGCGTCGCGGTCGCGCTCGCCGGTACCCGCCCGGACCTGGTGAGCCGCCTCGTGCTGGCCGACACCACCGCGGACTACGGCCCCGGCAAGGAGGTCGCGTGGGCCGAGCGGGCCGGCAACGCGACCGGCAAGCCGCGCGCCAAGCAGCTCGAGTTCCAGCTGGACCGGTGGTTCTCGCCCGGCTTCCTCGAGCGCGAGCCCGCGGAGGTCAGGCGGCTGGCCGACCTGTTCCTCGCCACCGACTCCCGTGCCCACGCGCAGGCCTGCCTCGCGCTGGGCGCGTTCGACGGTTCCGCGCTGCTGGGTTCGATCACCGCCGACACGCTGGTCGTCGTCGGCGAGCACGACTACGCGACGCCGCCGGCGATGGCCACCGCGCTGGCCGACGGCGTCCCGAACGCGACGCTGCGGGTGTTCCCCGACGCCCGGCACTTCGGCATGTTCGAGGCGCCCGGCGCGCTCGACCTCGTCGCCGCGCACCTGCTCGGGAACGAGGACCGGTGACCGACCTGCGCACCTGGCTCGACCGCGTCGAGGGCTTCGGCGAGCTGCGGCACGTCCGCGGCGCGCACTGGGACACCGAGCTCGGCGCGATCGCGGAGCTGAGCTACCAGCGCCCCAACCCCAAGGCGATGCTCTTCGAGGACATCGCGGACTACCCGACCGGGCGGGTGCTCACCGGCAGCACCGGCTCGGCCCGGCGGCTCGGCCTGACCCTCGGCCTCGGCGACGACCTGGACGACGCGAGCCTCGTGGCGGCGCTGCGCGGCAAGCCGTCGACCTGGGCGCGGACCGCCTCCGAGTTCCCCACCGAGACCGTCACGGACTCGCCGTTGCTGGCCAATGTGGTCGACGGCAAGGACGTCGACCTGCTGTCGCTGCCGGTGCCGCGCTGGCACGCGGGCGACGGCGGCCGCTACATCGGCACCGGCTGCCTGGTCGTCACCCAGGATCCGGCGACCAAGGACATCAACGGCGGCTGCTACCGGATGGAGGTCGTCGACGAGGGCCGCTCGGCCACGATCAACGCCGTCCCCGGCAAGCACGGCGCCCAGCACGTGCAGCGCTGGTTCGAGCGGTACGGCAAGGCGCCGGTCGTGGTGTCGTTCGGGCACCACCCGGTGCTGCTGGTCACCGGCGGCACCGAGGTCCCGACCGGGATCTCCGAACTGGAGTACGCGGGCGCGATCCTCGGCGAGCGGGTGCCGGTGCTGCTCGGCGAGCACACCGGCCTGCCGATCCCGGCCGGCAGCGAGGTCGCGATCGAGGGTTGGCTGCGCCCGGACCTGATGCGCGACGAGGGCCCGTTCGGCGAGTGGACCGGCTACTACTCCGGCAAGCGGCGGCCCGCGCCGGCGCTGGAGATCACCCGCCTGTACCACCGGGACGACCCGATCCTGCTCGGCGCGCCGCCCGGCAAGCCGCCGCACGACTACTCCTACATGCGCACCGCGATGAAGTCCGCGATGATCGAGGACGCGCTCGTCGGTGCCGGCGTGCCGGGGGTGCGTGGCGCGTGGGCGCACGAGGCGGGCGGCGGGCGCCTGTTCATCGCGGTGTCGATCGAGCACCGCTACGCCGGCCACGCCCGCCAGGTCGGGCACCTGGCCGCGCAGCTGCCGGCCGCGGCGTACATGAACCGGTTCGTGGTGGTGGTCGACGACGACATCGACGTCGCCAACCTCCACGAGGTCGTGTGGGCGATGTGCACCCGCTGCGACCCCAAGCGGGACATCGACATCATCGACGGGACCTGGGGCAGCAAGCTCGACCCGATGCTCGTCGAGGGGGCGCCGCCGTACAACAGCCGGGCCGTCATCGACGCCTGCCGGCCGTTCGAGCGGCGCGCCACCTTTCCCGCGGTGTCCACAGGCGACCCCGACTACCTAGAGTCGGTGCTGAACAAGTGGGCCGAGGTGCTCGCGCCGTAACCCGGGGCGGGCCGAGAGACAAGCCGAGAGACGAGGGGGACCGACAAGTGGCGAGCGATGTGCCCGCGGTGTCGTCGGCGGTGCGGATCCTGGAGCGGCTCGCGGCGCAGTGGCCGCACGCGGTGTCGCCCAAGGACCTCGTGACCGAGCTCGGTCTCAACCGCAGCACGTGCTACAACATCCTCGCCACGCTGCAGCGGGCCGGCTGGGTCACCACCACCGGCGAGCGGTCCGGCTGGATGCTCGGGCCGAAGCTGCTCACCCTGACCGGTGTCACCGACACGATGGCCAACGCCGTGGCCCAGCAGGAGATCGACGAGCTGGCCCGGCGCCTCGGTTTCGTGGTGTTCGTGGTCGAGCCGGACGGCTCCGGCGGCTACGTGGTGACGGTCAAGGCCGAGCGGCAGATGGGCGTGCGGGTGACCGTCGGCGTGGGGGAGGGCTTCCCGTTCTCCGCGCCCGCGCTCATGCAGGCCTACCACGCCTGGCTGCCCGCCGCGCAGATCGACGACCTCGTGGACCGGTTGGGGCTCAAGCAGTTCACCCCGCACACGATCACCGACCGGGACGCGCTGCGCGCCGCGCTCGCGGAGACCCGCTCGCGCGGGTTCTCGACCAGCGTCCAGCAGTACGACATGGCGCAGAGCGGGGTGGCGGCGCCGGTGTTCGACAAGCGCGGGCAGGTGGTGCGGGTGGTGTGCTCGCTCGCGTTCTTCACCGAGCTGCACCAGGACAACGCCGCGCGGATCGGCGCGCTGGTGAGCGCATGCGCCGAGCGGATCACCGCGCGGACCGGCGGCCGGCGCCCGGCGCAGAGCATGTGAGCCAATCCAGCACCAGCGAGCGGAGCGAGCCAATCCAGCACTGTGAGTGGGCCGCCGGTGTCTGGATTGACGAGCAGCGGAGCGAGCGAGGGACGAGTGAGTGAGCAGCGCAGGAGGGAAGACATCGGGTGAAGGCCCACGAACCAGCGAGCGGAGCGAGCCGATCCAGCACAGTGGGCCGCCGGTGTCTGGACTGACGAGCAGCGGAGCGAGTGAGGGACGAGTGAGTGAGCAGTGCAGGAGGGAAGACATCGGGTGAAGGCCCACGAACCAGCGAGCGGAGCGAGCCAATGTCACAGACCAGGTCGCCCTGGCTGGTCGGGGTCACCGGCGCGAGCGGGACCCCCTACGCGGCGGCGATCCTGCGTGGGCTCCTCGACGCGGGCGAGGACGTCGACGTGATGGTGAGCCAGGCGGCGCGGCTGACCCTGCTCGACGAGACCGGGCACTCGGTGCGGGACAAGCACTGGCCGGCTGACCTGTCCGCCTGGTTGGGCCGGGACGTCTCGGCGGTGCGGTACTGGCCGGCCGGGGACATCGCCGCGGGCCCCTCCTCCGGGTCGTACCGGACGAAGGGGATGATCATCGCGCCGGCCACGACGGCGACGGTCGCGGCGGTGGCGACGGGCGCGACGCAGAACCTGATCCAGCGGGCTGCGGACGTGACGTTGAAGGAGCGGCGCCGGCTCGTGGTGGTGTTACGCGAGACACCACTGCGTGTGTCTACTTTGGACAACCTGCGGGCGCTCGCCGCGGAGGGCGCGGTGATCATGCCGGCCAGCCCGGCGTTCTACGCGGGCGCGCGCGATGTGGACGCGCTGGTGGACTTCCTCGCCGGGCGGGTGCTCGACCTGTGTGACGTCGACCATGACCTCTACCTGCGCTGGACGGGTACGTTGGGCGCGGCCCGGTCCGGCGTGGAGTGGGGAGCGCGTGTCGAGCAGCACTGAGCAGACCACGGTGCCCGCGGAAGCGGCGCGGTCGCTGCGACTGCTCCAGGTCGCCGCCTTCACCAGCTCCTTCGACCGCCTGATGATCGCGTCGATGCTCGTGGTGATCGCGGTCGAGTTGGACGGCACGGTCGAGTCGGTCAGCCGGGCGGCCGCGACGTATCTCCTCTGCTACGGCGTCGCGCAGATCTGCTGGGCGATGGTGTCCGACCGGCTCGGCCGGGTCCGCACGATGCGGCTCGCGCTGGTGCTCGCGACGGTGGGCGGGCTCGCGTCCGCCGCGGTGCCCGACGTCGGCTGGCTCATGGTGGCGCGCGGGTTCACCGGGGCGTGCTTCGCGGCGGCGATCCCCAGCGCGCTCGTCTACATCGGCGACACGGTGCCGGTGCGCATCCGCCAGGCGCCGTTGACGGACCTCATGACCAGCACCGCGGTCGGCATGGCGGCGGCCACCGTGGGCGCGGGCCTGCTGGCCGACTTCACGAGCTGGCGGGTGGCGTTCGCGCTGACCGCGGTGGTCGCGGGGGTGCTGTCGGTCGTGATGCGCCGCCTGCCCGAGCCGGTGGTCGCGACCAGGGCGCCGATCTTGGCGTCGCTGCGTGCGGTGCTCGTGAACCGGCCGGCGCTGCTGGTGCTGCTGCTCGCGTTGTCCGAGGGCCTGGTGCTGCTCGGCCCGCTGACGTTCCTGCCGGCGGTGCTGCACGCGAGCGGGCTCTCGGTGACGGTGTCCGGCCTCCTGATCGGGGCCTACGGCGCGGCGGTGCTGGTGTTCGCGCGGGTGGTGAAGCGGCGGTCCCGGAAGATGGCGCCGGCGAACCTGATCCTCGTCGGCGGCAGCCTGGCCGTGCTGGCCTACGTGCTGCTCACGGTGTCGCACGGGGTCGTCGAGGTGGTGATCGGCACCGTCCTGCTCGGCGCGGGGTGGGCGTTCATGCACTCGACCCTGCAGACCTGGGCGACGGACATGGCCCCCGACTACCGCGCGACGGCGGTGTCGCTGTTCGCGACGATGCTGTTCACCGGCAGCGCGGTCGGCGCGGCGATCTTCGGGCCGCTGGTCGACGCGGGGAGCTTCCAGGCGGTCTTCGTGATCACCCTCGCGGTGGCCGTCCCCCTGACGATCACCGCGACGATCGGCCGCCGCCGATACGCGACTCGGGGGCACTGAGCGCGCCAGCGTGAGCCGTCCCGGGTGGCTCCGACGGAGGAGGCGGCATGGTCGGTGGCAGCTGCGATCCCCGGTTCGTCCGGGTGCGCGAGGAGTTCGAGCGCAACCTCGCCGAGCGGGGCGAGGTCGGCGCGTCGGTCTGCGTGCTGGTCGACGGGGAGCCGGTCGTGGATCTCTGGGGCGGGGTCGTCGACCGGGCCTCGGGGCGGGAGTGGGAGCGGGACACCGTCTCGGTCGTCTTCTCCACGACCAAAGGCGTGACCGCGCTCTGCGCGCACATCCTGCTGAGCCGCGGGCAGCTGGCGCTCGGCGCACCCGTCGCCACGTACTGGCCGGAGTACGCGCGGGCCGGCAAGGAGGACACCACCGTCGGCATGATGCTGGCGCACCGCGCGGGCGTCACGGCCCTGACCGAGCCGTTGGCCGAGGGCGCGTTCCTCGACTGGGCCGGGATGATCGCCGCGCTCGAGGCGCAGGTGCCCGCCTGGGCGCCGGGCACCCGGCACGGCTACCACGCGCTCACCTTCGGCTGGCTGGTCGGCGAGCTGGTGCGGCGGGCGCGGATACCACGATCCAAGATCCACGAGACATGGCCTAGTGTCGCGTGACCCTGAAACCTTCACGCCGCTGCGGCCAACAGCGGCCCCTGTCTGTGTTACGGCGTTGGAGAAAAGCCCAAGTACATCCAGTACGAGCGGCTTTCCTCCGCCTTGCCAGGAACAACGTTGATCCACAGCGGACGCAAAGGAACAGGATCACGCGACACTGGCCGAGCTCCCGCAGCAGCTCGATCGTCCGGTTCAGTTGGGCCAGGTACTCGGTGCAGCCCGGGCACTCGGCGGGATGGGCGCTGAACTCGCGGTCCCGCCGCGGGTCCAGCGCACCGTCCAGGTGCTCGGTCACCACGGCGACGAACTCGGCGCAGGTCATGCCGCGACCAGCTCGGGCTCCGGTGCCGGCACCCGGGGGCGGCGCCGTGCGGCGGTGGCCAGCAGGACCGAGGTGACGAGTGCGCCGCCGGCCAGCAGCAGGGCCGCACCGTGCACCCCGACCGCGTTGCTCACCAGACCGAACACCAGCGAGAACGGCAGGAACACGAGCCAGGTGAACGTGCTGACGCCGGATGCGACACCGGCCCGCACGGTCGACGGGACCGCGTCGTGCAGCCGCTGGCTCACGTGCACGGAGATCGCCACCAGCAGCAGGCCCAGCACGATCTGCGCGGCCGTGATCAGCACGAGGCTCTGGTGCTGGTGAGGGCCACCGCGGCGAGCGTGGTGAGGCCGCCGATGCCGAGCAGCGTGCGCGGGCGGCCGAAGTCGATGCGCGCGGCGAGCAGGCCGCCGATGCCGAGCGTGGACATCAGCGCGACCCAGTACGGTCCGAAGAGGACGGCCGGGGCGGTGACCGCGACCAGCCACAGTGGACCGAACTCGAACACCGTCTGCAACAGCACCCCGGCCAGCACGGCCAGCGCGATGACCGGCAGCAGCCGCCGCCGGCGGGTGAGTGCATCGAACGTCATCGCGACCTGCCGGCGCAGCGGGACGAACTCCTCGGCCCGGTGTAGCCGCGGCTCGCGGAAGCGCAGGTAGGCCACGATCGACAGCAGCGCGAACGGGATGGTGAGGAAGTACGTGACCCGCGTCGACAGCAGGCTGGCGACCCACCCGCCGGCGAGCGAGCTCACCACCAGCGACACGCTCTCGATGAACCGCACCCGGCCGATCCGCCGCTCGAAGTCCGCGCCGTCGCCGGTCTCCTCGACGACGGTGTCGTACACCATCGCGTCCACGGTGCCGGAGTACATGGCGAAGTAGACGCCGAGCACCAGCGCGGCGGCGATGTAGGCGGCCACGCCGTGGCTCAGTCCGCCCACCAGCGCGCACACCGCGAGCGCGACGCTCGCGACGACGAGCACACCGCGCCGGCTCCACCGGTCGGCGAGGATGCCCGACGGCACCTCGATGAGCGGCACGATCGCGGCGTAGGCGGCGGCCATCAGCCCGACCGCGGCGGCGTCGAAACCGATCTCGCTCATGAAGAGCTTCTCGATCGGCAGCCAGAGCATGAAGCCTTGGAGGGCGACCCCGGCGTGGAGGGGCAGGAGGCGTCGGCGCAGCCGGCGTGTCGCGGCGTTGGTGCTCATGTGAAGTGCAGTGACGCGAACCCGCCACCGGGCCGCCGCCGTGCTGGCCCAACACGCGGTCATCCGGCCCGAAGCGGGCATGCCGCGCGTTCCGCCCGGTAGCCTTGGACCGCACGGGCGACCAGGGAGCGGCGTTGACCGAAGGCATTCCGAACAACCTGTTCGAGGGCGATCCGCAGGACATCGAGCGCGGGCTCGACGAGTGGGTGGCCGGGCTGGAGCGCAACGCGGCCCGCTACCAGGACCTGGCGGACAAGGTCGAGGACGTCCGGCTGAGCGCGACGAGTCCGAACGGCGTCGTGACGGTCACCGTCGACGCCGACGGGTCGCTCGTCGACGCCCGGTTCACCGACCGCATCCACCAGACGCTGCCCGACGAGCTGAGCCGCCAGCTCCTGCAGGCCGTCGCCGCGGCCAAGGAGCTGATCCCCGCCCGGGTCCGCGAGGTCGCCGACGACACGCTCGTCGAGGGCGGCGGCCCGGCCGCGCGGGACAGCGCGGACCGGATCGTCGGCTACTACAAGCAGAAGTTCCCCGAGACCGTCGAGCCGGGACGGGAACCGGAGCGGCCCGCGCGCCGTCCCCGTGGTGGTGACGTCGACGAGTTCGACGACAGTTCGATCTTCGAATGACTGAGGGGTCTGCGGCATGCCAGAGGGTGGCTTCGGGGTAACGGCGGGAGAGCTGCGCAGCCACGCCGGAAAGGTCGACGGCCTCGCCGACCGCATGGGCGTGGCCAGGGACGCGGCGAACCAGGTGATGCCCGACGACGCGTACGGGCTCATCTGCCAGTTCCTGCCACCGGTGATCAACCCGCTCGAGCAGCAGGCCGCCGACGCGCTCACCGCCGGCCAGGACGGCTTCACCGGGATCGCGGAGAACCTCCGCGAGTCCGCGGACGACTACGAGAGCCGGGACGAGAAGCACGGCGAGGGCTTCCGCCGCACCGAGGACGGGCTCCGATGACCGGCGCCAACCCGCTGGTGGCGGAGGAGCAGGACTCCACCGAGTGGTACACCGGCATCGGCATCGCGGAGTCCGTCGCCGACCTGGTGTCGGGCATCGAGAGCGGCAACTGGGTCGACATCGGGCTCGGCGGCCTCACCACCGGGCTGGAGGCCCTGTCGATCGCGATGGACCCCATCGGTTCGGTGGCGTCGAACCTGGTCTCCTTCATCATCGAGCACGTCGGGCCGCTGCAGGACATGCTCGACAAGCTGGCCGGCAACGCCGACGCGGTCGCCGCGCACGCGCAGACGTGGAAGAACGTCGCCGGCCACGTCGGCGAGGTGAAGGCCGACTACGAACGTGACTTCCAGGCCGACACCGGCGGATGGACCGGCGCGGCGGCCGACGCCTACCGCGGTCGGGCGGGCGACACCTCGGCGCTCCTCGGGGCCGCGTCGCAGGCGGCGGGCGGGCTCGGCAGCGCGGTCGAGATGGCCGGCGTCATCGTCGGCGTCGTCCGGGAGACGGTGCGCGACCTCATCGCCGACCTGGTCGGGCGGCTCGTGGTGTGGGCGGCCGAGGCGCTGACGATCATCGGCGCGCCGGCCGCGGCCGCGCAGGCGGCGACCGCGGCGGCGAAGTGGGCCGCGCGGATCGCGCAGATCGTCAAGAAGCTGGTGCGCACGCTGCAGAACCTCATGCCGCTGCTGCGCAGGCTCAACGACCTGTTCGGGCAGATCCGCAAGAAGCTGGACGACCTGCTGGGCCGCAAGGGCGGGGGCAACAAGCCGCCGGACGACCCGAAGGACCCGCCGGGCACCACCGGCGGCGGCGACCACACCCAGCCGTCGGGCAGCCCCGACCCGAACGCCGAGCCGGGCGGGCATCCGACGCGCATCCGCGACAACGACGACGCCGCGACGAAGCGTTCGCTGCAGCGGGAGAACGAGTCGGCGCAGACGCTCGCGCGGCAGGGCTACGACGTCGAGCAGAACCCGACGGTCCCCGGCAACAAGAACCCGGACTACAAGATCGAGGGCGAGGTCTTCGACAACTACGCGCCCAGTGGGAGCAACCCGCGCAACATCGCCGCGAACATCCAGGAGAAGATCGACTCCGGCCAGACCGAGCGGGTCGTGCTGAACCTGGCCGACAGCAACGTCGATCCTGACGCCCTGCGGGCCCAGCTGCGTGACTGGCCGATCGAGGGCCTCAAGGAGGTCGTCGTGATCGACAAGAACGGCAACGTGCTCAACTTCTATCCCTGATTCGAGGATCGCTCACATGGCCATCTCCTACAGCCTCGCCCTGGCCACCCCGGCGCCCGCGACGGATGTCGCGCGCGAGCTGCACGGGGTCGGCCGGACCCTGGGCGTGCTGGACGCGTCGACCTCCGCCGACGGGGTGCTGGACGGTGTGGCGACCGGCCTGGGCACGTGGGTGCGGGTGACCGAGGCGAAGGCGCGGTCGTGGGACCCGGTGACCAACGACCTGGGCATGGTCCCGACCGTGTCGGTCACGTTCCGCCTCGACACGGACAACGAGATCGGCTTCCAGCAGGACGACATGGTCCGCCTGGCGTCGGGCCTGCTCGACCGCGTCCCCGGCGACGCGGTGCTGCACCGGGAGTTCGAGGACATCTGGCTGCTCCGCCGCGGCACCGAGGTGACGTTGAACGAGCAGGACGACCTGTGGCCGCCGCACCGCCAGGCGGCGCTCTCCCAGCGATACCGCCGAGAGACCCACACCTTCGCCGACTCCTGACATCGCGCACCGGCGGACTCCGCCGGGCAGAATGTCCGAATGCGCGTCGCTCTCGTCGCCAACCGTCGCCCCGCCCCCGCCGAAGGTGAACCTGGCAGAAGAAGACTGGCCCGACGACGAGGTGCGGCAACCGCCCACCCCTCCCGACCACTCGCCGAAGCGATACGCCGCGGGCGGCACCCGAGGCAGCAGCGGCCCGGGCGGTGCCGCGGCGGCCTCCCGACCCACTTCCCCAACTTCCCCCGTTGCGGAGCCGGCCGATGACTCCTTGAACGTCCTGCGGGCGGTCGCCATCCCGGTCGGCAAGCGTTTGCTCGGGGTTTTGGGGGTCGTCGGGGTCGTCGTGGTACTTGCCCGGCGGCTGCGGCGGTGATCGGATGGTCGTCGACATGACCACGACCCAACCGAACTCCGCCGCGCCCAAGCCGACCGTGCCCGCTGTGGCCCGGGCGGCCCGCATGCTCGAGGTGGTGTCGGCCAGCGCGAGCGGCATGACGCTCAGCGAGATCGCCCGCGCGATCGGCGCGCCCAAGAGCAGCTGCCTGTCTGTGTGCACCACCCTGGTCGAGTCCGGGCTGCTCGTCCGCTCCGGCGCGGGGACCTACCAGCTGGGCTGGAAGGTCGTCCAGCTCGGCCGGGCCTACCTCGCGCGCTCGGACATCGCCACCGAGTTCCGGCGGGTCGACGCCGAGCTGGGGCTGCTCGCCGAGGACACGATCGTCCTGTCCCTGTTGGACGGTCGCAACGTCCTCTACGTGCACACCCGCGCCGGCAGCCGCCCGGTGGCCGTCCACTACGAGATCGGCATGCGGCTTCCGGCGCACTGCACCGCCAGCGGCAAGTCGCTGCTGGCCGCCCTGCCGCCGGACACCGCCGCCGCCCTCTACACCGACGGCGCGTTCGACTCGCTCACCCGGCACAGCATCACCTCGATGCCCGACCTCGCCCGCGAGCTGGAACGGATACGCCGCCGCCACTACGCCATCGACGACGAGGAGACCGCGCTCGGCATGGTCTGCTTCGGCGCCGCCATCCTCGGCCCGGGCGGGCCGGTCGGCGCGCTGAGCGTGTCGATGGTCAAGGCCGCCGTCGACGCCGGGCGGGCGGTCCGGGCGGTGGAGTCGCTGCTGCGGCTGGCGCACGCGCTGACCGCCCGGCTCGGCGGGCCCGAGATCGAGCCCTGCCCGGTCGAGCCGCCGGAGCTGGTCCTCGGCCGCTGAGTCCCGTAGTTAGGGCGCGTAGTGAATCAAGTCAGGGTGGGTTGGGCGTGTCGCGTGTCGGGCGGAGGGTGTAGTTCCAGTCGCCGTGCCAGGTGTCGCGGGTGATCGGGAGTTCTTTCATCTGTCGGTCGCTGATCTCGATGCCGGTG
>NZ_WHTD01000130.1 GCF_009379765.1 Actinophytocola sp. | reverse complement strand
GGGACGGCCACCGGCGGCGGGGGCGCGGCCGGCTTGGCCAGGCGGGCCGTCAGGTAGGCCGTCGTGAACTGGAGGGCGTCACCGTTCAGCAGGTGCACCACCGTCCGGTGCTCCTCGTCCGGCGCGACCTTCTCCACCAGCTGGTCGGCCCGGTCGCGCGCGGCGATCAGCCCGGGCGCCTTGCCCGTCAGCCGTTGCCCGCGGCCGACGACCGTGACCTGCCAGTCGTCCCCGTCCGGTACGTAGTTGACCTCGATCGGATCCGGCATTGCTCCGCCCCTCTCGGCAGCACTGACTCCCTGTTCCCCATTGCACACCTTTCCACCAGGAAAGACACGCTCAGCTGACCATAATCGATCAGCGGTGACCCTGCGTGCTGGCCGAAAGGCCGGACCAGAGCATCCGCATGATGATCGCCGCCGCGTCCTCCGCCGTAACGTCCTCGCGCCCGACGTACCAGGTCGCCAGCCGTTCGCAGGCCCCGACGACGATCTCGGCGTACGCCTCCAGCTCCCGGTCCGGCACGTCCGGCAGGAACGAGGCGAACAATGCGGCGTTGACCTCGGTCTGCTGCTGGCGGATGCCCTCGATCTCGTCCATCGCCGCCTGGCCGGCCACTGCGGCCTCCTGGCGCAGCAGCTCCCACGACCGCCGGTGCGAGTCGATGAACGCGAAGAACGCCACCAGCCCGCCGCGCATCGCGTCCTCGGCCGAGGTGATGCCCTCGACCGATGTCATGGTGGCCGTCAGCAGCTCGGTCCGGGCCTGCCGGATACACGCGACCAGCAGGCCCTCCTTCGAGCCGAAGTACTCGTAGATCATCGGCTTGGAGACCCCGACCCGCTCGGCGATCTCGTCCATGGACGAGGCCTGGTAACCGCGCTCGGCGAAGATCTCCTCCGCCACGGCGATCATCTGCCGCTCGCGCTGGGCCCGCGGCATGCGGTGGCGCTTGGTCCCGGGGGTGGTCACGGCGCCACTCTACCGGAAGTAACCTACTCGGAGTAAGGTAGCGCGGAGTCGATGCCACGGAGGTCGCCGGATGGCCAGGGCCAGGCAGTTCCACACGGTCGTGATCGGTACCGGGTTCTCCGGGCTGGGCATGGCGATCCAGCTCAAGCGCGACGGCCGCGACGACTTCGTGGTGCTCGAGAAGGCGCGGGACGTCGGCGGCACCTGGCGGGACAACACCTACCCGGGCTGCGCCTGCGACATCCAGTCGCACATGTACTCGTTCTCCTTCGAGCAGAACCCCGACTGGACGCGGTCCTTCTCCTACCAGCCGGAGATCTGGCAGTACCTGGGCCGGGTGACCGACGCCTACGACCTGCGCGGGCACATCCGCTTCGGCGTCGAGGTGACCGGCGCCCGCTGGGACGCCGACGAGAACCGCTGGCACGTCACGACCGCCGCGGGCGAGGAGCTCGTCGCGCGGTTCCTCGTGTCCGGCATCGGCGGGCTGCACATCCCGAACACCCCGAAGCTCCCCGGTATCGAGAACTTCACCGGCGTCGCGTTCCACTCGGCGCGGTGGGACCACGACTACGACCTGGCCGGCAAGCGGGTCGCGGTCGTCGGCACCGGCGCGAGCGCGATCCAGTTCATCCCGCAGATCGCCCCGGAGGTCGCCGAGCTGACCGTCTTCCAGCGCACCCCGCCGTGGATCATGCCGAAGCCCGACCACCCGATGCCGGGCTGGGCGAAGCGGCTGTTTCGCACGGTCCCGGGCGCGCAGCGGCTCTACCGCAACGTCATCTACTGGCTGCTCGAGGCCCGCGCGATCGGCTTCAACGGCCGGCCGGGGCTGATGAAGCTCGCGCAGAAGGTGGCGCTCCGACATCTGCGCAAGGCCGTCGCCGACCCCTCGCTGCGCCGCAAGCTCACCCCGGACTACGTGATGGGCTGCAAGCGGGTGCTCATCGCCAACGACTACTACCCGGCGCTCACCAGGTCCAACGTCAACGTGGTGACCGACGGGGTGGCCGAGGTCCTGGCCGGCTCCGTCGTGGACACCGCGGGCGTCGAGCACGAGGTCGACGCGATCATCTACGGCACCGGATTCCACGTGACCGACGCGTTCGACTACGTCAACATCACCGGCGTCGGTGGCCGGGACCTGGCGAAGGACTGGCGCACCAACGGCATCCAGACCCACTACGGGATCACCGTGGCGGGCTACCCGAACCTGTTCTTCCTGCTCGGCCCGAACACCGCGCTCGGCCACAACTCGGTGGTCTTCATGATCGAGTCGCAGATCCGCTACGTCGCCCAGGCGATGGCGCTGGTCGACCGGTCGGGTGCGGCCGCGTTGGAGCCCAAGGAGAGTGCGCAGGCCCGGTTCCAGTCCGACATCCAGCGCAAGCTCGTCGACGGCGTCTGGACCCAGGGCGGCTGCACGAGCTGGTACCTCGACTCGCACGGGGTCAACCGGACCATCTGGCCCGGGTTCACATGGCGGTACTGGCAGCGGACCCGCCAGCTGGAGCCTGCCGACTACGCGCTCGTCCGGTGAGCTCATTAGTCCTCGGTGTCGCGGACGGGGCCACTGACCTGCCTGAGGCGCGCGATGAGGTCCACGGTCTCGACGCCGCACAGCTCCGCCATCCGCTCCAGCGCCGAGATGTCGAGGCACACGTCCGGGGACTGGTGCCCGTTGATCTCGGCCAGCTTTCCCTTCGCCCAGCGGCGTAGCGGCAGCAGCTCCGGCTGGCCGTCCCGAACGACCTTGCGCAGGTCGATCCGGATCCGCCCGACCGGGGAGTCGCTGAACACCCGCTGGTGTACCCGCGCCAGCAGCTCGTGGGGTACCTCGTCGAGCGCCAGGCAGAGCTCGACGAGACGCACCACGGAGCACTGCCGGGTGCCGAGCTCGTAGGTCGCCAGCGTCTGGAGTGAGATGTCGCTCTGCAGCCTGCGGTTGAGGTCACGGCGGGTCCAGCCGCGCTGCTTGCGCAAGCGGCGCAGCTCATCGCCGAGAACCCGCTGGTAGGTCGCTGTGTCCAGCTGCACGTTCGCCCCTCTCCGAGCGGCATCCCGGTTCGCCAGACCGGGTGCCGACATAAGAGGAAGCAAGCAAGTGCCGAGTGATTACGCGGGTTTCCACAATTTGCTTGAGCAATTGCGCCGAATGGCTCTGTAACACCGTGACCCGGCCGACGATGCCGGCCGAACGGACCAGCTCAGTTCACGCACCCGGAGGCGTCCGGCTGCGCGGGCTGCCCCGCCCGCGCCGGCGACAGGCGCAGCAGCGGCTGCCCCACCGGCTCCGGCGCCAGACGCAGCAGCGGTTGCCTGGTCAGACTGTTGCCGCTCGCCTCGACGTTGCTGGCGTCGAAGTCGCCGCCCAGCAGGACCGTCACCGTGCCGGGCGGCAGGTTGCTGTCCTCCTCGACGACCGGGCTCCCGCCCAGCGCCGCGGCGACCCGGTCGCCGGCGTCCTGCTCGCCCTGGGCGTGCCGGACGACCGTGGCGTCGCGCGGGTCGGCGTTGCCCACCTCGCCCTTCGCGAAGCCGTCCCCGGCGAGTGCGGTCGCGACCGAGTCGGCCACGCCCTGCTGGCCGGAGGCGTTGCGGACGTTCACGGTGATCTGCTGGTTGCCGGCCTGGTCGCCGGAGCCCCCGGCGCCCGGGGCGGGCGCGGCGCTGCTCGACTGCTCCTTCGTGCCGAGCAGGCCCTGCACGAACGACCGGACCGCGCCCGGGTCGACCTCGATCGCCGACCCGTCCTCGGGGGTCTCCAGGTCGGGACGACCGACCGGGATGGTCTTGAACGTCAGGTTGCCGCCGGTGAAGGTCATCATCTGCTGGGCGAACTGGACGACGTTCCAGTCCTCGTCCAGCACCACCGACTTCTGCACCGCGGTCTTCAGCTTGTCGAGCGTGTCCGAGCCCGGCGTGAGCATGTCCTGGGAGAAGACCTTCTTCGCCATGCCGCTCATGAAGACCTGCTGACGCACGATCCGGTCCAGGTCGCCGTTGGGGAGTCCGTGCCGCTGCCGGACGAACGCCAGCGCGGGCGCCCCGGAGAGGTTCTGCTTGCCGGCGGGGAAGCGCGCACCGGAGTACGAGTCGTCGACCGGCTCCTTGAGACAGACGTCGATGCCGCCGATGGCCCTGGTGATGTCGTAGAACCCGAGCAGGTTGACCTCGGCGTAGTGGTCGATGGTGGCGCCGGTGAGCTCCTGGACGGTCGCGATGAGGTTCTTCGCGCCCTCCTGGTTGGACCGGACCTCGAGCTGGGGCTTGTCGGAGACGCCCTCGTTGCGCAGGCTCCGCATGGCCTCGTTCTTGGCCCGCAGGTACGCGGAGTTGATCTTGTGTTGGCCGTAGCCGGGGATGTCGACGTAGGAGTCGCGCGGCATCGAGATGCCGACCGCGGCCTTCCCGTCGTTCGGGATCCTGATCATGATCAGGGAGTCGGTGTTGAGCTCGCCGTCGCTCTCGCCCGCGCTCAGCATCGCGAGCTGCTCGTCGGACAGCGGCTTGCCCTGCGCGTCGGTGCGGCTGTCCATGCCGACCATGAGGATGTCGATGGCACCGTCGGCCGGCCGCTCGGTGGGGGGCTGGTCGATGACGTCGGCGGTCTGCATGTCCTGGTTCCAGGACTCCAGCTCGCGCCAGTAGTAGCCGGTGACGACGAGGATGAGCACCGACACGACGGTGAGGGCGAGCTTGCCGCCGGTGAGCAGCGGCCGGTGCGCCGGCTGGCCGCGCGGTGCGGGCTCGTGGCGCACGGTCGGCGGATCGGGCAGCGGCTGCCAGCGCGCGTCGGAGGTGCGGGACGGGCGGCGGTAGGGATCCTCGCGGACCGGCTCCTGGCGTGACCCGCCGGCCGGCCGGCCACCGACGACCCGGCCGGCGTTCGCGGGTGCGCGCTCACCGGCGCGCGGGGTCGGCTTGCCGCGCTCCGCTCCGCGGCCGTCCGACCTCGGCGGCCGATGGTTCACCCCGACTCCTCCCGCAGCGCCCGTTGGTCGTTCCCCGGCCCCGAATGCCGTCCCCTGACACTGTTGAGACGCGCCGGGGTGGCCGGAGGTTGTCCCGTAGGGTGGCACACGTCGCTCACCGTGACGGGACCGGCGCGCGTTTTGGTCCTCGAAGGTGTGGTCAGCGGCCTGTACCACCTATCGGCACCGGATGCGCGGGCGCCCTGGCCCGCGTCGGCTGCGCGCACACCACCGCGACGGCGAGCGCCGCGACCATGACCGCCCCGTGCACGATCGTCCCGACGCCGCTCATCGTCGTGATCATCGGCGGCACGCAGGCGATGGCGGTGACGAGCCACGGGCTCGGCCGCGAGCTCGTCTGCAGGTGGACGCAGTGCACGAGGTACCAGCCGACCAGCAGGTGGATGAGGTTGGCCATGGGGTCGATGGGCAGGCCCAGCAGCGTCGAGGTCTGGGTCCAGCCGGACAGGCCGGTGACCGCGAAGCCGAGCACGCCGACCGTGCCGAAGGCCACGCCGAGCGCGGCGGCCGCGGTGTCCGCCCAGGTCCTCGGCTCGTCTCTGGTGATGTCGTCGGTGACCTCGACGAGCTCGGGCTCCTGCGCGGTCCGGCCACGCCGATCGAACCGGCGCTCGAACAACAGGAACGACAGCAGCGTGGGCATGGCGATGAGGCCGAGCGCGAGCATCGTGCGTGGCTGGATGAGCCAGTCGATGCCGCCGGCCCACACCCCGGCCCGGCGGGCGACCCCAACCAGGCCCTCGAGCAGCAGAATCGCGCACAGGTAGAGGAGGTAGACCGTCATCGGCGCGGCCCGGACCACGGTCATCGCGCGGGCCGGCCAGCCGGCGGCGACCGCCCGCAGGCCCGGCTCCCGCGGGAGCGCGACGAGGCAGACCTGCGCGAGGCCGATCAGCAGCACGCCGGCGAGCGAGGGCGCGAACGCCGCGTACCCGGTCGGCTCGGCGAGCTGGAGCCGGGGCTGGGCGCCCAGCGTGGTGAGCGCGACGAGGCCGGCGAACGCGCCGGTCGCGCAGGCCACGAGCACCCAGCGCGGCAGCCGCCACAGCGTGCCGTCGGCGTAGTGGAAGGCGAGCTGGCCGAACAGCAGCGCCACGAGCACGCCGCCGATGTGCGCGGCGACCGACCCGCCGAAGAAGCTGAGCGCGACCACCGCGGCCAGCAGCACGACCGGGGTCGAGTAGGCCAGCCCGCGGTGCAGCCGGTGCATGGCCGGGGTGACCGCCACGACGAGCAGGTAGAGCCCGAGCAGCCACAGCGGTTGGACGATCAGCCTGCTGAACGCGGTGATCGCGTCGTCCGGCGCCCGGAGCAGCTCGAGCGAGAGCGGGACGACGAGCCAGGCGATGACGAACGCCAGCACCGGCCGGATCAGCCAGCCGATCCGGCCGACGAGGTAGGTGCCGTAGCCTGCGCCCGCGTCCCGGGCCGCCCGCCAGGCGAGGAGGTTGGCGTGCCCGCCGGCGAGGAAGAACAGCGGGACGAGCTGCAGGAGCCAGGTCAGCGGCCAGAGCCAGCCGGTCTCGGCGGTGCCGCGCATGGTGAACGCGAGCATGGACTCGGCCAGCACGATGCCGGTGAGGCTGACGATGCGCAGCAAGCCGAGGTAGTCGGCCTGCGCGAGCTCGGTCGGGTCGAGCCGCGGCCGGGTGGGCGCCGGTCGGGGCTTGTGCCGCACCCCGCGCCGGACGACCGCGGGAGCGCGGACCGCGATCAGCAGCATGATCACGACCATCGCGACCGACCACGGCCCGACGGGCTCGCTGCGCGGCGGGCCCCAGCGCTGGTGCCAGGAGTTGACCACGAGCCCGACGGTGTACAGCGAGGCGACGACCTCGCAGGCGGCCGGTGCGCCGCGCGGGTTGAGCGTGCACTGGGCGTGCATGTCCATCGAGAGCCGGTCGTCGAGGCGCTCGCGGAGCTCGGGGGCGAGCGGCTGGCCCTTGCGTTCGGCGTAGCGGAGCATGTCGTAGCCGAGGTCGTGCGCCTTGCAGCCGACGCTGTAGTCCCAGCGGGTGTCTCCCCAGGGGGAGGAGCAGCCGCCGCCGGGGTGGACGGCACGCGTGGTGCCGTCCGGGGCCTTCACGTGGATCGGGTCGCGCCCGCTGACCGTGTTGAAGTCCTTCGGCAGCGCGGCGATCGGGTCCCGGCCGGACCCGGGGTCGAGCTGGTCCTCGATCGCCTGCTGGACCTTGGCGACGTCCCCGGTCGGCGGGTGGGTGACCGGCGGGTTGGGTCGCGAGGCGATGACCGCGAACGCGGCGGCGGCGAGGATCATGACGACGAGCCAGCGCAGCCGCGGCATGCCGGTCGCGACCCGCCCGCCCCCCGGCGGCGGGCCGTCCGACGCCTCCCCGATCATCGGGTCCCCATGGCTTCGAAGGTTACTCGCCGCGATCACCCGGCTCAGCTTGTTTGCGGCAAGTGAGCACCTGGGTATTACCCGCCGGTAGTACTCGGGTCCGGGGTCGCCACCCGAGGGCGGTGGCCGGTCCCGCAGGGGTCCGTCAGGACGCCAGGCGGACCTGGTCCCGGCCGTTCTCCTTCGCCTCGTACACGGCGGCGTCCGCGGCCTGCAGCAGGTCGCCGAGGCCGGTGGCGTGCTGGGGGTAGACCGCGACCCCGATCGACGTCGTGCGGTCGGTGATCGCCACCGGGCCGCCGCGCTTGTCGGTGGTCGGGACGTGCAGCTCGGAGATCATCCGGCGGATCCGCTCGCCCGCCTGCTCGGCCTCGCCGGCGTCCGCCTCCGGCAGCAGCACCACGAACTCCTCGCCGCCGAACCGGCCGACGATGTCGCTGGGTCTGGTGGCCCCGCGCAGCGCGTGCGCGACGTACTCGAGCATGTCGTCGCCGGCCGGGTGGCCCCACGTGTCGTTGATCGACTTGAAGTGGTCCAGGTCCACCATGAGGACCGCCGCCGACCCGTTCGCCCGTTCCACCCGCGACAGCGCCCGTTCGGCGCCCTCCCGCCAGCCGCGCATGTTCAGCAGGCCGGTCTTGGGATCGGTCCGCACGTCCACCTGTAGCTGTCTGACCTCGGCGATCCGGTTGCCGATGACGCTGATCACGACGATGATCGCGAGCGCTGCCGGGAGGTTCACCAGCAGGATCGCCGCGACCGTCCCGAGCGCGATCGTCAGCGCCTCGAGCTCGTTGTCGTCCTTGGTGCCCAGCACGGTCCGGATCGTGGGTCGCGACGTGCTCAGCAGGATGGCGCCGATACCGATGACCGCCGCCTGCGCGGAGAAGTACACGAGCCCGCCCAGCAGCAGGATGCCGAACTCGGTGATCGAGTCGGGCACGGACAGGTCGGACCAGCTCCGCGGGCCGAACGCGGTGACCATCTGGTGGGTGGCCACGGCGGCGAGCAGCACGCTCGAGGTGGAGAACGCGAACCGGTACAGCGGCCGGCGCGCGACGAACCAGCGCTGGGTGCGGGACAGGACGATGCCGAGCAGGGCAAGCTGCACGGGCAGCACGACCACGCTGGCGAACGACCAGATCCCGACGAGGTCGATCTGCACCGTGACCTTGCGGCTACGCCTGCGCTCCTCCTGCCGCCGGGACAGCTGGAGGTGGACTGTCGCGCAGATGGCGACCGCCGCGAGCCGGAGCCAGTCCGACCCGATCGGTGTGGGCGCGGTCACAGTCGCCAGCACGATGCAGGTGATCGCCGCCAACTCGCAGGTCAGCATGTAGGCGATCAGCCTCGGCCGCTGCCGCCAGAAGGCCCACTGACGCAGATGCACTACAAATCGGCTTCCGTGGTGTTGCGATTCGCTCTGATCGTTCACACTTGTCGGTGAAACAGGTAAGTGGCCCTGAGTACGCTCCGCTGATCCCGTTCCGTCGCCGTTCATGGTGTTGGGAGTCATCGTGTTGGGAGGGGTTTTACCAGGTGAAGTGCGCCTGGGCCCGTCGCGAGCGGTGGAACTCATGGGCTTGTGTTCCTCCCTTCGTGTCACACGCAAGTGTGCCCCGAAGGTGCTGAGCGCCAAGCCTCGGCGTCACCGGCTAGCATTCGCGTGCGCCAACGGCCGGTACCGCCTGGGCGGCACCCTCCGACGCTGTCCCGTCCCAGCGGGAGGTGAACCGTGATGTCAAATCGTGACCTGTGAGTATCTGACAGAATGTCCTGGGGGGATGACCAACTCGGCTCTGGTGACCCCGCCATGGAGGTGAATCGCGATGAGGGACCGCGACCTCTGATCCCGCCCGCTGCACCTCCTGCCTGGTATTCCCCGACAGGCACACCACTCATGAGGGCAGCGTATTCAAGTTCGGCACGATTCGGGCGTTTCCGACCGATCGGTTGAGCCGCGCCCAAGCCACCGTCGCCGGGATGGCGATGACGACGCCCAGCACACCCGCGAGGGCGATCGTCGTGGTGGTCGAGCCGATCCCTTGCGCCACCGCCCCGCCGATGGCCACACCGATGCCCTGCGACACCCGCAGCCCTGTTCGGATGACCCCGAACGCACCGCCGCGGATCTCGTTGGGCACCAAAGTGTTGAACGTGGCGCTGACCGTGATCTGGTAGGCGCCGAAGGCTCCGGCCAGTGCCAACAGGACTATCGCGAACGCGACGTGCGGCGTTAACGCGAACGCCACGAGTGTCGCGGACGAGCACCCGGCGAGCACACCCATGATCCGCACCCGGTGCTCTGCGGCGACGAACCGGGACAGCACGTAGGTGCCGATGACGAAGCCGAGCGGGTCGGCGGCGAGCATCCAGCCGACCGCCGCGCTGGGGGCGCCGAGCTCCTGGGCGAGCGGCGCGACCAAGCCCTCGGGGATGACGACGAGCCCGACGAGCCAGGACAGCGTGAGCAGCACCCGCATCCTGCTGTTGCCGAAGACCCAGCGCGCCGAGTCGAACCAGCCGTCGGTCTTGTTGCCGGCGACCCGGCGGTTCTTCACGTACCTGTGCACCACGGCCGTGCTGATGAGGAACGTGACCGCGTCGATGACGAGCGCCCAGCTGGTGCCGATGGCGACCACGAGCACGCCGCCGCCGGCCAGGCCGACGAGCATGAGCGTGTTGGTGGTGATCCCGCGCAGGTCCTGGCTGCGCAGGTAGAGCTCGTCGTCGGTGAAGACCTCGCGGGTGACCGCGTTCTGCGCGGCCGCGGCCGGCGACTGGATCAGCCCGATGGCGAAGACCAGCGCGCAGAGCGCGACGATGCCCATGCCCGGGATGGCCATGAGGCCGACCACGCCGGCCTGCAGCAACGTGCACGTGACGATGAGCTGGCGGCGCCGGAACCGGTCGGCGAGCTGGGACAGGCCGAGCCCGCCGGCGAGCGCGGAGAGGAAGGTGAGCGCGTAGGCGACGGCGGCCCAGAGTGCCGAGCCCGTGCGCTCGTAGACCAGGATGGTGAGCGCGACCTTGGCGAGCTGGTCGCCGAACACGGACTGGGCCTCGGCGAACCAGAGCGCGCGGAACTCCGGGACCGCCAGCACGGCGGAGAATCCCGGCGTCCGTTGGCTCAACGTCAACCCCCGTGTCGACTACGACGGCGTTCCCGCCCCGGGTGGCGGGGAAGCTCCCCCCGCTCGCTGTCGACCGGGCAGTGCTCGACACACGCGGTACACGGTCAACTACTTCTCGCCCTCGCGATGATATTCAACCGGTCATCATCACGTAGCTCAGAGTACCGGCACCTGTCCGAACCGTGGGCATCGGTGGTTGGTCTCGCCGTGTTCCCAGATGCCAGTTGTAACCCTTTCGGCCTAATCGTGTGTCTGTTTGTGCAGCTCAGTGTGGGTGTATGTGGACGATGTGCGTCGTCGAACCGTCCGGTTTCACCGGTCGGAGTGACCTTACTTGTCCCGCAACAGCTGCAACAGATCGTCGGCGATGTCAGCCTCCTGCTCGCGGTAGTGCTTGGCCGTCCTCGCCACCGATCCGGCGAGCGTGTCGACGTTGTGGCGGACCCCGCGCACCTGGCGCTGCAGTGACTCGCCGAACCGGTTGAGCGCATCGGCGAAGCCCGTCTCCTTGCCGATCCTCCCGAAGCTGTCATCGGCCAGCGAGCGGACCTTGTGCAGCTCCTTCGTCCGCATCGCGGCCAGCTCGTCGGCGATGGTCCTGGCCCGCTTGGCGTAGTCGGTCAGCGCGTCCGGGTCGACCAGGAACCCGCCGCTCGGGTCACCGTTCCCGGGTCGCCGGGTGTCCTTCTCGTCGCCGCCCTTCTCGTCGCCGCGCCGCATCGCTTGCACACCGCGGCGGGCCTCGTCGAGGTGGGACTTGTACGCGCCGCTCGTGTAGGTGGTCCACGGCCGGAACGACTCGCCCTTGCCGGAGATCGCGAACGCGGCCTCTGCGTTGGTCTCCGGGTCGAGGAGCTCGCGGTTCGAGTCGAGGTCGAACTGGCGGCGGCGCTCCGGGCCGAGCGCGCCGAGCATGTTGACCTGCCACAGGCCGTACGAGTCGTCCGGCGGGGTGGCGTTGTGCGCCTGGGGTCGGCCGCTGGACTCGGCGAGCGCGACGGCCACCGCGGTGGTGAGGTCCTGGCCGCGGAACCCGGCGTCGTGCGCGTACTGGGCGATCTGCTCGGGCGAGAGCTTGCTCACGGCGTGCCTCCACGGCGGTCGTCTCGGTAGCTGCCTCCCGAGCGTGGCCGCCTGCCCTGCCCGGGCACCAGGACGACTGCACGAGCGAGCAGGTCGGCTGCACAGCCGGGCACGACCAGCGGCGCGGGATGCCGGGTCCGGGTTGCCGACCATGTCGTGCGGATGGGCCTTGTCCCGCTTACCACGGCGTGCCAGACTCGCCCGCCGTCCGGCAGCTTCATCGCACCACCCACCGCGAAGGTGAGGTCGAATGAAGATCGTGTTCACCGGCGAGCGGAGCCGCGGCGCCCCGCTCACCTGGGGGCAGCGGCACGTTCGACGGACCGCATCCGCATCGTCCCAGGTCCGGGTACTGGACCTGCCGGGCCTACCCGTTCCTCGGGTGGCCGACGCACTCGCCCAGCTGGTCGGCCGGCACGAGGCGCTGCGCACCAGACTCGCCGGCGAGGACGAGCAGCGGGTGTCCGACCACGGGACGCTGGCGGTGGACTGCGGGCCCGCCCTGTCCGCGGACGAGCTGACCGGGCCGTTCGACGACCAGGAGGAGTGGCCGCTGCGGGTCGGGCTGGTGACGGCCGGCCCGCCGGACGGTGCGGCGGTGCGGCAGGTCGTGCTCGTGTCCGGGCCGCTCGCGGTCGACCACAACGGCGCGGAGATCGTCGTCAAGGACCTCGGCCTGTTGCTGCGCGGGGCGTTGCCGGTGCGGTCGGCGGCCCAGCCCGCCGACGACGCGGCGTTCCAGCGGTCGGTGTCCGGTACCCGGCTGACCTCCCGGGCGGTGCGGTTCTGGACCGACGAGCTGCGCCGGGTCGAGCCGCCTCCCGTCGGCCCGCCGGGCACCGCGTGGTCGGTGACGCTGCGCTCGTCGGCGATGGATGTCGCCGCGCACTCGATCGCGGCGCGGCACGGGGTGAGCGCGGCGACCGTGTACCTGGCCGCGACGGCGGCCGTGGTCGGGACGCTGGCCGGGAGCCGGGTGACGGGGCTGCGGGCCGTGGTGAGCAACCGGTTCTACCCCGACCGGCGGGACGTGGTCGCGACGATCGCGCAGGACGGCGTGGTCGTGCTGGACCTCGCGGTGCCGTCGTTCGGTGAGCTGGTGCAGCAGGCGTGGCGGATGACGATGCGCTCGCACCGGTTCGCGCGTTACGACCCGGACGCCATGGCGTCGGCCGTGGACACCGACTCGTTCCCGTGCTTCGACGACTCCCGGCTGGCCAGGCGCGACTGGGCGCTGCCGTCGGAGGCCAAGCTGCGGGCCGTCGCCGAGGGGTCGACGCTGACCTCGTCGGCCGCGTCCGCGGGTGGGCTCGCGCTGGCCGTCGACGGCTCCGGCGCCTCGGCGCGGGCGGACACGATGGCCCGGTCGGACCTCGGGTCGTGCCTAAGCGCGTTGGAGTCGCTGCTGGTCACGGCCGCATTCCGGGACGTCGCGATGGGGGAGCTGGGGGCGCTGGTCGCGCGACCGCCCGGATCTGTCGTACCCCCGGCGTAGCCCGGTGGTCGTTGGAGGGACCTGGCAGGCTCGGACTCGACGAGACCTTTGTACGCTGTCCGCCGGTCTCGCGATTGGCTGGAGGCGACGTGGGTTCTTCAGATCTGCTGACGGTGGGTATCGACGCCCGCGGCGCGGCTGTGGTCGTGTCGGTCAGGGGTGAGCTCGACCTCGCCACCGTGCCCGTCCTACGCGAGCGCCTGGAGTCGGTCGGCGAGGTCTCCTCGGCGCCGAGTCCGCTGGTGATCGACCTGTCGTCCGTGACGTTCATCGGGTCGGCGGGCTTGGCGCTGCTGGTGGAGCTGCACAACCAGTGCACCGAGCGCGGCACCCCCCTGGCCGTCGTGGCGACCGGCACCGTGGTGCCCAGAGCCATCCAGGTGACCGCGCTGGACCAGGTCTTCGCGGTCCACCCCACGGTGGACGAGGCGCTGCACGCCTGACCCCGCCCACCCCACACCCGCGGGTCCGTAACGGGGGACTCGCGGGTTCTCTCAGCCGGCCAGGTCCGCGACGCCGGCCAGCAGGCGGTCCACATCGGAGTCGTCGGTGTACGGGGCGATACCGGCCCGGACGGCGCCGGTTTCCGCTATTCCCAGGCGTTTCGCGCACTCCAGGGCGTAGAAGGTGCCGGCCGGGGCGTTCACGTTCCGCCCGGCCAGCCCCGCGTACACCTCCACCGGGGTGCGGCCGCGGACCGTGAACAGGACGGTCGGGGTGCGGTGGCGGTCCGAAGCACCGAAGCGCCGCACGCCGGGGATCGACGCCAACCCCGTGTCCAGCCGGTCCAGCAACACCGACTCGTACTTCTCCAGCTCGGTCAGCGACGCGACCAGGCGCTCGCGCCGGGAACCGGTGCCGGGCACCAGGTCGGCCAGGAAGTCGATCGCCGCGGTGGTGCCGGCCAGGAGCTCGTAGGGCAGGGTGCCGAACTCGAACCGGTCCGGCACGGCGTCCGACGCGGGCAGCAGCTTGTCCGGATGGATCATCTCCAGCAATGTCGGCGCCGCGTAGAGGAAACCCAGGTGCGGGCCCAGGAACTTGTACGGCGAGCACGCGTAGAAGTCCGCCCCCAGCGCGGCGGTCGACACCACGTCGTGCGGGGTCAGGTGCACTCCGTCCACATAGGTCAGAGCGCCGACCGAACGTGCCGCGGCGGCGATCGACGGCACGTCGGGACGGGAGCCGAGCAGGTTCGACGCCGCGGTGACCGCCACCAGACGGGTTCGGGGCGAGAGCGTCTTGGCGACCGAGTCGACCGACAGCACACCGGACGCGGGGTCGAAGTCGGCCCACCGCACGGAAGCGCCGGCCGCGGTGGCGGCCTGCACCCACGGCCGGACGTTCGCGTCGTGGTCGAGCCGGGTCACCACCACCTCGTCGCCGGGGCCCCACCCCTTCGCCAGCGCGCGGGCGAAGTCGTAGGTCAGTGCGGTCATGCTGCGGCCGAACACGATCCCCGCCGGCACCCCGCCGACCAGGTCCGCGGCCGCCGCGCGGGCCGAGGCCACGACCTGCTCCGCCCGGCGCTCCGCCGCAGTGACCGTGCCGCGGTTGGCGATCGCCGCGGTCAACGCGGCCGCCACGGCCGAGCCGACCGCGGCGGGCGACTGCGACCCACCCGGGCCGTCGAAGTGGGCGGCGCCCTCCGCGAGCGCCGGGAACTCGGCCCGCACCTTGGCCACGTCGTAGGTCATCAGGTACCTCCAGCGCCGGTGATCGATACCCATCTACATTAGGTCGCATGCGCGACGAGGAGCCGCAGTCGGCGGCGGACAAAACCCTGAGCGTGCTCGAGGCTCTCGCCGACCACTCCCGCATCGCCGACATCGCCGCCACCTGCCGCCTGCCCAAACCGACCGTCCACCGCATCCTGCAAACCCTTGTCCGGCACGGCTTCGCTCGCTCCGACGGTCAGGGCAACTACGTCGGCGGCCCGCGCATCCTCAGCCTCGCCGGCCGCTTCCTCCAGCGCCTCGACATCGCCGAGCAGGTCCGCCCGATCCTGCGTGACCTGCAGGAACGCACCGGCTGGACGATCCACCTCGCGCTGCTGTCCGGCGACGAGGCCGTCTACGTCGCCAAGCTCGAAGGGGCCAAGCCCTACCATCTCGCCTCCCGCGTCGGCATGAGCCTCAAGCTGCACTGCACCTCGATCGGCAAGGCCATCCTCGCCACCATGTCCGACGACGAGGTCCGCGCGCTCGCCCGGCGCACCGGCCTCACCGCGCGCACGGAGAACACGCTCACCGACGAGAACGCGCTGCTGACCGAGCTGAGAAAGGTCCGGAAGCACGGTTACGCCGAGGACCACGAGGAGAACGAGGCAGGTGTCCGCGCGGTCGGCGCCGCCGTCTTCGACCACACCGGCGACGTCCTCGGCGGGCTCTCCGCCGCCGCCCTCGTCCACCTCACGAGCGAGAACACCGAGCTGCCGGCGCTGGTCACCGCGGCGGCCCGGGACGTCTCGCGGGCGCTCGGCAAGAGCTGAACCGACCCAGAGCTGTGACCCGCTTCACAGGGCGGGCGATTCGTGGCACGATGTCCGCGTGTAGATGGAACGCTATTTCGTCAGGTGGAACAGATGCGCGTGAACGCGGGTGAGCTCGGCCGGCTGGCGGCGAGCGTCCTGGTCGCACACGGAACGTCCACGGTGGACGCCGAGGTGGTGGCCCGCTCGCTCGTCGAGTCGAACATGCTCGGCCACGACTCGCACGGCGTGCGCAGGCTCGGCCAGTACGTCCGGCAGCTCCACAGTGGACAGATCGACCCGCGGGCCGAGCCGAAGACCGAGGTCACCCGCCCCGGCACGGTCGTCGTGCACGGCCGCCGCGCGTTCGGCCAGCTCGCCGCCGGCCACGCGGTGCGCGAGCTCCGCACCCTGGCCGGGAGCCACGGGTCCGGCGTCGCCGCCATCCGCGACTGCAACCATGTCGGCCGGCTCGGCGAGTACGTCGGCACGCTCGCGGAACACGACCTCGTCGCGCTCGCGTTCGGCAACGCCGACCCGACCGTCGCGCCCTACGGCGGCCGGGAGCGACGCCTGGGCACCAACCCGCTCGCCTGGGCGGTGCCGAGGGCCGAGGGCAAGCCGCCGGTCGTCATGGACTGGGCCACCTCCGGCGTCGCCGAGGGCAAGCTCGCCGTCGCGCGCGACCGGCGCGAGCAGGTGGCCGAGGGCCTGGTGCTCGACGCCGCGGGCCGGGTGTCCACCGAGCCGGCCGACTTCTACGCCGGCGGCGTCCTGCTGCCCTTCGGCGGGCACAAGGGTTACGGGCTGAGCGTGCTCATCGAGATCGTCGGCGGGCTGGTGTCCGGCACCGGCATCGGCAGCATGCCCGGCTACCGCGGCGGCTTCGGCACCGTGCTGATGGCCTTCGACATCGCCGGGTTCCTTCCCGCACAGGAGTTCCGCGAGCAGACCGAACGGTTCTGCCAGGAGCTCACCGGCACCCCGCTCGCCGAGGGACACCAGGAGGTGCTGGTGCCCGGCGAGCCCGAGGAGCGCGTGCGCCACGAGCGCGAACGCGACGGCATCCCCATCACAGCGGCGACCTGGCGCGAGCTCAACGGTCTACTGAGGACAGAGGAGGAGCGACCATGACCGTCAACGACGACGGGACCACGGAAGCGGTCCAGGGCACCGAGCCCAAGGAGCTCCGGCGGGTGGTGGGCGCGTCCGTGGTCGGCACCGCGCTGGAGTGGTACGACTTCTTCATCTACGGGTTCGCCGTGACGCTCGTGTTCAACGAGCTGTTCTTCGTCACCGGCGACGCGGCCACGGGCACGATCGTCGGCTTCGCCACCTTCGGCGTCGGGTTCGCCGTCCGCCCGCTCGGCGGGTTGCTCTTCGGCCACCTCGGCGACAAGATCGGCAGGCGGTCCACGCTGGTCATCACCACCCTCGTGATGGGCGTGTCCACCGGCCTCATCGGCCTGCTGCCCACCTACGACTCGATCGGCATCGCCGCGCCGATCCTGCTGACCCTGCTGCGGATGTGCCAGGGCCTCGGCGCGGGCGCGGAGTTCGGCGGCGCGTCCACGCTGCTCGCCGAGCACGCGCCCGCCGCGCGCCGCGGGTTCTTCACCTCGTTCGCCCAGACGGGTGTCCAGATCGGACTCCTCTCCGGCACGGTCGTGTTCCTGCTGGTGGAGTCGCTGGGCGAGGCGACGGTGCTCGCGTGGGCCTGGCGCATCCCGTTCCTGTTCAGCTTCGCGATGATCGCGGTCGCGCTCTACGTGCGGCTGCGAGTGGCCGAGTCGCCGGTGTTCCGCCGGATGACCGCCCAGCAGGCCACCGTGTCGCTGCCGGTGCTCGACGCCCTGCGCCGCTACCCGCGCAACTTCCTGATCGGCATCGGCGCGCACATCTGCGACACCGCGGTCGTCTACATCTACGCCACCTACAGCCTCACCTACATCACCAAGACGCTGGAGCTGGACCGCTGGGTCGGGCTCACCGGCGTGATCATGTTCAGCGTCCTCGTGATCGCGCTGCAGCCGGTGTTCGGGCAGCTGTCCGACCGGATCGGCCGCCGCCCGCTCAACCTGTTCAGCGTGGTGTTCACCGCGGTGTGGGCGTTCCCGTTCTTCCTGCTGCTCGACACCCGCGAGCCGGTGCTGATCTGGGTCGCGCTGATCATCGCGACCACGCTCGGGTTCGCGCCCATGATCGCGGTGCAGCCGGCGTTCTACGCGGAGCTGTTCGGCGCGCGGGTGCGCTACACCGGGTTCGCCGCGTCGCGCGAGATCGGCGCCGCGCTCGGCGGGTTCTCCCCGCTCATCGCCGCCGCGCTGGTCGCGCAGGCCGGCGGCACGGGCTGGCTGGTCGCGGTCTGGATGATCGGCACCGCGGCGGTATCGTTCGTGGCGTTCTGGTTGTCGGAGGAGAGCAAGGACGTGGACATCACCGCGGTGGACGCCACCGGCTACACCGCGTCGATCCCGGCGGCGCGGTGAGTACTGCCCGGCTTCGGTTGTCGCGGGCATCCTACGCCGGCGACCTGCCGAAGGCGGGCACCGGAATCGTCCACTTGGGACTCGGCGCGTTCCACCGGGCCCACCAGGCGGTGCTCACCCAGGAGGCGATGCTCGCCGAGCCGGGGGACTGGGCGATCTGCGCGGTCGGCCAGCGCTCCGGCGCGGTCCGCGACGCGCTCGCCGCGCAGGACTGCCTGTTCACCGTGGCCGAGCGGGACGCGGAGGGCGAGCGGCTCCGGGTCGTCGGCAGCATCCAGGAGGTGCTGCTGGCGACCACCCAGCCACACCGGCTCGCCACCATTCTGTCCGATGTGGACATTCGGGTCGTGACCATCACGGTCACCGAGTCCGGCTACCGGCACGACCCCGCGACCGGTCGGCTGCGGGCCGCGGACCCCGAGGTCGCGTCGGACCTCACCGGCCGGTCGCCGGGCACGGTGATCGGCCAGCTCGTCGGCGGGCTGCGGCGGCGCCGGCACCGCGGGCACGGCGGGTTGACCGTGCTGTCGTGTGACAACCTGCCGGACAACGGGACGCTGGTCGCCGGGCTGGTGCGGGAGTTCTGCCTGCTGGGGCACGAGACCGCGCTGGCCGACTGGGTCGCCGAGCACGTGCGGTTCCCGTCCACGGTGGTCGACCAGATCGTGCCGGCCACCACCGGCGCGGACCTCGCGGCGGTGGCCGAAGGGCTCGGCCTCGAGGATCGCGCCGCGGTGGTCGGCGAGCCGTACCGGCAGTGGGTGATCGAGGACGACTTCGCCGCCGGGCGGCCCGCCTGGGACCGGGCCGGCGCGACCCTGGTGACCGACATCGCGCCACATCAGGCCGCCAAGCTGCGCCTGGTCAACGGGACCCATTCGGCGCTCGCCTACCTGGGTATGCTCGCCGGCTGCTCGAGCACCGCCGAGGTGGCCGGGCGGGACGAGCTCGCCGCCTACGCGTCCCGGCTGATGATCGAGGAGACCGGCGCGTCGCTGGCCCGGTTCGGCCTGGTCGTCGGTGATCGCGAGGTCCAGACGTTGCTCGGCCGGCTGCGCAACCCGCGGATCACCCACCGGCTGGCCCAGATCGGCGCCGACGGCCCGCGCAAGCTGCCGCAGCGGTTGCTCGCACCGGCCGAGGAGCTGCTCGCCTCCGGTCGCGAGCCGCGGCTGATCTGCCTGGCGCTGGCCGGCTTCCTGCGCCACCAGGGACTGTCCGAGCTGGACTTCCTGCCCGCATCCCTGCGAGGGTCCGTGGTGTTCCTGGAGCTGCTGGCCGAGGCCACCGACCGGCTGGTCGCCGACGGCGTGACCGCCACGGTGCGCCGGATGGCCGAGGAGGCGTCACATGGACCTGCATGACACGGTCGCCGTCGTGACCGGTGGCGGCACCGGCATCGGCCGCGCCACCGCGCTGGCGCTCGCCCGCGCCGGCGCGAAGGGCGTAGTGGTCAACTACTCCCGCTCCGCGGACGACGCGGCCGCGGTGGTCGACGAGCTGACGGGGCTCGGCTGCGTGGCGATGGCCGAGCGGGCCGACGTCGGCGACGACCGCCAGGTGCGGACGTTCGCCGAGCGGGTCCGCGTGCGCTTCGGCCGGGTGGACGTGCTGGTCAACAACGCCGCCACCACGTTCCGGATGTCGCACGAGGACCTCGACGGGCTGACCGACGACGCGTTCGCCCGGGTGCTCGACGTCAACGTGCTCGGCCCGTTCCGGCTGGCGCGGGCGTTCGCGACGGACCTGCGGGCGGCCCGCGGCGCGATGGTGAACATCGCGTCGATCTCCGGCTACCGGGCGGGCGGCTCGTCGATCGCTTACGGCGTCAGCAAGGCGGCGTTGCTGCAGCTCACCCGCAACCTCGCGGTCGCGCTCGGACCGGAGGTGCGGGTGAACGCTGTCGCGCCGGGGACGGTGGCGACGCGTTGGCAGACCGACATCCACGGTGTCACCGGGTTCGCCGAGCGGGCCAGGGCAGAGCGCGAGTCGGTGCCGCTGCGCCGGACGTCGGGCCCTGAGCACGTCGCGCAGGTGGTGCTCGGCCTGCTCGGCATGGACCTGGTCACGGGCGAGGCCGTGATCATCGACGGCGGCAAGCATGTCACCTACTAGTGTCCCCCGCCGGGAGTCTGTTGCTTGAGTCGGCGAGTCCAGGTTTCTGCTGGCAAGGCGCCGGTTCGTCCTCGTACCGGGTTGTACTCGGGTGGACCGGCAACGCCGCCGGCAGGAAGCTGGGCCGGCGAATCGAGTGACGAACTTCCGGCGGGGGACACTAGTCGCGCACCACGCGGAAGCGGATGTGAGTCGCCTGCGGGGTCTCGACCACGCGGGTGCGCTCCAGGGAGATGGGCTTTCCGCCGATGTCGTCGAACAGGCGGACGCCCGCGCCCATGAGGACGGGGATCAGGTGGACCTGGACCTCGTCCACCAGGCCGGCCGCCAGCGCCTGCTGGGCGGTCGTCGCGCCGTGCAGGCCCACCCAGCCGTCGTCGCCCGCCACGGCCTTGGCCTTGGCGATCGCGCTCGCCACGCCGTCGGTGACGAACGTGAACACCGGGGACGCCGTCGCGGGCGGCTCGTGGGTCACCACGAAGCACGGTGTGTCACCCACCGGGCCGCCGTCGCCCCAGCCGCCGTCGCCCTCGCAGAAGTCGTACGAGCGGCGGCCCATCACGACCGCTCCCGCTGCGCCGACCATCTCGCCGATCACCTCCGCGTCGGCCGGGGTGTGGTCCTCGCCCCACAGCCAGCGGTGCAGCCGCTCACCGCCTTCGCCCAGTGGGTGCTCGCGGCTGTCGTTCGGGCCGGTGACGTAGCCGTCCAGGGACACCGACATGCTCGATGCGACCTTCGCCATGACTCCTCCTTGCTCCGATGAACGGGATGTGCCGGTGTAACGCCGGCCACCGCGGAACTCATCGGTCGCCGCGGAAGAAATCTCGGACCGGCGTGCTGGTTCGTGGCGAGGCCGTGCTCCACGCCCTCGAACACCGTGCACCTCGGGTAAGCGCCCCCGGTGCGTCGCCGACCCGCCCCCTGGCGCGGACCGATGGCTTTCTCCACGCCGGCTGGTCTTGACTGGTGAGGCCAGTCGAGAGGAGCGTCGTGAACGTCGCGGACAAGCCGGTGGAGCCCGACTTCCTGAGCCAGGCCGACCCATACCGGCGCGAGCTGCTCGCGCACTGCTACCGCATGCTCGGCTCGGTGCACGACGCCGAGGACCCGGGGGCTGTGGGGCTACCATACACACATGGACGCTACTACGCCAGGTCGTCGCCCGTCGAAGGAAGACGACCGACTACAGGCCGGGTGCTACGCCAGGCAGTCACACGGCAAACAGGTCAGCATCGAGGACCAGATCAGGGAGGCGCACGAGACGTGCGGCCGGGAGGGATGGGTGCCGCTGGACTACGGCGACACGGTGAGCGCGTCCCGGTTCGGCACCCGGGAGCGCGGCGGCTGGTCCGAGCTGGTTGTCGATGTCACCGCGGGCAAGCTGGACATCGTGGTCCTGTGGGACTCCAGCCGCGGGGACCGCACCCCGAGCACGTGGGCGTTCTTCTTGGAGCGCTGCCGCAAGCATGCTGTTCGGATCCACGTCATCCGCGATCAGCGCAGCTATGACCTTGCCATCCCCCGCGATTGGAAGATCCTGCACGACTCGGGGACCGACGCTGCCTACGAGTCCGAGATAAAGAGCGTGGATGTTCTCCGCGGTGTTGCCGGTGCCGCGCTGGCAGGTAAGGCCCATGGCCGTGCTGCCCACGGCTACACCAGGCGGTACGACCCGGACGACCGCAAGATCTTCACCGAGGTCCCGAACGATGACGCGGTGGTCGTGCGGGAGATCATCGAGCGCATCGCCCGCGAGGACCCGCTGATTGCGATCATGCGGGACTTGCACGCCCGGGGGATCACGGCGCCCGGCGGTGGCCCCTGGCGCCGCAACATGATCAAAAAGCTGGTTCATCCCCGCTACATCGGGAAGCGCTCGCACAACGGCGTCCTGCACGACGCGAACTGGCCGCCGCTGGTGGACGAGGTGACGTTCTACCGCGCCCAGTCGGTGCTGTCCGCACCGGGCCGCAGGCAGGCGGCCCCCGGCGCCACCAAGCACCTGTTGTCCTACATCGTGCTGGCCCAGGGTTGCGAGCAGGGCGGCCGGCTCGCCATGCAAGGCCGCGCCGACCGTGCCCGCAGGTACAAGTGCGATGCCGACTCGTGCCTGTCCATCGGCGCCGACGAGTTGGAGGCGTTCGTCACCGAACTGGTGATGCACCGGCTGGCGAGACCGGATGCCCGGCAGGTGTTCGCCCGCGGGGACGAGGCGGCGCGGGTGGCCGAGGTCGAGGTGGCTCGCCTCGACCTCCAGTTGCGAGAGGCGAGGGTGTCCTTCGCCGATCCGGACGGCGGGATCAGCGCGGACGCGCTGGCGATGAAGGAGCGGCACACCATGCCGCTCCTGGAGGCCGCGCGCCAGCGCCAGGCAGAGGCGTCGCACTCCGGTGCTCTGCTGGCCCTGGTTGGGGATGGGGAGTTCACCGTGGAGGTGGGTCGGCCCCGGTGGAAGCGGTTGAGTGTGGCCGCCCGCCGGTCGGTGATCAAGACTTTGTTCGCCAAGATCGAGGTTGGCAGGCCGACACGGCGGTTGACCCGGTGGTCGACCGGCGATGAGCGGATGGAAGAGGCCGTGAGGCGCACGGCCATCGAGTGGGCCTGAGCGTGTCGCAGTTCGGTCAATCTGCATTCCGTGGGGTCCGTTCGTACGCTTGCCCCCATGTCACAGGAGCAAGCCGAGTACATCGCCAGGATCGTGTCAGAGGCCCCGCCGCTGACCGAGTCGCAGCGAGCTCGGATCTCGGCCTTGCTGGCACCCGATGAGTCGGTTTCAATGATGAACTCAGCAGGTCAGCTAGGCAAAGTGGCGTGAGTACGCTTTAGGTATGGGGGATCGTTCCCCCTGGCTCCAATCTCCCGCCTTCGCAGGATCAGACAGCTACGGCGGCAAGTGAAAACCGGGAGAGCACAACACCGTCAAACGTGTTCGTGTATCTCACACCAAACCGGGCTTGCCCCCTGCGAATCGCCGGATGACGGGCCATTGACTACACAACGCACCTGAAGCCGGCGATCGCCGGTTTGACCGGGCACTAGCCTGGGTCTTTCATGCGGATGTGGGCGACACGGGCTGCAAATGAGGCGAAGTGCCTGTCCTGTAAGGGAAACTGGGACTTGTATGGAGTCCAGGTTGCCGAACGGGAAGGCACTTCGCGGGTGAAGCGTAGCAAG
>NZ_WHTD01000169.1 GCF_009379765.1 Actinophytocola sp. | reverse complement strand
GACAATCACCGCCGCGTTGGCGACCTGCACCGGCCCGTACCCGGCCACCGACCCACCAGCCGCGGCCCGCACCACACACCGACCGGCCGTGCCGCTGGCACCCGTCTCCGGACCGGCCAGATAGCCCACCACGACCACCGCGGCCGCCACCAGACCAACCTTCCCCACAACCGACATCCCGATCACCCCGCCCCGTTCACGGCCGAGCCGGGCAGCACGGACAGCTCCCGCTGCACGTGGGTGGCCAGCCGCAACGCGGCCAGACCGTCCGCCGTGGCGATCACCGCAGGGTCGGTCAGCTCCGCGAGCTGCGCGCACAGCCACGCGACACGCACGGGCGTCTCCGTCGTCCGCGTCGGCATGTGCGCCAGCCGGTCGGCGAACGCCGCGGGCACGAACACCCGGTCCGGCGCGGCGATCACGACCGATCACCGCCCGCGGTGCTGGCCTGCCCGGTGGCGTGCTTAGCGTGTGCGTCGGCCACGGCGACCGCGGCGGCGACGGGCACCGCGCGGTGCTCACCGGTCACCGTCACGCCGTACGCGTCGAGCACCGACCCGGCGACCACGACCGGGACATGGTCGGTCACAGTCCACTCGATACCCTCGCGCTGTCCGCTCACGTGGAACACGACCTCAGCGCCCGTGTCCTCAGCGTCCTTCTGCCAGACAACGCCCCGGGACTCCTCCGCCGCCGGGTCGGTCAGCCACCGCACCCACCACGGCAGGTCCACCGCATCGGTGAACGCGTGCACGAATCCGGGGTTCACGCTGGCGCCGTGCAACGGCAGGCCATGCTCATGGGTCACCTGCACGATCGCGTGCAGCGTGTCATCCAATCCGAGCCGTACCATCGGCTTCTCTCCACTTCCGCTGGTGTGGTGGTGGTTGGGAGCCCCGACCCGGTGGGAATCTGCTTGGCCGGCTTGTCTCCACCGGGCCGGGGTTGATCAGGGGTCGCGGCACGCCGCTCATGACGGTGTCCCGCCGCTCTGGTCGTCCAGCAGCTGCTCAAGCCGTTCGACGGCGGCCAGCACGCCCCGGCTGTGCTCGGTGAGCACCACGCCGCCCTGCGCATCGGTCGTCTCCTGGAGCTGGAGCGAGCCCCGCAACTCCCGAACGAACGCCAGCAACACGTCACCGGTCACCGTGTGCGCGCGTGCAGCCGCGTCGATCAACGGACGCAGGTGATCGTGGTCCCACTCCTCATCGGCCTGGTCCTCACCCTCTTGGGTGGGCGGATACGTAGTGGAGCCGCGCCACCCGCACTCACAACACGCGCGGTAGCCGACGAACTCGCGGGTCTCATACGTCCACACCGAGGTCTCCGAGCCATCCGGTCGGACCCGCGCGGCGTAACCCTCATGGCTGTAGCTGTCGATCGCGTCCGCGTACAGACCGAAATAGACGATGCCCATCACGCCACCCGCCGATCCACAGATGAGCGGCGCAGCGCCCTGCGCTCGAACTCGGACAACCCGCACCACACACCAAAACGCTCCCCGCGCTCCAGCGCGTACCTACGGCACTCAAGCTGCACCGGACACACGGCACACACAGCCTTCGCCGCACGCACCGACCCACCCGCGTCCGGAAAAAACGCCTCCGGATCCGTCTGGGCACACAGCCCGCCCCGCATCCAATCGGTGCTCTCCGGGGTGCCCAGGTCAAGCAGCGCCCACAGCGTGGCCGCGGGGCTTCCGTCACGCCGGTTACGGATCACGCCGCACCACCCGGAACCGTGTGCAACGCCCGCGTGGTGTCCCGGCGCCGCGCCCGACGCGCCGCACGCGCCAACGCCACCTCATCCACCACCGGACCAACGATCACACCCTGCCGGTGCGCGTCCATCGCCTCGTGCAGCGCACTGGACAAAAGGTCCAGGTGAGACAGCTCATCCCCCTCCGGACCGGTCTGCGCACACCCGACCCGCATCCACTCGGTGGCCATCTCAGGCCACATCCCCCGGCTGCTCGGTGTCGGTCTGCGCAGCGGTCGGAGGAAGCCCGCACGAGTTCTCGAAGGCCGCAAGCGCGTCCTCAGGAATCCGGACCGCACCCTTACCTGCGCCGATCCGGAACGCGGCCAGGTGCCCGGCCTCAATCGCCCGGTAGATCGTTGACACCGACACGTCGTACATCTCCGCGACGGCCCTCACCCGGAACAACCGGCGCGTAGGCTTGACCTGCATCGTTGACCCAACTTTCGATGCTCTGACCCGGTCCGAGTGCCCGCTCGGGCCGGGTCTTCCTGTTGTGCGGCGCTTCGCTGGTGTCGCTCGCATCGCTCTGACAGGCACAGTGAAGCACGTACTTCAGTACGTGTCTAGTAGAAACATACGTATCGATCATCGCTGTCGTCTCAACTGTCGCGGCGACCTGGCGAAATGCGCCGCACGTCGATACGTACAGAAGTCCGTGTGTCGTACTGTGACAACGGGTCAACAAGTCAGATGGAGGAGCATCGATGTACGCACTTGCCGTGAGGTTCGAACTGAAGGACGAAGCGAGCGCGGCGGCGTTCGACCGCCTAGTCGAGCTGACCGGGGAAGGCATCCGGCGGATCGAGCCAGGGACGCTCGCCTACGTAACGCACCACGTGGAAGGGGAGTCTCTTGCCCGCGTGTTCTACGAGTTGTACCGCGACCGGGCGGCGTTCGAGGAGCACGAGAGGCAGCCGCACACCATCCGCTTTCTCGCAGAGCGGGAACAGTACATAACGACGGTTCGTGTTGAGTTTCTGACTCTCCACACGGCAAAGGGTGTTGCCGAGGATGTCTGATGGGGAACTCGGTCGCAAGATCGCATTTCATCGGCAAAGGCGGGGCCTCTCGCAACGTGAATTCGCGCCTCTGATCGAACGCTCGGAAGCGTGGCTTTCTCAGGTTGAGCGCGGCGTTCGTCCAGTCAAGGGCCTCGATGTCCTCGAGAAAATTGCGCGGGTCCTTGATGTTCCCTTGGCGGAACTTGCTCCGACGGCACCAACTGTTGCAGCTGACGAGTTGCCAGCCGAAGCGCTACCGCTTCGGCTGTTGCTCAGCGCAAACTACGCGCTGCGTGCCGCGGTTGATGCTGAATACAAAACCATTGCCAAGGTTGACGTGCTCCGAGTCGAGGCGTCGAAAGCGTGGACTTTGGCGCATTCTGCAAGCTACTCGGAACTGATTCCACTGCTTGAATGGCTCCTGCCAAATCTGGAGTCGGCGGCGCTGATCGACGGGCCGCATGCACCAGAAGTCTTCGCGTTGCTGGCTAGGAGCTATCACGCATGCGCGGCCGCGTTGGCCAAACTGGGACAATTCGATGCGGCTTGGGTAGCGGCGGACCGAGCTATCTCCGATGCTGGTCGCGCGGCTGACCCGCTTCTGATGGCGGAAGGAGCGTTTCGCTTGACGCTCGTGTTTCAGGGTGCCCGGCAGTTGGACCAAGCGCGTCATGCCGCCGAAACCGCGGCTACTGCACTGCAAGGTCTGGCGCAGCGGGGAAGCGTGGAAGCGCTGTCAGTGTACGGCGCGCTGCATCTCCAGTTGGCCGTCATTGCAGCTCGAACGGAGCGAGCCGATGACGCCTCCAAACATCTCCAGATAGCTCGGAAGGCAGCGGATGAGCTTGGTCACGATCGGAATGACTACGAAACTGAGTTTGGTCCTACTAACGTGCGCCTCCACGAGGTAGCGGTCGCAGTCGAATTGAGTGACGCTGGCGCCGCCATTCGCGCAGCAGATGGCATTGACGCGCGTGCACTTTCTCCAGAACGGCAAGGTCGATTGCTAATTGATGTCGCGAGAGCTTGGACGCAGCGGCGGAACGTGGCGCAAGCCGTGACAGCGCTGACGGCTGCGGAGCGCATTACTCCTGAGCAGATCACTAGTCATCGGCTGGTGAAAACGATGCTCCGCGACTTGCTGAGGATGGAGAGCGAACCTAACGCAGAGCTGGTCGAACTTGCCCGGCGGGCTGGGGTGGTCGCATGACGGAAACACGGCCGCTCGGCATGCTGGGCCGACTGCGGGAGTACGACACGGCGGCGGGTGTGACCGACCTACTCACTAGCGCTATCGACGGTGTCAGCCACGCTGGACAGGTCCGACGTGGTTTCATCGCAAGCCCGCGACCGGCTGGACCAGGTCGCCTACCTCGTCAGCGAGCAACTAGGGAATGGAGACGCCCGTGGGAACCAGCAGTCAAGACGCCAGCTCGATCGCCTCGTTCGCGTACGAGGTTGGGCAGCTCAAACGGCTGCCGCGTGCTGGCTGGCTGTTGGCCGGCCTCTCGAACA
Source organism: Actinophytocola sp. (assembly GCF_009379765.1). Lineage (GTDB taxonomy): Bacteria > Actinomycetota > Actinomycetes > Mycobacteriales > Pseudonocardiaceae > Actinophytocola. Next base: position 14,278 of record NZ_WHTD01000169.1, on the reverse strand, counting down.
CGGAGTCGGTGGCCGAGCACTCATTCCGAGTGGCCGTACTGGCGTACGCCATCGCACACCAGGAAGGTGCAAACCCAGAGCGCGCCGCGGTGCTGGGTCTGTTCCACGACCTACCTGAGACCCGCATCGGCGACGTTCCGTCTGTTGGCAAGCCGTACGTACGGACCGCGCCGGCTCATCAGGTTGCAACCGACCAGACCACCCAGTTGCCGCCGGAACTGGCAGCGCGAATCGTCGCCGCCATCGACGAACACGAAGGTGCGAAGTCCCCGGGCGCGACGTTGGAAGCGCGGTGTTCGAGGGACGCAGACAAGCTGGACGCCCTGCTCCAAGCCCGTGAGTACCAGGTCGCGACCGGCAACACGCATCTGCAGCCCTGGGTGACGTCGATGGCGGAGGCGGTGACGACCGCCACCGGCCAAGCGCTCGCCGCCGCTGCCCAGGAAGTAGACCCGGGAACCTGGTGGACCGAGTTCGCCGCCAACTTCGGGCGCGCGGTCCCACGGTTCTGACCGGTTCCCACGCTTCAGCGGCCCGCCGTGAGGCGTTCGGCGTTCCCCGCGGTGCCGCCGCCTCCCGGGGTGATGGGCACCCGGCCGTTCCGCATCGGTGGCTGGCGCGCCCGTCTCAGTTTCCGTCTCAGTTCCGTTCCGTGTGGACACTTCCTACATGTTCAGCCGCTGCTCTGACCTGCGAGAACGACGGAACGGGATGTGGCGGAACGTGGCGGAGTGGAATTGGAAATCGTGTTGGGTGTGATAGCCCTCGCGGGTTCAAATCCCGCATCCTCCGCGCTCCGAACGCCGGGCATCCGTGATCCAGGGATGGCCGGCGTTTGCGTCTCAACGCCACTCGTCGGAGGACTGCCAGATGCTCCGGTGGGAGCGGACCTCGACGCGGTCGGGCAACCCGGCCGGCCGAAATGACGCTTTCGCGTTCCGCCGCTCGGTGGCCAGGTCGGCCATGAGCTCCCGGACGGGCCCGCGTACCAGGAGAACCGTCTCCGAGTGCAGGTAGTGGGCGGTGCTCACAGTGACGTCGACGCGGCGTCGAACCAACCCCGTGGTGCGCAGAGCCGCCAGCACGGTGCCCGCGACAACCTGGGCCGCGGCCTCGATCACGACCAGCGGCAACAGGACCACCACCGCGACGACGCCAAGAACGACCACTTGCAACAGCAGGTCGTATGCGACGAGCGGCGCCACCGCCACGGCGGCGGCCTTGTCACCCCGGGTCATCCGCGGCGTCGGACGGCGGCTGGGCCTGGCCGGCGGTGGCGCCAGGCGCAGGGTGCGCCGCCGGTAGCGCCTGGTGGCGAGCCCGATGGGCTGCACGACGCGTCGCCACGGCGCGAACCGCTGCTCGACCGTCCACTCGCGCCCGGCGGCGTCGAGGACACGTTTGGTGGTCATGCCGCCTCCGTTTCGCCGTTCAACGGACGATGACCGGCCACCGTTCCGGCTGACGCCCTACATGCGTGAGCGCCGGCCACCCTTCTCGGATGGCCGGCGCTCGGTGTCGGTACGGGCCCTACTCCTGTTCTGGCTTCGCGTGGTCCGCGACGCCTGGGTTCGGGTCCCGGTCGAGGTCGATCAGTGGGTGGCGGTCAGCCCCCTCAGGCGCGGAGTGACGACCCTCGTTTGGCTCCCCCTCTGGCGCCTGGTCCACCTTCTCTTGCTGGTCAGCATGCATGACGTCCTCCTCGTCTCCCACGTCAGCTGATCACCCCCCGAGTATTCCTCACTCGAGAAGATGAGGCGTACCACTCCTAAAACTCGCGCGACCTGTCCGGTAGGGTTCTCGGCGGTAGCGTGTCCGAGCGGCCGAAGGAGCGCGCCTCGAAAGCGCGTGAGGGTTCACACCCTCCGTGGGTTCAAATCCCACCGCTACCGCTCGTCTCAGCAGAACGCCGGTCCCCATGCTCAAGAGGTGACCGGCGTTCTGCCGTTAGTCGCATTTAAAGTGGCAGACCGCGGCAGCCGCCGACAAGATCCACCGGCTACCGCACCCGATCCGGCCTCTCCGCGCACCTGCTCCGCCTACCTGACCTCCTCAGAGGTCTTCCTCGCTGACGTAATCGGCGCCCAGGAGCGCGTCGCACAGCGAGATGACCTTCTCGTGCAGTGAGGCGGGCGACTGGCGCCTGGCGGGAGGCTCAGTGTGGCTCGGCGGTGTCACGCCGTTGTTCGTCGTGTCAACACGGGTCCGCGGGCTCGACGGCTGGTTGGGCGAGAAGGCGGCTGCCTGGTCGTCGTCGGGGAGCGGGGGAAGCGCCCGCAGCCGTCCGGCCACCTCGCGGAGCATCTGGGCGGTCTTGTGTGCTTCGGTGTGGGCCTGTTCACGCCACCGCACGATGTCGGCCTCGGCCTGCGCCCAGGTGCCGTCCTGCCTCGCTCGCTCCACAGCCTGGCGCGCGAGTGGCTGAAGGGTGATCAGTATGTCCCGGTAATCTGCGAGTGCGGTAGCCACCAGGTCGTGCTCGTCCTCCACTTCCTCCCACTGCCGGGCGAGTCGAGACGACTTGAACGCCGCGAACTGTTCAGCCGCGTGGCCGTGCCAGCCGTCCAGACTGAGCTGACGGAGCCAACCCGCCGTGTCATGACAGCGGTCACGGATGCCGGTGACCCGGTCGATCTCACCCTGGATCGCGTGCGCGTTGCCCGGGATCGGGTTGTGCCGGTCGAACGGCTCGGACTCGTCGGTCGTCATCGGAGGCCTCAGCTGTCGCTCGACGGGGAGTCGATGGCCGTGATCGTGTCGACCTGGTTCCGGTCGATGGCCTCGTAAGTCGCCGCGGTGGCGGACAACCGGTCCGCAGTGGCGCCCGCAGTCGAGTTGAGCACCGAGACCGACCAGCGGGAGGCGTCCTGGACCTCCAACATCGCGGCCGCCAGGACGTCGGTGCCGACCTCCCTGGGGTTGATCGCGTACTTGACAACAGGGCTCATCGCGAGCTGCTCGCCGCGGTCGCGGATGGCGGCTGCCGCGCTCGTGAGCTCCTCGGGCAGGACCGAGAACCCGTCCATGAGCGGTCGTCCTCCTGGTGGTACGGGCGGAATTGCCCGTTGTCAGCGGGGATTCGGGGAGTGTGCCGTGCGGCTGCCTCAGTGACGGCCGATGAGCCGTGGCAACTCGCTCGCGGGAAGCCGGAGCGTGTTGGACGTGTGGGCAGGCGCGTCGGACGACCGGGTACCGGGCGGGTCGACCACGATGCCAACCGTGCGCCACCGGTCGACCACCTCGCGAACCAGGTCGGCACCCAGCATCATGCCGTAGCGGCCCGACCACGGCTGCTGGCGCGTCGTGTGCCGGTGCGTCTCATGGTTCGCCTCGGTGCTGAACACGCACAGCCAGTCGCCTTGGCCCGCGGTCCTGGCGACGATCAGGCCGTCGGTTTGCGACCGGGGAACGACGACGGACAACCTGAGGAAAGCCGCGACTGCCTCGTCCATCGGGGCGGTGTAGCTGCGGCGAACCAGGCGAGCGAAAGCGTCCGAATGAACGCGCCCGGACCGCTCCACGGCGAATTCCTGTTCGCGCTGCACAAGTTTCCGCAGCGCTTCCGCCGGAATTTCCGGAAGCGAGGCCTGCAACGAGTTCTTGATCGCTGGGACAGTTGCCTCGAGTATCCGGGACAGCGTCCGCTCGGAATATCCCTCATTCGGGTGGCGCATCACGAACAGCACCTTGCGCCCGCCCAAGTCCCGTCGGCACATCTCCGGGTCGGGATCCATATTGTAGAGAACCGGGGCGAGGCGCTTGCCGCGCTCGTCGGGGAGCGTTCGAAAGACTTGTGCCAGTCGGTACTGCACTTTCGCGAGCTGCACGACACGCTGCTCGTACCTGACGATGCCCCACTGCACGCCCAGGTTGGACTCGTGCTTGAACAACACCGGGTCTAAGTCCTGGCGCACACCAAGGCCCTTGTGCAGCCTGTCCACCGCCCTCTCGGTGAATTTGGTTGACACGAGCGAGCCTCCTCCGACGTTGATCAAGGGACCTTACCCTATCCTGGTGGACGAGTTGCCGCCTGTTAGTAATGACGGACGGCATCGAGATCGGGCGAAGCTTTCACCAGGGCGTTTGCCAAGTATTCGCCACATCGGAGTTCGGCATTCTGCGCGGTCGTCGACATTTGCCAACTTCTCGCCACCGGATCGGCCCTTGGCGAGTTCGTGGCGAATTTCGAGGTGGTGGCACGTTGCTGGCGACTTGGCCCGGGAGCGTGGACCTTCGTACGGCGGTGCGATGTGGTGGGACTTGAGCGGTCGGCGGTCGACCGAGAGGGAGCGCGCACATGGGTGAGTTCGACACGGCGCTGGAGACGGCGTCTACCGTGGGCGCGAGCGGGGTGCTGGCAATCATTGCTTGGCAGATGCTGCGGATGCTGTGCTTCCTTGCCTTCGTCCTGATCATGTGCCAGGTGCAGGGCAGGACGACCGGTAGCTACCCCACGCTCGCCGAGGCAGCACGGGCACTGCGCGAGCTGATGACCAAGTAGTGTCGCCGACACCGTTTGTTAGGTCATGGTCCGCGCGGCGGGCTGGGCTGGTTCTCGCCATCCCGATCGCGGACAAGGTCACCGATGTACGAAGTGATCGCCGACCTGGCCGTCCTCCAGTGAGGCGGCGAACGGCCGGCCACGCCCCCACGGGTGACCGGCCGCCCGCCTTGTCCGGGACTCCCTGGCCGGACGCGGGCCAGCATGGACCGACGAGCTCGGGACCGGTCCCGGGTCAGCGGTGGGCGGCGAAGAACTCGTCCAGCAGGGCGGCGCACTCGTCGGCCAGGACGCCGCCCACGACCTCCGGGCGGTGGGTCAGCCGACGGTCGCGCACCACGTCCCACAGGGAGCCGACCGCGCCGGTCCGGGGCTCCCAGGCGCCGAAGACCACGCGCGCGATCCGGGACAGGACCAGGGCGCCGGCGCACATCGTGCACGGCTCGACCGTCACGGCCAGGGTGCAGCCGGTCAGGCGCCAGCCGTCGCCGAGGGCCGTGGCCGCGGCGCGGAGGGCCAGCAGCTCGGCGTGCGCGGTGGGGTCGCCCAAGGCTTCGCGGGCGTTGCAGGCGCTCGCCAGCTCGGTGCCGTCGGGGCCGACGACCACCGCGCCGATCGGCACGTCGTCGGTGCCCTCGGCGCGTCGGGCCGCGGCGAGCGCGGCTCGGATCAGCGGCTCATCGACGGACGAGGTCACTGCGGGATCGTGTCCAGGAGCTTCGCGAACTCGTCGGCGAAACCGCAGCGCTGCGCGATCATCTGCAGCTGCTCGTCGGGATACAGGTCGACCTCGCCGACGATCACCTGCAGCTCCGCGGCCGGCAGGCCGATGTCGGCGAGGATGTCGAGGGCACCCTCCGGCCAGACGTCCTCATCGTCCTCGGACGGGGGCTCGACGCGCAGAAGATCCAGGGCGTCGGCGGCGATGTCGTAGTCCAGGGCGGCCGCGGCGTCCGACAGGAGCAGCGAGATGCCGCGCGGCGACGGGCGCAGCAGCAGGAAGAACTGGTCGTCGACGCCGAGCAGACCGATCACCGCACCCGTCGAGCGAACCTTGTGCAGCTCGGTGATCGCCGCGTCGAGCTCACCCAGCACCGAGGCGTTCATCGCGGTGCATCGCCACTTGCCGTCCTCGCGAACGACCGCGATCGCGAAGCCTGGCACCGCATCCTCCTCGGACATGGTGACACGGTATTCCTGTTGCCTCTTCGCAGGAAGAAGCGGGTCACCGGGTGTTGCCAGCCGACCACTACGCGGGGTAAGAGGCCTTCACCCACGGTCCACGGGTGCCATCATCAACTCATGACACCCGCCGATTCCGCCTCAGCCCTGGCCAACGACCCGAGGTTCACCGGGCTGGTGGAGGCCGCCCGCGCGCTGCAGCCGCGAACCGTCTCGCTGCGCCGGCAGCTGCACAAGCACCCCGAGCTGGGGTTGCGGCTGCCGCGGTCGCAGGCGGCGGTGCTGCACGCGCTCGAGGGGCTGGACCTGCACGTCACCAAGGGCGAGTCGTGCGACTCGGTGGTCGCGGTGCTCAACGGCGCCAACCCGGGGCCGAGCGTGCTGCTGCGCGGCGACATGGACGCGCTGCCGCTGCGCGAGGACAGCGGGCTCGCGTTCGCGTCCGAGGAGGCGGGGGCGATGCACGCGTGCGGGCACGACACGCACGCCGCGATGCTCGCCTCCGCCGCGCGGCTGCTGTACTCGCGGCGGGACGCGCTGTCCGGGCGGGTCATCTTCATGTTCCAGCCCGGCGAGGAGGGCCATCAGGGCGCCAAGCACATGGTCGACGAGGGGGTGCTCGAGGCCGGCGGGCGGGCGGTCGAGCGGGCTCTCGCCCTGCACATCACGGCGACCGCCACATCCGGCGTGATCACGTGCAAGCCCGGGCCGATCATGGCCAGCGCGGACGCCTGGACGGTCACCGTCACCGGCCGCGGCGGGCACGGCGCGATGCCGTTCCACGCGATCGACCCGGTGCCCGCGGCGGCGGCCATGGTGGGTGCGCTGCAGACGATGGTGACCCGGCGGTTCAGCGTGTTCGACCCGGCGGTGCTCACCGTCGGCCGGATCACGGCGGGGACGACGTCCAACGTGATTCCGGAGACCGCGGAGCTCGAGGGCACCGTGCGGACGCTGTCCGACGCGGTGCACGAGGCGGTGCTCGCGGAGATTCCCAAGGTGTGCGAGCACATCGGCGCCGCGCACGGGTGCACGGTGAAGTTCGAGGTCAACACCACCTACCCGCCCACGGTCAACGACGCCGCCGTCGCCGCGCGGGTGCTCGAGCTGGCCGGGTCGGTGCTCGGCCCGCGCTTCGGCCCGCCGATGACCGACCCGCTGATGGCCGCGGAGGACTTCTCCTACGTGCTGCAGAAGGTGCCGGGCACGCTCGCGTTCGTGGGTGCGTGCCCGCCGGGCATCGAGCCGGAGGAGGCGCCGCCGAACCACTCCAACCGGGTGCACTTCGACGAGTCCGCGTTCGCCCACGGGGTCGCGATGTACGCCGCGTTCGCCCTCGACGCACTGCGCTGAGCCGGCCGGAGAATGATGTCCGGCATGCGAGCGGTGTGCGTGGTCGGCCTCGGTCTCATCGGCGGTTCGGTGCTGCGCGCGGCAGTCCGCGCGGGGCGGCCGGCGTGGGGCTTCACCTCGTCCACATCGGACTCCGAGGCCGCGCGCGCGGCGGGCTTCGACGTCCGGTCCACAGTGGACGAGGCGGTCGGCGAGGCCGCCGCGCGGGAGGCGCTGGTCGTCGTGGCGGTGCCGCTGCCGGCGGTGGACGAGGTGCTGCGGACGGTCGCGTCGCTCGCGCCGTCGTGCCTGCTGACCGATGTCGTCAGCGTGAAGCAGCCGGTGGCCGAGGCCGTCGCGCGGCTGGTGCCCGGCGCCCGGTATGCCGGCGGGCATCCGATGCAGGGCCGGTCGGAGTCGGGGTGGGTGTCGGGTTCCGAGACGCTGTTCGACGGCGCGGCATGGGTGGTCGTCGCCGACGAGGACACCGACCTCGGGCCGTGGCGGGAGGCGGCGGAGCTGGCGTTGGACTGCGGTGCGCACGTGGTGCCGACGACAGCGGGCGAGCACGACGCGGCGGTGGCCCGGGTGTCGCACCTGCCGCACGTGCTGGCCGCGGTCCTTGCCGCGACCGGCGCGGACGGCGGGCCGCTCGCGCTGGCCCTGGCGGCGGGCTCGTTCACCGACGGGACGCGGGTGGCGGGCACGCGGGCGGACCTGGTGCTGGCGATGTGTGAGGGGAACCGGCCGGCACTTCTCGACGCGGTGGACGACGCCCTGGGCCGGCTCGGGGCGGCTCGCGGCGCGCTGGCGTCGACCGGTGGGCTGGCGGCCACGATCCGGGCGGGCAACGCCGGGCGGGCCGAGCTGATGGGACTCCGGTCGGCCGAACGGGGAGAGGTCCGGGTCGACCTGACCGACCCGGAGGCCTTCGACGACCTGCGCTCACTGGGCGCGGGCGGCGGCCGGGTCCTCCGCTTCGACGGCACCGTGGCGATCGCCGACCTACCGGGCTGACAAAGCGCCGGCGACGCAACGGCGGGTGACCCGCGGCGCTGCCGCACGTGGTGGCCCGATGCCCTGAACGCGTCGTTGGGGACGTTGAATGCCCCGAGTGCGTCGTTCAGGGCATGCCGGCCCAGGCGGGTCGACCAGCTGGCGCCTAGACGCGCTTGGCGATGCCCGGGTAGTCGATGACCAGGCCGTCGGTGTCCACGGTGAGGTCCGTGCTGAAGTCGGGGACGGTGTAGTTGATCACGGCGCCGGTCTCGTCGGCGGACACCGTGCGGTAGGTCTGGTGGACCAGGCGCACCGACAGGTCCGGCATCGTCACGTACAGCACCGGCAGCACGTGCTCGCCCGGCTGCCGGTGCAGGCCTAACCGGCGGATCGGCAGCGCGGTGAACGAGACGAGCCCCGCGACGTCGACGTCCGCGGCGCCGTCGAACTCGTTGCGGGCCGCGCCCTGGCCATGGTCGATGAGCCACACGCCGTCCTCCGTGCGGCCCACCGACACCTGGCGCTCCTCGTCCGCGGTGATCGTGCGTAGCAATCCCCTGCCCACGTCACCCGTGCGGGCCACCGTGAACTCGAAGGACGCGCTGAACGCCTCAGTGCCGGTGGCGGGGTTGGCGGCGGCGACGACCCGTCCGGACGCTCGCAGCCGGCCGTCGGAGACCAGCAGCCGCACCGACTCCAGCCGCGGCGAGGTCACCCCCTGCCAGGTGATCATGAGTGGCTTGCGCGTCGTCGCCGAGCCCGGTGGCGGGTTGCTCACTTGTCGTCGGCACCAGCCTGACCTGCGGAGGGGCGGTCGGGGATCGCGTCCTGGATCTTGTCGACGACCTGGTCGACCTGCTCGGCGTGGCCGAACCGCTTCTTCGCGAAGTCGCCGGCCTTCTCGACGCCGCCCTCGATCTTGTCGCCGTGCTCCTCGACGAGGTCCTGCGCCTTGTTCTTCAGGTCATCGAAGTCGATACCCATGATTGCTCCTCACACACTCGACCAAAGCGGCCGCGGAACAAATCTACTACGGCCGATGGCGACCCTCCCCCGGCGAACTCCGGGGGCAGGGCGACCATCAGAGGACCTTACGTCGAGGTGGTCCGGCGCGCCTGCGGTGCCGCGGGAGCGGCGTCGACCGGCAACTCCGATAGCACACCGTTACGCTGCCAAACCTCCGCGCGGCAGGCGTGGGCGGGCTAATCTCCGGGTGTGACCGGATGGCAGGGCAACGAGGGGAACCAGGGCGGGTGGAACCAGCCGCCGAACCCCTACGGCGGCGATCCGTACGGACCGCAGGGCACCCATCCGTACGCGCCCGACCCGAACCAGTACCAGGCCGACCCCTACGCGCAGCCCAACCCGTACGGCCAGGGCGGCTACGACCAGTACGGTCAGTACAACCCCTACCAGACTGGCGGTTTCCCGGCGCAGGACTTCGGTCCGCCGCCGCCCCCGCGCCGGTCGAAGCTGCCGATGATCCTGGGCGTGCTGGCGATCGTGATCATCGTCGGCGCGGTGGTCGCGATCGTGCTCGTCAACCGGGACGACAGTCCGACGGCCGGGCCGTCGGACACGACCGCGCCGTCCACTCCGGAGTCGCCCGGGAAGTCCTCGGACAACCCGCCGTCGTCGGACCCGTCCGGACCGTCCAAGGGACCCGAGGGCAAGGAAGGCTGGCAGGTCGTCGACAACACCGCCGACGCCGGACTGTCCTACGAGGTGCCGGGCGACTGGGAGCTGTCGCCGGACCCGAGGCCCAGCGGGTTGGGGGACGTCACTTTCACCGGCTCGGCCGACTACGGCGTCTACGACTGCGAGGGCGGGTCCTACATCCGCAGCTTCGCGGCGAGCGGTGACGTGCAAGGCAAGGACGGCGCGAAGCTCGACCTGACGAAGACGGTGAAGGACTTCGCGAAGTCGTTCGGCACGAGCTACTTCAAGGACACCGCCAAGGTCGACGTGCCGGAGCCGACCGAGACCGAGGTCGACGGCAAGCAGGCCATGACGCTCAACGCCGCGGTCACGCCCCAGGTCACCGCCCCGAAGTGCGAGGCGTCGAAGGGCGAGGTCGCGATCGTCGGCGTGCTGCTGGAGGAGGACGGCAAGCCGAGCGGCGTGGCGATGCTGGCGGTGGTCAGCGACGTCTCGGGCGGTCCGGGCGACCCGGCGCCGCTGCCGCCGTCGGTGGCGAAGGACATCCTGGCGTCGGTGAAGGTCGGCTGACGGGCCCCGCGGCGCGCGAGGCCCGTCCCCGCCTGTTCATCTGCCCGTCATCCGCCGGTCAGCGCCGCCGACCAGGCCGTGACGACCTCGTCCAGGACGGCCAGCGGCAGCGGACCGTTGCCGAGCACCACGTCGTGGAAGGCCTTGATGTCGAACCGGTCGCCCAGCCGGGCCTCGGCGGCGGCCCGCATCCGCTGGATCTCCAGCCGGCCGACCATGTAGGACAGCGCCTGACCCGGGTACGCGATGTACCGGTCGATCTCGTTGCCGATCTCCAGGTCGGACATCGGGGTGTTGTCCCGCAGGAAGCCGACGGCCCGCGCGCGGCTCCAGCCCTTGTGGTGCATGCCGGTGTCGACCACGAGCCGGCCGGCACGCAGCGAGTCCATCGCGAGCATCCCGAGCCGGAAGACGTCGGAGGTGTACAGGCCCATCTCGTCGGCGAGGCGCTCGGTGTAGAGGCCCCAGCCCTCCGCGTACGCGTTCGGCGTGACGACTCGCCGGAACATCGGCAGGTGGGTGAGCTCCTGGGCGAGCGCGATCTGGAAGTGGTGGCCCGGCACCGCCTCGTGGAAGGCGGTCACCTCGGACGTGAACCGGTCCCGCTCCTCGGCCCGGTGCGTGTTCGCGAAGTAGATGCCGGGCCGCTTGCCGTCCATCGACGGCCACACGTAGTACGCCGCGGCCGAGCCGGGCGCGTCGGCCGCCGGCACCGGCTCGATCTTGCACTGCGAGCTCGCGAGCCTGCCGAACCACCCGGGCGTCGCGGCCTCCGCCCTGGCGACCGCCGAGCGCGCGGACTCGAGCAGCTCGTCGGCGTCGCGCCAGCGCATCGCCGGGTCGCTGGTCATCCGCCGGAAGATCGCCGCCCGGTCCCGGGTGCCGAACACCCGCTCGCCGATCTCCGCGTACTCCTCGGTGAGCGCCTCGATGACGTCCAGCCCGGTGCGGTGCAGCTCCTCGGGCGTGCGGTCGGTCGTGGTGTGGATGCGGGCGTAACCGGCGTACATCGCCTCGCCGTCGGGCAGCCAGCACAGGCCGACGTGCGACTCGTCGCGGCCGTGCTGGACGAGCTCGTTCGTCAGCACGTCCCGGTAGCGCGCGAAGGCAGGGTGGACCACGTCGGCCAGCACCCGCTCCCGCTCGGCGTCGAACGAGTCGGCGTCGAACGCCGGGCGGGTCAGCACGTCCTCGGCCGCGCCGAGGTAGCGGTCGAGGTGCGCGACGGCCGCGCGGACCAGGTGCGCGACCGGCACCCGGCCGGCGGCGACACCGGCGCGGTGCCGGCCGGCGACCGCGTCGAGATAGGCCGGGACCGCCCGCAGCCGGTCGAGGTAGGACGCGGCCTGGGCGGCATCGGAGAGCACGATCATCGGCAGCATCGAGATCAGCTCGGCGGCCGGGCCCGCGAACGTGTCGGAGATCGTGTACTCGACGCCGCGCGCGTCCACGTCGGTGACCATCTGCTTCGCGTGGTGCAGGACCGCCGCTCTGGTCACCGCGTCGGCGGCGGACAGCGAGGCGGGGTCGACGGCCTCGGTGCGGGCGGCGATGTCGAGTGCCGCCGCACGTATTGCCTGCTGGGCCTGCTCGGACCGGCCGCCCAACGTGTCGTCGTGGCCGGGTAGGCCGAGGATCGTCGCCATGACGGGGTCGGCGACGAAGGAGAGCTCGAGCAGCTCGTCCGCAAGTGGATGCACGGGATTGGTCACGCCCGCCAACCTACCCAGATTCGCCGGCCTGGTTCCCGTGCTCGCGTTGGTACTCGCGCCAACGCCGCATCATGTTGGGGATCTCGTCGCGGAGGAAGTCGAAGAACTTCCGGCTCTCGTTGAGCCGGGCGCCGGCGTTGGTGTGCCGGCCGAGGATCGCCGCGCCGTCGCCGAGCAGCAGCGACCACTGCTCGAACTGCTTGTCCCGGTCGGCGTAGGCCTCGTACCAGACGTCCTCGGTGACCTCGTAGTGGTCGCGGCGCTCGCCGGGGTCGCGGGCGCGGACGATCAGGCCGACCTGGGCGAGGTACCGCACCGCACCCGAGACCGCGGCCGGGCTCACCCGCAGTGACTCGGCGAGCTCCGCCGCGGAGCGCTTGCCCTCCTCGGTCACGAGCAGCGCGCCGAACACCCGCGCGGGCATCCTCGGTACCCCCGACTGGACCAGGAACAACGCGAACCGCTCGACGAACCGCGCCACCGCGTCGGTGTCGGACCCGTCGGCCGGATCGCCGTTCGAGCTCACACTGTCGGTCACGTTCTGCATCATCCACTCCGGTCGTGTGATCTCGATCAGTTTATACGTTTTCTTAACTTCACAACTTTGTGAAACGACTGTACGTTCGTGAGCATGACAACCGCAATCTCCGTGTCCGGCCTGGTCAAGACCTTCGGCCAGACACGCGCGCTGGACGGGCTGGACCTGTCGGTGCGCACCGGTGAGGTGCACGGGTTCCTCGGCCCCAACGGTGCGGGCAAGTCGACGACCATCCGTGTCCTGCTCGGCCTCCTGCGGGCCGACTCCGGCGAGGTCCAGCTCCTGGGGGGCGACCCGTGGGCCGACGCGACCAGCCTGCACCGCAGGCTGGCCTACGTGCCCGGCGACGTCTCGCTGTGGCCGAACCTGTCCGGGGGCGAGGTGATCGACCTGCTCGGCAGGCTGCGTGGCGGCCTGGACCCGAAGCGGCGGGCCGACCTGCTCGAGCGTTTCGACCTCGACCCGACGAAGAAGGGCCGCACGTACTCCAAGGGCAACCGGCAGAAGGTGGCCCTGGTCGCTGCGCTCTCGTCCGACGTGGAGCTGCTGGTCCTGGACGAGCCGAGCTCCGGGCTGGACCCCTTGATGGAGGCCGTGTTCCAGGACTGCATCACCGAGGAGCGCGGCCGCGGCCGCACGGTGCTGCTGTCGAGCCATGTCCTCGCCGAGGTCGAGAGCCTCTGCGACCGGGTCAGCATCATCCGGCTCGGCCGCACGGTCGAGACCGGCACGCTGTCGGAGCTGCGTCACCTGACCCGCACGTCGATCTCCGCCGAGCTCGCCGGCACGGCGAGCGGTCTGGGGAACCACCCCGGCGTGCACGACCTCACGGTCGACGGCAACCAGGTGAAGTTCGACGTCGACACCAAAGAGCTCGACGCCGTGCTGCGACAGCTGACCGATGTCGGCGTGCGCAGCCTCACCAGCCAGCCGCCGACGCTGGAGGAGCTGTTCCTGCGGCATTACCAGGCCGACCTCGCGACCGAGAACGGCCGGCACGCGGCGGTGACGACATGACGACGGCCGCCCTGCCCACCACCGACCGGCCGGTCCGCGCCGCGGCCGGCCGGAGGGACGGCTTCGCCGGCACGGGTGCGCTGCTGCGCCTCGCGATCCGGCGGGACCGGATCTTCGCCTCGGTGTGGATCGTGCTGTTCGTGGTGATGGCCGCCAGCTCCGCGGCTGCGTCCCAGAGCCTGTTCACCACGCTCGAGTCGCGGGTGCGGGCCGCGTCCGTAGTCAACGACACACCCGCGACGCTCGCGCTGTACGGCCGGGTGTTCGACCCGACCTCGCTCGGCGCGGTCTCGATGTTCAAGCTCGGCGCGATGGGCGCCGCGCTGGTGGCCCTGGTCGCGATCTTCACCGTGGTCCGGCACACCCGGGCCGAAGAGGAGTCCGGCCGGCTCGAGCTGATCGGCGCCACCGTGGTCGGCCGGTACGCCGCGCTCACCGCCGCGATGCTGCTGGCCGTCGGCACCACGCTGGTGCTGGCCCTGCTGACCGCGCTCAGCCTCATCGGCGCGGGCCTCCCGGCCGCCGGCGCGCTCGCGTTCGGGCTGTCCTGGGCCGGCGCGGGCATCGCGTTCGCCGCGGTCGGCGCGGTCACCGCGCAGGTCACCGAGAGCGCGCGGACCGCGAACGGACTGGGCGCCGCGGTGCTCGCCGCCGCCTACCTGCTGCGGGCCGCGGGCGACGCGTCCGGGGTGGACACCTCGACCTGGCTGTCGTGGCTGTCGCCGATCGGCTGGGCCCAGCAGGTCCGCCCGTTCGCCGGCGACCGCT
>NZ_WHTD01000140.1 GCF_009379765.1 Actinophytocola sp. | reverse complement strand
CTCGCCGGGGGCGGCGCCACCACCGTCGCGGCCGGTGGTTCGGTCGCCGGTGGGGTGGCCGCCGCCGTTGCCGCGAAGGTGGCGGCTGTCGTGATCGCCGTCGCGGTGGTCGTCGGGGCCACGGTGATCGTCGTCGGGGTCAACGGGGACGGGCCACCCGTCGCCGAAGCACAGGCGCTCAGCGTCGACACCCAGACCGTCCGAACCAGCTACGACGACGTCATCCTGAACGTCTCCGCGCAGGTCGTCCAGGTGTCCGGGCATCCGAACGGCACGGTGCAGCAGCGGATCAACGACGCCCTCCGCTCCTCCGTCGACGACGAGATCAACCAGCTGCGCGAGAGCATCGCCGCAACCCGTGAGCTCACGGCGGGCCACCCGCAGCAGAACGCCCCGTTCAACCTCGCCACCAGGGCCGAGATCACCTTGCGCAACAACGACTTCGTGTCCGTCCACTACGACCACCGGGTGCGCTCGGACCTGATCACCAACAGCGACTGGAGCACGGCGACCGCCACGACGGTGGACCTGCACACCGGTGCGGCCCTCGCCGCGGACGCGATCTTCACCGACGCCGTCGACCTGACCGAGGTCGCCCGAGCCCTCGACCACGACGGCGGCGTCTGCGGGATGCCGGGCCGGCTGTCCTTCACCAGGAGCGATCTCGGCGACGTCGTCCGGATCGGGTTCACCCGAAACGCCATCGAGTTCACCCTCGAGCTGCCCCGGATCGCGGGCTTCGCGAACGCGTGCGGCATCCCGACCATCGCGGTGCCGTACGGCGAGATCGACGGCCTCGACAAGAACCTCGTCGCGAAGCTCACCGCCGGGTGATTTGCTGGCCGAACGGCTAGCCTGACGCCGTGGGCTCCTCGAGCAGGGTGTTCGTCGCGCAACTGGTGGGCCTGCCGGTTTTCGGGCCGGACGGCGAGTCCATCGGCAAGATCCGCGACGTCGTCGCCTCGCTGCGCACCGACCGGCAGGCGCCGCGGGTGCTCGGCGCCGTCGTGGAGCTCGCGACCCGGCGGCGGATCTTCGTGCCCATGCTGCGGGTCACCTCGATCGACGCCTCGGCGGTCACGCTCGCCACCGGTTCGGTCAACCTGCGCCGGTTCCACCAACGGCCCAACGAGGTGCTCGTCGTCGGCCAGCTGCTCGACGCGCACGTGTCGATCACGGACACCGACGTGACCGCGGTCGTCGTCGACACCGCGATGGAGCCCACCCGCACCCGCGACTGGGTGCTCGGCCGGGTCGCCGTCCAGCAGCGCACCGGCCGGCTCAGCCGCCGCGGCCCGATCCAGGTGCTGCGCTGGGAGGAGATCCGCGGGCCCGGCGTCACCGACCTCTCCTCCACCCCGCAGGGCACGGACCAGCTGCTCGCCGTCTTCGACACGATGCGGGCCGCCGACGTCGCTGCCGCGCTCCGGGACCTGCCGGCCAAGCGCCGCTT
Source organism: Actinophytocola sp. (assembly GCF_009379765.1). GTDB lineage: Bacteria > Actinomycetota > Actinomycetes > Mycobacteriales > Pseudonocardiaceae > Actinophytocola. The sequence goes on along the minus strand of NZ_WHTD01000140.1, from coordinate 20,512 downwards.
CGAGGTGGCCGACGGCCTGGACGACGACCGACTCGCGGACGTGTTCGAGGAGCTGCCCGAGAACGACCAGAAGGACCTGCTCGCCCACCTCGACGAGGAGCGCGCGGCCGACATCCTCGAAGCGATGGACCCCGACGACGCCGCCGACCTGCTCGCCGTGCTGCCCGAGTTCGACCAGGACCGGCTGCTCGAGCTGATGGAGTCCGAGGAGTCCGACCCGGTGCGCCGGCTGCTCGCCTACTCCGCCGACACGGCGGGTGGGCTGATGACGCCGGAGCCGATCGTGCTGAGCCCGGACGCGACGATCGCCGAGGCGCTCGCGATGGTCCGCAACCCCGACATCACGCCGGCGCTGGCCAGCATGGTGTTCGTGTGCCGGCCGCCGTCGGCCACGCCGACCGGTCGCTACATCGGCTGCGTGCACCTGCAGCGGCTGCTGCGCGAACCACCGTCACAGCTGGTGGCCGGGGCCATCGACGCCGAGCTGGCCCGGCTGCCACCGGACGCGTCGCTCACCGACGTCACCCGGTACTTCGCCGCCTACGACCTGGTGTGCGCGCCCGTCGTGGACGACACCGAACACCTGGTCGGTGCGGTGACCGTCGACGACGTGCTGGACCACCTGCTGCCCGCGGGCTGGCGCGAGGGTGGCCCGTGGGAGCCGGTGACGGAAGGCGAGACCGCCGATGCCTGACCTGCATGCCCGACGCCGGCTGGACCAGCCGCGCTCGCCCCGCCGGCTGCGGCTGTCGTGGGACCCGGAGGCGTTCGGCCGGCTCTCCGAGCGACTCGCCAGGTTCCTCGGCACGGGGAAGTTCCTGTTCTGGCAGACGCTGCTGGTGTTCGTGTGGATCACGCTCAACCTGGTCGCGGTGTCGCTGCGCTGGGACCCGTACCCGTTCATCCTGCTCAACCTGGCGTTCTCCACGCAGGCCGCATACGCGGCGCCGTTGATCCTGCTGGCCCAGAACCGCCAGGACGACCGCGACCGGGTGTCGCTGGAGGAGGACCGGGCACGCGCGGCGCAGACCAAGGAGGACACCGAGTACCTGGCCCGCGAGCTGGCGGCCCTGCGCCTGGCGATCGGCGAGGTGGCCACTCGCGACTACCTGCGCGGCGAGCTCGACCGACTGCGCAGGGACCTCAACCCGAGGCCACGGCTGACGGCCGAGTCGATCCGCGACGACCCCCGCTGGGTGGACGGCTGAGCTACTCCGCGAGTCGGGAACACATCTCGCCGAACCCGGCCAGCTCCTCGGCATCGAAATGGTCGATGAAGTGCCGGACCACGCCGGCCAGGTGCGTGCGCGCGGCCGAGCGCAACGTGTCGACGCCCTTTGTTGTGAGTACCGCCACAACGCCACGACCGTCGCCGGTGAAGCGCTCGCGGGTGACCATGCCGGCCACCTCGAGTCGATCCACCAGCCGGGTGACACCCGATCGGGACAGCAGGACGGCGTCGGCGAGCTCGGCCATCCGCAGCCGCCGGCCAGGAGCCTCTGCGAGCTGAACCAACACGTCATACCCACCGAGGGACAGTGGATGCTCAGCGACGAGCTCGGTCTCGAGGACGCGTACCAGTCGCGCGTGCGCCCGGAGGAACGAGCGCCACGCGTCGAGCTCATTCCCGGTCGGCCTCCGGGTCACGGCTGGCTCCGCCACGATCGTGATGTTACGGAATGCGTGTGTTCGAGCGCATGACAACGGATGCGGTCACCGGTCCGGAGGTAGTGGAGTGCCCGTAGCATGAATGTGTGACGACCAGCGAGCCAACTCAGGTTCCCGACGTCGACGCTGTGCGTGCGGCGCTTTCCGGCGTGCAGGACCCGGAGATCCACAAGCCGATCACCGATCTCGGCATGGTCAAGGACGTGACCATCGGCGAGAACGGCACCGTTCACGTGGAGATCTTCCTGACGGTCTCCGGCTGTCCACTTCGGGACAAGATCACCCGCGACGTCACGGCTGCGGTGTCGGCCGTCGACGGAGTGCGGCATGTCACGGTCGATTTGGACGTGATGAGCGACCAGCAACGCACCGATCTCCGCCGCAAGCTCCGCGGCGATGCCGAGGAACCACGTATCCCGTTCGCCGAGCCAGGATCACTGACCCGGGTCTACTGCGTCGCATCCGGTAAGGGCGGGGTCGGCAAGTCGAGCCTCACGGTCAACCTCGCGGTGGCCATGGCCGCCCGCGGGCTCTCGGTCGGCGTGGTCGACGCCGACATCTACGGCCACTCGGTCCCTCGAATGCTGGGCGCCCACGGCAAGCCGACCCGCGTGGAGAAGATGATCCTCCCGCCCGAGGCCCACGGCGTGAAGGTCATCTCCATCGGCATGTTCACTCCCGGCAACACACCCGTGGTGTGGCGCGGACCCATGCTGCACCGCGCGCTGCAGCAGTTCCTCGCCGAGGTGTTCTGGGGCGACCTCGACGTGCTGCTGCTCGACCTCCCTCCCGGCACCGGTGACATCGCCATCTCGGTGGCCCAGCTGATCCCGAATGCTGAGATCCTTGTGGTGACGACCCCGCAGCAGGCCGCGGCCGAGGTGGCCGAGCGCGCTGGCGCGATCTCCCTGCAGACCCGCCAGCGGGTGGCCGGCGTGATCGAGAACATGTCCTGGCTCGAGCTGCCCGACGGCTCTCGATGGAGCCGTTCGGCTCCGGCGGCGGCGCGGACGTGGCCGAGTCGCTGTCGAAGACGATCGGCGCCGAGGTGCCACTGCTCGGTCAGGTGCCGCTCGACCCGCGCCTGCGCGAGTCGGGGGACAACGGCACGCCGCTGGTGACGTCGGAGCCAGACGCCGAGGCATCGAAGGTGCTGACCGCCATCGCGACCCGGTTGTCGACCCGCGCACGTGGCCTGTCGGGCCGAATGCTGTCGGTCTCCCCCGCCTGATCCGCTCGTTCTGACTCGTTCAGTCCCTGGGCGGCATGAGGTCAGGGGCGATCAACCGCACGGCCTCGAGCAGGTCGGCGCCGGACGGCACGCTCTCCGGGTCGCCCAGGTACTGGGCGGCCAGCCCGCCTAATAAGGCCTGGTAGAGCGCGCCTACCTTGATCGCCTCGTCGTCGTCCTCCGTGACGACGCCGAACATGTCGGCGAGCGCGATCCGGGCCTGCCGGGTGTCCTCCGCGAACGACATGCGTAGGTCGGGCTCCCGCTCCAGGATGGCGAGCAGCTCGAACTGGACGGCCCACAGCTTGGCCGACCGCTGGAACGACTCGATGGCCTTGGACCAGATGGCCGCGAACCGGTCGGCGGTCCGATCGGTGGGGAAGTCGCTGGTCATGATGGCCCCGACCTCGTTCCCCCACTTCTCCAGCGCCTCCCGCAAGGCCTCCTTGAGCAGCGCCTCCTTCGAGCCGAAGTGATAGCCGATGCCGGCGAGGCTCACACCGGACCGCGAGGCGATGTCCCGCGCGGTGGTGCGCGCGTAGCCCTTCTCGTACAGGCACTCCTCGGCACCGGTGAGGAGGTCTTCTCGGTTTCCCATGAGCTCACCGTACCATCGTCTGACACAGACGTGTGAGACGGAGGTCTTGCACATATGTCTGACACGCCTGTACTGTCGGTCTCATGAGAAACGCGAACATTCTGATCTCCGGCGCCGGCATCGCCGGGACCGCGCTGGCCCACTGGTTGCACCACAACGGCTTCACGCCAACCGTGGTGGAGCGCGCGCCCGAGGTACGCGAGGGCGGTTACAAGATCGACATCCGGGGTGCGGCGCTCACCGTCGTCGAGCGCATGGGCCTGCTCGACGAGATCCGCCGACTGCGCACGGACGTGCGAGGCGCGTCGGTGGTCGACGCCACCGGCCGCCGGGTGGCGAGCATGGACGGCGACATGTTCGGCGGTCGCGAGCACGACGACGCCGAGATCATGCGTGGCGACCTCAACCGGCTGCTCCACGACCTGACCAAGAACGAGGTCGAGTACCTGTTCGACGACTCCATCGCCTCGCTGACCTCGTTATCCGACGGCGTGGAGGTCACCTTCGCCAGCGGCGCGAAGCGGCGGTTCGACCTGGTGATCGGCGCGGACGGGCTGCACTCGAACACCCGCGCGGCGGCCTTCGGCGACGAGTCGAGGTACGTGCGGGACCTCGGCTACCACGTGTCGATCTTCAGCGTGCCGAACCACCTCGAGCTCGACCGCTGGGAGCTCACCTATGTCGGCCCTGGCCGGACGGCACTCACGTACAGCACCGCGCGGGACACCGGCGCGAAGGCGATGTTCTTGTTCGAGACGGGGATGCAGCGGTTCGACCACCGTGACCAGGCACTGCAGCAACGCACGCTGGCCGACGCGTATGCCGGCGAGGGCTGGGAGATCCCGCGGCTGCTGGACGGCATGGCTGACGCGCCCGACTTCTACCTCGACTCGCTGAGCCAGGTGCACATGGACAGCTGGGTCGACGGGTCGGGTCGCGCTGGTGGGCGATGCCGCGTACGCCGCGTCGGCGGCGTCCGGGCAGGGCACGAGCCTCGCGCTGGTGGGTGCGTTCGTACTGGCCGGCGAGCTGGCCGCGGCCGAGGGTGACTTCGAGGCGGCGTTCGCGGGGTACGAGGAGCGGATGCGGCCGTTCGTGGCGCGGAACCAGGCGCTGGGTCCGGCAAACATCAAGCGGATGGTGATCCGGAGCAAGGGTCAGGTCCGGATGTCGATGATCATGATGCGGCTGATGGCGAGGACACCGGGCAGGGAGCGACTGCTCGCGAAGGTCATGGCCCCGATTCAGCGGGCGGCCACGGCGATCTCGTTGGAGAGCTACCGACCGCCAGAGTCGGCTGATGGCTGAGGGGATCCGGCCTGGCGGCCATCTCGCGGTCGGGTCGGCCGTGCGTCGGTCAGGTGGGCGTCGGTCAGGTGGGCGTCGGGTCAGGTGGCGTCGGGGTCGAAGGGTGCCTTCTCGCCCGTTCCTGTGGTGGCGTCGCCCGGGGTGGGGTCCTCGCGCTTGGCGGGGGCCGGTGGGGGCGGCGTGTGGCCGTTGGGCTTGCTGTGGCCGTTCCCCGAGTCGACGTCCTCGAAGAGGTGCTTCGTCACCGCTCGGCGGGGGTCGAAGTTGCGGAGCTGCTGCAGGTCCTGGAGGGGCTTGCGGAGCTCGTCGAAGTCGTCGCCCATCTCGGAGCGGAGTTGTTCTCTCGCGCCGGTGGCGTACTCGCGGACCTTGCGCACGTTACGGCCCAACCACGCCGCCGCCGAGGGCAGGCGCTCAGGCCCCAGGATGAACAAGCCGGCCACGACGATGATGAGGATCTCGCCCCAGCCGATGCTGTCGAACACTGTGGCCTACCTCCGCCGCGCGTACCTCTACGAGTCCAGCGTAGCCAATCAATCCGACTGGAGGGTCACTTGAACCGTGAGCTCACGGCCGTCCCTCGCCAGCACGACCGCAACGGTCTCGCCGGCCTTGTGCTTGCGCACCGCGATGATCAGTTCTGCGGCGTTGGCCACATCTCGGTCGCCGACCTTGGTGATGACGTCGCCCTGCTCGATACCGGCCTTGCCGGCCGCGCCGCCGTCCTTCACGTTCTGGACCCGGGCGCCGTCAGCGGTGTCCGCGGACACGGAGGCGGCGTTGACCCCCAGGTCGGCGTGGTTGACCTTGCCGTCGCGGATCAGCGCCTCGGCGATGGCGCGTGCGTCGTCGATCGGGATGGCGTAGCCGAGGCCGACGCTGCCGGAGTTGGCGTCCGTCGTCGCGATGGCCGAGTTGACGCCGACCAGGGCGCCGGTGGAATCCACGAGCGGGCCACCCGAGTTGCCTCGGTTGATCGGTGCGTCGGTCTGGATGGCGTCGTAGATCGCCGGCTCGCCGTCCTCCTCGCCGGCCGCCACCGGGCGGTGCAGGGCACTGACGATGCCCTGCGTCACCGTGTCGGTGAGGCCGAGGGGCGAGCCGATAGCGATGACCGAGTCGCCGACCTCGAGGTCCGACGAGCTACCCAGCTGCAGCACCGTCGGGTTGGGCACGTCGACCTTGATGACCGCCAGGTCGGTCTTCGGGTCCGTGCCGACCAGGGCCGCCTTGACACGGGTGCCGTCGTTGAAGACCGCGGTGATCTGCTGGCCCTCCTCGGCCGCACCGCCGAGGGTGACCACGTGCTCGTTGGTGAGGATGTAGCCGGAGCTGTCGATGACCGCACCGGAACCGAAGCCGCCGCCCTGCTCGACCTTGACCTCGATCGACACGACCGCGGGCCGGACCCGGCGCGCGATGTCGGCCACCGAGCCGGCCGGACGCTCCTTGCCCGGTGTGACCTCGGCGAGCGTGACGTCGCTGTGCAGCGAGTCGCCACTGCGCGCCAGGAACCAGCCGGCCACTCCACCGGCCCCGCCGACCAGCAGCGCGACCAGCGCGAGCGTGAGCAGCGCAGTGACCTTGACCCGGCGCCCGAAGATCAGCTCCGGCAAGCTCAGCAGCTGACCGGCGGGCCGGCTCTTGGCTGTCTTGCCGTCGTCGAGCTTCGCGTCCTCGGCGCCCAGCGCGGGCGGACCGATGACCGCGCCGGCGGCGGGATCGCGCCACGGGTCACCGGCGGCCTCGTCGTCCCACGGGTCGACGCCGTTCGGCGCGTCGTCGGAGGGTGGGCGTTGCAGAACCTCGGTGGCACCGGGCGGCCGGCCGAACGCGCTGGCCAGCGACTCGGGCGCGGGCGGGGCGACCTTCATCTCGCCGAACACCGACCGCGCGGCGGGGGCTCCGCCGGGCGGGGGCGAGAACGCCCCGTCGACCCCTGCCGGACGGCCGAACACCGCCGCGCTGGAGGGATCCACCTGCGGGCGGTGCAACGGTCGAGGACCGAGGCGAGGACGTTCGGCGCCGTTCGACTCGGGGGTTACCTGGTCGTTCATCGGTCGCCAGCCTGCCTGATCACCGGTGAAGTTGGCGTAGCGGTCGGGTCAGCGGCCGGCGGTGCGCAGCACATAGCCCGCCTGCTGAACGCTGTCCGCTCCCGCGACGGTGGGACGGTTGGCATCCGGCGGTGTCTGCGTCTTGGGCTGGTCGCTGCCGCTGCCCGTGGTGACCAGCGCGAGCGCACCGAGCACGAGGCCCGACACGACGACACCGGCGCCTTGGGCGGCACGGCGGCCAGGACGACGGCCGAGGACCGACCGGCCCTCACCGAGCTTGGCGGACGAGCCGAGTGGCGCGCTGGAACCAAAAGGGGCCGAGCTCGCTGGCATCTGATCGGGCTTCTGGACGACGACCAGCTGGCCGTCGTCGGTCATGGCGAGACCGTCGGGCGTGGCCGGCATCTCGACCTGCTGTGGGATGGCCCGCAGCGTGGCGAGCAGCGCCGCCGGGACCGACGGCATGTCAGCCGACTGGACCGCGGATGCCGCCTGCCGCTGCGCGACGATCTCAGCCGCGCAGTACGTGCACCTGACCATGTGGGAGGCCGCCCGGTCGTGCGCCGTCGCCGACAGCTCGCCGTCGACGAACGCCACCACCGCGTCCGGCAGAAGATGCTGTTCGGACAGACCCCAACCGCGCTCGTCGGTCACGACCGACCCTCCGATACCAGTTCCCTGCGCCGCTCGAGCGACGCGCGCAAAGCCTGTCGCCCGCGGTGGATCCTGCTTCGAACAGTACCCAACTTCACGCCGAGGGTGGCGCCGATCTCCTCGTAGGACAGCCCCTCGACGTCACAGAGCACGACCGCGGCGCGGAAATCGGGAGGCAGCTCGTCCAGGGCGGCCTGCAGGTCGGGATCGAGATGTGTCTCGACGTAGACCTGCTCGGGGCTCGGGTCGTCGCCCGCGAGCCGGTCGGTGTCCTCGGGCAGGCCTTCCATGCGCAGCCGCGAGCGGCGGCGGGCCATGTCGAGGAAGAGGTTGGTGGTGATGCGGTGGAGCCAGCCCTCGAACGTGCCGGGCTTGTAGTTGGCGAGCGAGCGGAACACGCGGATGAAGGTCTCCTGGGTGAGGTCTTCCGCGTCGTGCGCGTTGCCGGTGAGGCGGTAGGCGAGCCGGTAGACGCGGTCGGCGTGTTCCCGCACGACCTCGTCCCAAGACGGCGGGGTCCAGTTGGACTCGTCCAGCTGCACCGGTTGCGCCTCGGCCACCGCCGAGCCTGTCGACTGGGTGTGCATCGGGCGGGTAGCCACCTCCTCGGGACTGTCAGCCCCACTGCCACTCTCAACGCCGATACTGCTCATCGTGTTCCCACCCTCGCCCGGTGCGGTCCCGGGTCCCCTTGGATACCGCTGTCGGTCCCCGTCAACGTGAATGATGCGGGGCCTCGATGTGAACGTAGTGAGAGTCGCCTGAGAGGCGCCTGAGAAATGCCCGGGCACCGCTTGAGGCCGCGTTCACCCGATTCCGGCCAGACAACGCTAACCTCACACTCCGTGGCATCCGATACGCCGACGATCGACTCGGACGCGCTCACCGCGTACGTCGAGGGCTACCTCACAGAGGACGACGCCCTCGCCTCGGCCCGTGCGCAGGGCGTCGAGCTGGGTTGTGCGCCGATCTCGCCCGGCAGCGGGGCGGCGCTGCGGTTCCTGACCACCGCGCTGCGGGCGAAGGCGGTGGTCGAGATCGGGACCGGCGCCGGGGTCAGCGGGCTCTACCTGCTCCGCGGCATGGCCCCCGACGGCGTGCTGACCTCGATCGACGTGGAGCCGGAGCACCAGGCGGCGGCCAAGCGGGCGTTCACCGACGCGGGGGTGCCGCCTGGTCGCGCCCGGCTGATCATGGGCCGGGCGCTCGACGTGCTGCCCCGGCTGACCGAGGAGGCCTACGACCTCCTGTACGTCGACGCCGCGAAGGCGGAGTACCCGACCTACCACGAGCAGGGCGTGCGGCTGCTGCGTCCGGGCGGGGTGATCGCCTTCGACAGCGTCCTGTGGTCCGGCCGGGTGGCGAACCCGGCGCGCCGGGACGCCGAGACGGTCGCGCTACGGGAGGTCGCGCGAGCCGTGCGCGAGGACGACCGGCTGGTCCCGGTCCTGCTGCCGCTGGGCGACGGCCTGCTCGTGGCCGCGAAGGCGCATTAGCCCCCTACCGAGGGACACTAGCTCTCCGAGGCGACGAACCCGCCCACGCACAGTGCCGCGGTGAGCCCGAGCAGCACGGTCACCCACCCGCCGGCGCCCCAGTTCGCCTCGCCGGACCACCAGCCCCAGAACGCGCTCGCGATCAGGCCGAACGGGAAGAACACCAGCAGCCCGCCGGCGATCCCGGCACCCAGCTTCATGCCGCTCCACCAGTGCGACTTGCGGCCGGTGCCGCCGACCTGGCTCATCTGCCACACCGCCCGGTACGGGTCGATCCCCGGGCCAGGAGGGTCCGGCGAACCCGGCGGAGGCGGCGGCGGTGACGGCGGAGGCTCCATACGTCGACGGTAAGTGCCCGCGCCGCCGCGGAACAGCGAAACCGCCGAAACCGGGTGGATCTACTCGACCCGCTCGCCCTTCCCCAGCACCACGACACCGCCAGGGCTCACCGTGTACCGCTCGCGGTCCGCGGACAGGTCGACACCGATCTGCGCGCCGTCCTCGACCGTGATGTTCTTGTCCAGGATCGCGCGCCGCACCACCGCCCCCTTGCCGACCCGCACGCCCGGCAGCAGGACGCTGCCCTCCACCGAGGCGCCGTCCTCGATCAGCACGTCCGCGCTGATCACGGACTCGCGCACGGACGCGCCGGAGACGATCGACCCCGGGCCGACCATCGACTCGACAGCCGAGCCGGAGTTGACGAACTTGGCGGGCGGCAGCGGCGGCGTGGCCGTGCGGATGGGCCAGCGGTGGTTGTACAGGTTGAACACCGGGTGCACGGACACGAGGTCCTGGTGCGAGTCGTAGTACGCGTCGAGCGTCCCGACGTCACGCCAGTAGCCGCGGTCGCGCTCGGTGGCGCCGGGGACCTCGTTGTCGTCGAAGTCGTAGACCATCGCGCCGCCGTCGTGGACCAGCATCGGGATGATGTCGCCGCCCATGTCGTGCATCGACTCGGGGTTGGCCGCGTCCGCGCGCAGCGCCTCGAGCAGCACGTCGGTGCGGAACACGTAGTTGCCCATGGACGCGAACGTCACGTCCGGGTCGTCCGGCACGTGCGGCGGCTCGGCGGGCTTCTCAAGGAACCGGGTGATCCGCCCGTGCCGGTCGGAGTCGATGCAGCCGAACGCCTTGGCTTCGGCGCGCGGCACCCGGATCCCGGCCACGGTCACGCCCGCGCCGGACTCGACGTGGTTCTCCACCATCTGGGACGGGTCCATCCGGTACACGTGGTCGGCGCCGAACACGACGATCTGGTCCGGCCGCTCGTCGTACACGAGGTTGAGCGACTGGAAGATCGCATCCGCGCTGCCGGTGTACCACCGGGGGCCGAGCCGCTGCTGCGCCGGCACCGGGGTGATGTACTGCCCGAGCACGCTGGACAACCGCCACGTCGTGGAGATGTGCCGGTCCAGCGAGTGCGACTTGTACTGGGTCAGCACACACAACCGGTGGTAGCCGGCGTTGACGAGGTTGGACAGGACGAAGTCGATCAGCCGGTAGTTGCCACCGAACGGGACCGCCGGCTTGGCCCGGTCCGCCGTCAGCGGCCACAACCGTTTTCCCTCACCACCGGCGAGCACGATGGCGAGCACGTGCGGCAGGCCCTTCACGACTCGCCCTCGCAGGCTCGGTCGAGCCGCTCGCGGTCGCACTGTGTTGAACGGTTCGCTCGCAAGCTCGCTGATAGGGCGCCCTGTGTTGATGGTTCGCTCGCAAGCTCGCTCACGGGCTGACCTTAACCGCGCGGAGCCGGCCGGGCTACCGTGACAAGCGTGCGTATCGGGCTGTTAACCCGCGAGTTTCCGCCGGAGGTGTACGGCGGCGCGGGAGTTCACGTCGAGTTCCTCGTGCCGCGGCTGCGCGCGCTCGTCGACGTGGACGTGCACGCGTTCGGCGCGCCGCGCTCGGGTGAGGGCGTGCACTCGCACGAGCCGGCCCCCGGGCTGGAACACGCCAACCAGGCACTGCGCACGCTGTCGGCGGACCTGTCGATCGCCGGCGCGGTCGACGGCGTCGACCTGGTCCACTCGCACACCTGGTACGCCAACTTCGCCGGGCATCTCGCCAAGGTGCTGTACGGCATCCCGCACGTGGTCACCGCACACTCGCTCGAGCCGCGCCGGCCGTGGAAGGCCGAGCAGCTCGGCGGCGGCTACCGGCTCTCCTCGTGGGTGGAGAAGACCTGCTACGAGGCCGCCGACGCGGTCATCGCGGTCAGCTCGGGCATGCGGGCCGACGTGCTCGACTGCTACCCCGAGCTCGACCCGGACCGGGTGAAGGTGGTGCGCAACGGCATCGACTCGGCCGCCTACCACCCGGTCACCGAGGACGACGCGCTGCGCCACTACGGCGTCGACCCGGACCGGCCGATCGTCGTGTTCGTCGGGCGGATCACCCGGCAGAAGGGCGTCGGCCACCTGATCGCCGCGGCGCACCAGATCGACCCGGCGGCCCAGCTCGTGCTGTGCGCGGGCGCGCCGGACACCCCGGAGATCGCCAAGGAGACGCGGGCCGCGGTGTCCGAGCTCGCGGCCGCCCGGGCCGGGGTGATCTGGATCCAGAAGATGCTCCAGCCGGCGGAGGTTCGCCAGCTGCTCAGCCATGCGACGGTGTTCGTCTGCCCGTCGGTGTACGAGCCGCTCGGCATCGTCAACCTGGAGGCCATGGCGTGCGGCACCGCGGTCGTCGCGTCCGATGTCGGGGGCATCCCTGAGGTGGTCGCGGAGGGTGACACCGGGCTGCTGGTGCACTACGACGCGTCGGACGAGTCGGCCTTTCGGGTGGGACTTGCCGACAAGGTCAACGATCTGCTGGCCGATCCGGACCGGGCGCGGCGGATGGGGGTCGCCGGCCGGGAGCGGGCCGAGCGCGAGTTCTCCTGGGCCAGCGCGGCCGAGCGGACCGTCGAGGTGTACCGGTCGGTCATGGATCGACCCTGAGTGGACCCCGGGTGAAGTCCGGTCGATATCCGGGTGGTTCCTGAGAGCGCGTTCAGCCATCGGCTACTAACTTTGCCGTTGTGGCGACAACAACCCTGGTCAGCGGCCCGTTCCGGATAAGGCTGGCGCGGTTCACGGTGGCGTCCGCGATCGCCACCGGGATCAGCCAGCTGGTGCTGCTCACCGTCTTCTGGGTCGGCTGGACCGACGCGACCGCGGCCAGCACGCTCGCCTTCCTGGTCGGCTCGGTGCCGCACTTCCTGATGGTCCGCTACTGGGCCTGGCGCGACACCGACCCTGGCCGGCTGCGCCACCAGCTGACCACGTACTTCACGGTCACGCTCATCGGCGGCATCGCGTCGATCGCGCTCACCACGGTCACCGACTGGTTGCTCGGCCCGCTCGTGGTCGACCAGGGCTGGCGCGCGCTGATGCTCACGCTGAGCTACCTCGCCGCCAGCGGTCCCGTGTTCCTCATCAAGTTCGCCCTGTTCGACCGAGCCTTCGCGAGCCGCCGCACTCAGCGCGCGTACGACGCCACCAGCTCGACCAGGGTCCGGGCCGCGAACCCGGTCGCCCCGGCGGTCACCTCGTCGTAGTTGCGCTCGGCCCGAGCCGGACCCGCGATGTCCAGGTGCGCCCAGGGCAGCCCGGCGGTGAACTCCCGCAGGAACATCGCCGCCGCGATCCCCCCCGGCCCCGGCGGGCACTGCCGGACGTCGGCGATGTCGCTGCGCACGGCCTCGGCGAACTCGTCGCCCACCGTGCCGGTGTCCGACGACAGCGGCATCCGCCACCAGCGCTCGCCCACCTGCTCACCGGCCGCGCGCACCCGGTCGAACACCGCGTCCCGCGACGCGAACACGCCGCCGGTGCGCAGGCCGAGCGACACCTTCATGGCGCCGGTGAGCGTGGCCACGTCGACGACCAGGTCCGGCGCGAGCCGCTCGGTGGCGTAGGCCAGCGCGTCCGCCAGCACCATCCGGCCCTCTGCGTCGGTGTTGGTGACCTCGGTGGTCCGCCCGCCGTAGTGCCGCACGATGTCGCCGGGGCGGTAGGCCGTCCCGGACATGTGGTTCTCCGCGCACGGCACCAGGCCGGTCACCCGCACGTCCGGCCCGAGGCGGGCGATCGCACCGACCGCGGCGATCACCGCGGCGCCGCCGGACATGTCGGTGCGCATCAGGTGCATGCCGTCGGCGCGCTTGATCGAGATGCCGCCGGTGTCGAACGTGATGCCCTTGCCGACGAGCACCACGTGCGGCGCACCGCGGCGACCCCAGGTGAGCTCGACGAGCCGGGGCGGCCGGGTGGAGCCGCCACCGACCGCGAGCACGCCGCCGAAGCCGTGCCCGGCGAGCCAGTGGTGGTCGCGCACGGTTGCCCCGACACCCGGCAGGCGGCCCGTGGTCCGGGTCGCCATGCGCGCGAGCCACGCCGGGTCCTTGATGTTGGACGGGGTGTTCGCCAGGTCGCGGGCGAGCGACGTGGCCTGGGCCAGCACCGCGGCTCGGCGCGCGGCGGCGACGAGCAGGTCCGCGTCGCCGCTCGCCACGAGCCGGATCGTGCGCACCCGCGGCGGCTCGGGCTCGCCGCTGACGACGTAGCCGTAGCCGCCGAGACGCAGCCCGCACACGAGCTCCGCGACCTGGTCGGGGCCCGCGTCGGCCGGCAGCTCGAGCTGTACGGTTCGCTCCGCCGCACGGCCGGCGTCGATGTCGCTCGCGATCCGCGCGTTGAGTGCCCTGGTCAGCGCGGCACCCGCGGTGCGCCACTGGCCGGGTTCTCCCGCCCCGATCCCGGCGACCCACCGCACCGCCGAGCCGACCGGTCCGGGTTGGACCTCGCCGGCCTTGCCGGTGAGCGCGACCGCGCTCATCCACTCACCGGTGAGCTCCGCCTCCCGCGCGGCCGGTGTCGGTGTCGGGTCCCCGGAGCGACACAGCACGGCGAGCGGCGTGGCCCGCCGTGCGGTGGTGCTGACCTCTACCTCAGGGAGTGCCGTCGGTAATGCGGGTACCGACATGGGCAACGGTCCTCCAGACTCGACGAAGCGCTAGCCGGCGCTTTCCACTCTGCCCTCCACACTGGACCGCCGGTTCAGCCTGCTGCGACCTTCAACGCGTCCCCCAGGGCACCGGCCTCCTCTGCCGACATCTCGACGACGAGGCGCCCACCACCCTCGAGTGGGACGCGCATCACGATGCCCCGACCCTCCTTGGTCACCTCGAGGGGACCGTCACCGGTCCGGGGCTTCATGGCCGCCATAGCGTGCTCCCTCCGTCATAGCCTGCCTGCTTCGGCCGGGCCGACCGGGCCGAAGACGGTGACATTCTCCCCTATGGCATCTCGCCGGTGAAATCGAACCGATCAACTGCGTGTCGATGACCGGCCGTTATGCATCGGAACCCACTGGCGCAGGCCCGCACTCGGCTGAGAGACTCGAAAATCGTGCGAGCCCGGTCCGCGCTGTTCGACGTGTACGGCAGCTACCTCAGAGCGCGAGGTGGCTCGGCCGCCATCGCCGCGTTGGTGCGCCTGCTCGAGCCGCTCGGGTTCGAGGCGCCCGCCATTCGCACCGCGGTGTCCAGAATGGTGCGTCAGGACTGGCTGCGCCCGGTGCGCCTCGCCGACGGGCCCGGGTACGCCCTGACCAGGCGCGCCGAGCGCAGGCTCGATGAGGCGGCTATGCGCATCTATCGCACGAATCCCTCCACTTGGGATGGTCGGTGGCAGGTGCTCGTGCTGGAGGAGCTGCCGACCCGCAGCGCGCGCGAGCGGCTCGACTCGTCGCTGCGGCTGCTCGGCTACGGCCCGCTCGGACCCACGACGTGGGTCGCGCCCCGACCGTCGGCGGAGCTCACCGAGATCCTCGGCGCGGAGGGGCTGGCCGGCCGCGCGTTCTACGGCGAGCACGACGGCGACGACGCGGGCCTGGCCGCGCGGGCATGGGACCTGGACTCGCTCGGCGCCGACTACGCGACGTTCGTGACCGAGTGGCTACCCAGAGTGTCCGTAGTGGACGGTTCGGTGCCGGCCGAGGCGTTCGCCGCGTCGCAGCAGCTGCTGCACGCGTGGCGCAGGTTCCTGTTCCGCGATCCGGGGCTGCCGGCGTCGCTGCTGCCGGCGGACTGGCCGGGCGCCGATGCGGCGCTCTTCTTCGACCGCGAGACCGCGCGGCTCGCGCCGGCCGCCGAGGCCTTCCTCTCCGACTGTCTCAACCGAGGTACGCGCACGAGGTCCACCGCCTGAACATCTGGAGGTAGAACGTCTTGGCAGCACTGCTGGTCGACGACCGCGACGGGGTCCGCACGCTGACCCTGAACCGGCCGGAGGCGTTCAACTCGCTGACCGTCGAGCTCAAGGAGCTGCTGCTGGCCGCGCTCACCGATGCCGCCGGCTCGTCCGACATCCGCGCGGTCGTGCTCACCGGGGCCGGGAAGGCGTTCTGCGCCGGGCAGGACCTGAACGAGCACGTGGCGGCGCTGCGGTCGGACGACCCGGCCCCGTTCCGGACGGTCGCCGAGCACTACAACCCGATCGTCCGGGCGCTGACCGGGATGCCGAAGCCGGTGATCGCCGCGGTGAACGGGATGGCCGCCGGCGCGGGGGCGTCGTTCGCCTACGCGTGCGACCTGCGGGTGGCCGGCGAGTCGACGAAGTTCCTGATGGCCTTCGCGACGATCGGCCTGACCGCCGACTCGGGTGCCTCGTGGACCCTGCCGCGCTTGATCGGCTACGGGCGCGCGATGGAGATGATGCTGCTGGCGAAACCGGTGACCGCGCCGGACGCGCTGTCGCTGGGCATGGTGACGTCGGTGGTCCCCGACGCCGAGGTGCTGTCCACCGCGGTCGAGCTGGCGTCGCGGATGGCCGCCGGGCCGACCACGGGCTACGGCAAGATCAAGGAGGCGCTGCTCACCGGCGCCGGCGCGGACCTGGAGGCCGCGCTGGAGTGCGAGGGCGCCGGCCAGACCGTGCTGGGCGCGACGGCCGACCACCGCGAGGCGGTGGCGGCGTTCGTGGAGAAGCGCACCCCGACCTTCACCGGCCGCTGAACCGTACCGCGCCGGCGGCGCTCAGGCGGCGAACCCCAGCACCAGCGAACCGACCACCGGCGCCACGTACAGCAGCGGGAACGGGATGTGCGAGTACCAGCGCGCCCGGACCACGGTCATGACGGCTCCGGTGAAATACAGCACAAGGGCGATCCCGGCCACGACGCCGATGATCGGCACGAACAGGCCGACCAGCAGACCTGCGGCCCCGGCGGCCTTGGCCGAACCGAGCCACGGCAACCACGAGCTGGGGATGCCGTAGTCGGCCAGGGGCTGCACGACCCACTTGGCGCGCAAAAACACGGAGCCGGCCGAGAAGGCCACCATGGCGGCTCCCACGATGGTGACGACGATGTAGCTGGTAGTCATCGGAAATGCTCCTCACACCCGCCGGGGCGTCTCTAGTTCGTCACTGACTCGACCCCGCGCGGCACGCGGGTGTGACAGGACGGGGCGGCGGGTGTTCCGGGTTACTTCCGGTCCTCCGACTCCGCGGTCGCCAGGGCCGACTCGATGCGTTCGCGGGCGCCGGCCAGGTGCTGGTCGCACATCTTGGCCAGGGCCTCGCCGCGTTCCCACAGAGCCAGCGAGTCCTCGAGGGACAGTCCACCGGCCTCCAGCTTGGCGACCACCTCGGCCAGCTGGTCCCGGGCCTGCTCGTAGTCCAGCTCCTCGGTCACTGCGCCGGGGTCTCCAATCGACTGTGCGAGTTCACCAGAACGGCGGCCACCGCCTGGTCGTACCCGACGAACGCCTCGGCGAAGTCGGCGCCGTCGCGTTCGTCCACGGCCTCTTCGATTCTGGCCAGGGCGCTCGCCACGCGCTCGCGGTGCTGGGAACCTCGGCCGAACCACCAGCGGGTGCCGGCGTAGACCGATGTCGTCTCCGTCAGCTCGCGGAGGCGGTTCGGCAGGGCCCGTCTGCCGGGCGCGTCGCAGCCCGCGCACAGGGCGGCCCAGCATTCCGCCGCGGCGGCGTCCGCGCGCCGGGCTCGGTCTCGCACCAGCTCCGCCGTCGCGCGTAACGCGGGGGTGTGGGCCGCGGCCCGCGCGACCGCGAAGGTCGCGTTGATGGTCAGCGGCAGGAAGGTCGGTTCACGCTCCAGTCTCGGCACCGCTACCTCCAGTCGCGCTCGTCACCCCAGACACCGTCGCGTGCACCGCGCCGTCCGAGACGCGCACCCGGAGCAGGGTCCCTTCCGGCGCCTCTGCCGTCGAGCGGAGCACATGCGGGCCACCGTCCTGGTCCACCCGCTGCACGACCGCATACCCGCGGGCAAGCGTGGCGGCTGGTCCCAACGTCGTCAAGCGCGCTTTCGTGTGGTCCAACGCCGACCGCTCGTTCACCACCCGACTCACCACGGCCCGGCGTGATCGCTCGGCAAGGGCACTGACCTGCGCACTTCGCTGCTCCAGCGGGGTGATGGGGTCGGCGAGCACGGGCCGGCTGCGCAGCGCGTCGAGCAAGCGGCGCTCACGATCCACCCAACCGTGGAGCGCGCGGCGGGCGCGGTCGCGCAGCT
Source organism: Actinophytocola sp. (assembly GCF_009379765.1). Classification (GTDB taxonomy): domain Bacteria; phylum Actinomycetota; class Actinomycetes; order Mycobacteriales; family Pseudonocardiaceae; genus Actinophytocola. Next base: position 2,975 of record NZ_WHTD01000140.1, on the reverse strand, counting down.
GGCGGACCCGCGCGGACTCCTCGCCGATGTCGGGCACCACCCGCTTGCCCGCGTCGGTCGGCGTCGAGCAGCGGACGTCGGCCACGTGGTCGAGCAGCGGCGTGTCCTGTTCATGCCCGATCGCGGACAGGACCGGCGTGCGGCAGTCGGCGACCGCGCGGCACAGCGTCTCGTCGGAGAACGGCAGCAGGTCCTCGACGCTGCCGCCGCCGCGGGCGATCACGATCACCTGGACGTTCTTGTCCCTGTCCAAAGCGGACAGTGCGTCGATGAGCTGCGGCACCGCGAGCGCGCCCTGCACGGCAACGTTCTCCACGCGGAAGCGCACCGACGGCCAGCGCGCCCGGGCGTTGGTCAGCACGTCCTTCTCGGCGGCCGACGCGCGGCCGGTGACCAGGCCGACCGTGTGCGGCAGGAACGGTGGCCTGCGCTTGCGCCGCGGGTCGAAGATCCCTTCGGCGGCAAGGAGCTTGCGCAGCCGCTCGATGCGCGCCAGCAGCTCGCCGATGCCGACCGCGCGAATCTCGTCGGCGCGCAGGCTCAGTGTGCCGCGGCCGATGAAGAACGCCGGTCGCGCGTGGACGATCACCCGGGTGCCGTCGGACAACGGCTGCTCGCGAAGGAGCGCCGTGGCGCAGGTGACGGTCATCGACACGTCGGCGGCGGGGTCGCGCAGGGTGAGGAACGCGGTGCCGGTGCCGGGGCGGTTGGATATCTGGGTCACCTGGCCCTCGACCCAGATGTCGCCGAGCCGGTTGATCCAGTCCGCGATCTTGCGCGCCACCGTCCGCACCGGCCATGGCCGCTCTGGGCTGGTGGAAGGTTCGGTCACTGCTGGTCGCGCACCGTCGCGATGCGGCGGGTCAGCATGCCCACGAACGACGGGCGGTTGGCGTTCGCGCGCTCGTGGTCCAGCAGCTCGGCGAGTTCCGTCACGGAGAAGCGGCGCAGCCGGGCACGCAGCTGCGGCAAGGACAGCTCGTCGTAGTTCTCGACCTCGGCGACACCCTGTTCTTGCTGGTGGGCCTCGGTCTCCTCGGCCAGCGCGCGCTCTTCCATCACCCACGGGTCGGCATGGAAACCGTTGCGTTGCTCGGGTTCCGACGCTAACTCGACCTCGGCGTCGTCGACCTGGTCGAAGGCGGACGGCTTGCTGAGGTCGTAGCGGTCGCCGTCGTTGTCGAGGTCCTCGTCGAAGGTGGCCCACTCCGGGGTCTCCTCGACCGGGCGCAGACCGGCGAGTACCTCGTCACCACGGATGGCCAGCTCGGTGACCTGCTGCTGCACGCGCATCGAAACCTGCAACGCCTGGCTCGCCACGGTGACCGGCAGGCCGGCGATCTTGGCGGGGAGGGTGCGGGCTTGCTCCACGGCGGTGACGGCGAGCCCGGCCGCGACGCGCACGGGGAGCGGAAGAGACTTCATGGCGTCTACCCTGCCGCAGTCCGGCCGATCTGCCTACTGACGAGTCCGGTACGTACGCTGGGTTCATGACCAAGCGAGTTCTGCTGGCCAAACCGCGTGGCTACTGCGCCGGTGTCGACCGGGCGGTGGTGACCGTCGAGAAGGCCCTCGAGACCTACGGGCCACCCGTGTACGTGCGCAAGGAGATCGTCCACAACAAGCACGTGGTCGAGACGCTCAGTGAGCGCGGCGCGATCTTCGTCGACGAGGCCGACGAGGTGCCCGAAGGCGCGCTGGTCGTGTTCTCCGCGCACGGTGTCGCGCCTGCGGTGCACGAGCAAGCCGCCTCGCGGAGCCTGCGGACGATCGACGCGACGTGCCCGCTTGTCACCAAGGTCCACCAGGAGGCCAAGCGGTTCGCCCGCGACGACTACGACATCCTGCTGATCGGTCACGAGGGGCACGAGGAGGTCGAGGGGACGGCCGGCGAGGCGCCTTCGCACATCCAGCTCGTGGACAAGCCGGAGGACGTGGATCGCGTCACCGTCCGGGATCCGTCCAAGGTCGTGTGGCTCTCGCAGACGACGCTGTCGGTGGACGAGACCATGGAGCGGGTGAACCAGCTGAAGGGCCGGTTCCCGGAGCTGCAGGACCCGCCCTCGGACGACATCTGCTACGCCACGCAGAACCGCCAGGTCGCGGTGAAGGCAATGGCCGCGGAGTGTGACCTGGTGCTGGTGGTCGGCTCGACGAACTCGTCCAACTCGAAGCGCCTGGTCGAGGTCGCGCTGCAGGCCGGCGCTTCGTCGGCCTACCTCGTGGACTACGCCCGAGAGGTCGACCCGGCCTGGCTCGACGGCGTCTCGACGGTTGGGGTGACCAGCGGCGCGTCGGTGCCGGACGTGCTGGTGATGGACCTGCTCGCCTGGCTCGCCGACCGCGGGTGGGCCGACGTGCAAGAGGTGACGACGGCGAACGAGAAGGTGGCGTTCGCGCTGCCGCGGGAGCTGCGGAAGGCGCTCAAGGAAGGCGTCCGGTAGCTGCCGCTGCGCTCGACCGACCCGCGTCGCCCTTCGGGGAGGCGCGGGTCTTTCTTCGAGACGGCGAGGCCGGGGCAGCTCGAGCACGGCAGCTCGGGCACCGTTCGCGGGTTCTGAATGTTGGACTCGCGGGTTCTGAATGTTGGACGCGCGGGTCCTGGGGGTTGGACTCGCGGGTTCTGGGGTCAGCGGTCCGGGTCTGGGGGGCGGCGGCGGGGCTGGCGGGACCGGGGGGTGTCGCGGTCGCCGGGGTCTCGGCGGGCAGGGGAGCCTCGGTCGTCGCGGCGGGGGCGGGGGTCTGCGCCGGGGTCTCGGCGGCGCGGGGGTGGCTCGCCGTCGCGGGGGCGGCCTCGGCCGCCACCACGGTGCCCGCGGGCGGGTCGGTCTTCGCGGTCACCGCGGGCGGGTCGGTCTTCGCGGTTGCCTCGGGGAGTGCCGGGGTCTCGGCCGCCCTCGCGGCGGGGGTCGCGGGACTGGCGGTTGCGCAGGCCCCGGCGGGGCTCCGCGCCGGCGGCGTCCGGGTCGGCCTCG
>NZ_WHTD01000211.1 GCF_009379765.1 Actinophytocola sp. | reverse complement strand
GCCCGGTAAGCGAGATCAACAGCCTGCTGAGCCGAGATGTCCCCGTACCCGACCAAATGCCCGGGGGTGTTGTCCACCCCCAACGCGGCCCGGGCCGGCAGCGTGACCTGGACCGTGATCTTGGCGTGCTGGAAGTCCTTACCCGCCAACAAATCCAGCGCCACGTCCGAGCGGAGTTGGTCGATCGTCCGCCCATCCGCGCCGCCGGTGTCCCGCAGCTGGTGGGCGATCGCATCCACCCGTTTCGCCGCGACCTGAACCCGTGCCGCCGACCCGTGCACGGTGAGCACGGAACACCCGTCCTCGGTCGGATAGGTGTCCACCCGACGTTCCGCCATCCGCTTCTCGTGCAGCGCTTGCAGGGCGTCGGCGTTCACCCGCGCGACGATTCGTCGCAGTGCGTGGCAGAGCTTGACGGCGGGCATCTCCTCGACCCGGTCCAGGATCTCTCCCTCCACCACCGCCGCATCCGCAAGCGACAGGGGCAGGGTCGCATCAGCGATCTTCGAGGCTCGGTAGGGGTCGAGGCGGCCGGCTTTGATCGCCGCCAACGTCCGCGGCAACCGGGTGGCCAGGGTGACCGCGAGGTCGAGGCGGTGTTGCGCGGCGCGGGGTGAGATCACCAGCAGCGCCGCGACCTCCAAAGCATCGAACTCGCTGCCGCTGGCCGCCGCGAACACGGCGAGTTGTTCCAGTGAGTGTCCCTCGTTCTGCCAGGCCGCTCGCGTGAACCCGCGTGCCGTCGCCAGCGGCACCGCCGCCGGCGACGCGCCCTCGGGTAGATCCACAAACGGTTCGTACATGTGGTCGATTCTACCGGAGGTCGGGTGCAATTTCCGTTGTGTGGCAAGGGTTTCACCCCATCGGGTCGGCACACACCCACCGTGTCCGCAGGCGGAACTCAGACCGCCACCTCTCCTGGCCACTGACGTGACCAGCGAGCACGGGACTGTCGCCGTGATCCCGCACCGGCGCAGATGACCACGGAACCACGGAAACAATCATCTAGCGGGAGGCGTCGAGCAGCCGGTGCGTCTCGGCGATCCGGTCGTAGGACCTCGGCTCGGCGACCGCGGCCTTCGCTGTCGCCCCGTTCGGGCCGACCGGGGGCTTTCCCTGGGTGTAGAGCCAGGTCGTGAATAGGCTGTCCAAGGACCTGCCGGAGATCCGCTCGGCCAGGGCGATGAACTCGGCGGTCGTCGCCGTGCCGTACTTGTGCTTGGCCGCCCAGGTCTTCAGGATCCGGAAGAACGCGGTGTCGCCGACCGCGGTGCGCAGTGCCTGCAAGGTCATGCCGCCGCGGTCGTACACGGCGTCGTCGAACTGGTTGTCCGGGCCCGGATCGCAGGGCAGGACCTGCCAGAACGGGTCGTCGGCCGGGATCGAGTCGTAGGTGAACTGCGCGACCTCGGCCGGCGTGCCCTCGCCCTGGTAGTCCGACCACAGGTACTCCGCGTAGGTGGCGAAGCCCTCGTTGAGCCAGATCTCCTTCCAGTCCCGCACCGACACCGAGTCGCCGAACCACTGGTGGGTCAGCTCGTGCGCCACGACCGACGTGTTCGCACCTGCGCGGAAGAAGGCCGCGTCGTACACCGGGCGGGTCTGGTTCTCCAGCGCGAAGCCGAGCCCGGAGTCCACGACGCCGCCCTGCGCCTCGAACGGGTACGGCCCGAAGTTCTGCTCCAGCACCTCGATCACCTCGGGCGTGCGCTCCACCGACGCCCGCGCGGCCGGGCCGCTGTCGCCGAGGTCGTCGCCGTACGCGGTGATCACCGGCTGCCCGTTCGGCGCGGTTGCCTCACGCACCTCGTACTGGCCGATCGCGAGGAACGTCAGGTACGGCGCCTGCGGCTTGACGCTGCGCCAGTTCCACCGGACCATGCCGGCGGTCTGCTGCTGCTTGCTCACCAGCGCGCCGTTGGACAGCGCCTCGACGCCCTCCGGCGCGGCGATCGACACGTCGAAGGTGGCCTTGTCCAGCGGGTGGTCGTTGCTGGGGTACCACCACGGCGCGATCTGCGGCTCGTTGACGCCGAGCGCTCCGGTCGGGGTGCGCTGCCAGCCGGCGAAGCCGTACAGCCGGTACGGCTCCGGGGTGTCGCCGTAGCGCACCACCACCGTGATGTTCGTGCCCTTCTTCAGCTTCGCCTTCGGGGTGACGGTCAGCTCGCCGGCGTTGGTGGCGAACGTGGCCGGCACGTTGTTCACCCGCACCGAGGAGACCTCGAGCAGGAAGTCCAGGTTGAACCGGGACAGGTCCTGGGTGGTCCGCGCCAGGATCGTGGTGCTGCCGGACAGCAGGTCCGTCGCCGGTTGGTAGCTCAGCCGGATGTCGTAGTGCGACACGTCGTATCCGCCGTTGCCGTCCAGCGGGTAGTACGAGTCGCCGATGCCGGGTGCGCCGACCCCTCCGGCCGCACCGGCGGGCGGGCCGAACAGCACGGCCACCGCCCCGACCACGGTGCCAGCGACCAACGCACGGGTACTCCGCCTCATGGCACACCTCCACGGCATCGGAACCGGGTGCACCATAGGCCCGCCGAACGCCGCGGCAGTACCGACGAACGTGTGGTCTCACCTGCTGAAACCCCCCAAACCGGACCAGTCGCGACGTACGCACACAATTCCGTGCCTCACCGAAACTTTCGGCTCAAGGATCGAGGCGTACCGGCCGCGAACGCCTGCGGCGGAAGCTGTTTCCCGTGCACCAGCCTTGACCCTGTTCAGCCATGTTCCCTATCGTGTGAATGTTTCGTTGACATTCCGAAACTTTCGGCGCGTGCTTGTCCACCCTCTCTTCAGGGAGATGCGGCATGAGAAGCTCCACGTCCGTCAGGCTCCTGGTCGCCGTGCTCGCCGTGGCGACCGTCGCACCCGCCGTCTCCGCCGGTGCCGCGACCGCGGCGCGGCCGACCACGACCGGCCCGACGACGACCGGTACATCACCGGCACCGCGACGCCCGGGAGCTTTCCCTTGGTGGCCAACGGGAAGGCCGCGCCGATCGTCGTCAGCGCCGCCGACCACGCGGGCGTGGTGCGGGTGGCGGGGGACCTGCGGGCGGACCTGGAACGGGTGACCGGTGTCGCGCCTGCGGTGCTCACCGACGAGGTCCCGCGGCGGGACGCGATCGTGCTCGTCGGGACCATCGGCCGCAGCCCGCTGATCGACCGGCTGGTGCGCGACCGCAAGCTCGACGTCCGCGGCATCGCCGGCAAGTGGGAGACCACGCTCGAGCAGGTCGTGGCCAACCCGCTGCCGGGCGTCCGGCGGGCGTTCGTGATCGCGGGCAGCGACCAGCGCGGCACGATCTACGGGGCCTACGACGTCTCCCGGCAGATCGGCGTGTCGCCCTGGTACTGGTGGGACGACGTGCCGGCCCGGCACCAGGACGCGCTGCACGTGCTGCCCGGCCGGCACACCCAGGGCACGCCCGCGGTGAGGTACCGGGGCTTCTTCATCAACGACGAGAACCCCGCGCTCGGCACCTGGGCCCCCGCGCACTTCGGCCCCGGCCTCGCGCCCGGGCACCCCGGCGGCTTCAACAGCCGGTTCTACGCGCGGGTCTTCGAGACCATGCTGCGGCTCAAGGCCAACTACCTCTGGCCGGCCGTGTGGGGCCGGGCCTTCGCCGAGGACGATCCGCTCAACCACGAGACGGCCACGGCGTACGGCGTCGTGATGGGCACCTCGCACGAGGCGCCGATGATGCGCGGGATCGAGGAGTGGAACCGGCACGCCGTCCCGGCCGTGCGGGACAGCGAGGGCACCATCGTGCAGCCGGGGCACGACCCGTACGGCGGCACGGGCGAGTGGAGCTTCCGCCGCAACGGCGAGGCGATCAAGGCCTACTGGGCCGACGGCGTGCGCCGCATGGTCGAGGAGGGCTTCGAGGGCGTGGTGACCCTCGGCATGCGCGGCAACGGCGACGTGAGCCTGCCCGACGGCGACGGCATCGAGCTGATGGAGAGCATCCTCGCCAGCCAGCGGCAGATCCTCGCCGAGCACGGCCTGGCCGAGGCACCGCAGGTGCAGACGCTCTACAAGGAGGTCCAGCGGTACTGGGACAAGGGCCTGCGCCCGCCCGACGACGTCACCGTCGTCCTCTGCGACGACAACTGGGGCAACATGCGCAAGCTGCCGGACCAGAGCCTGCCCGAGCGGGCCGGCGGGTACGGCATGTACTACCACTACGACTACGTCGGCGGCGGCCGCAACTACAAGTGGGCCGACACGAACCTGCTGCCGAACATCTGGGACCAGCTGAACCAGGCCTACAGCTACGGCGTGGACCGGCTCTGGGTGGTCAACGTGGGCGACCTGAAGAACGAGGAGCTGCCGCTGCAGTTCTTCCTCGACTACGCGTGGGACCCCGACCGCTGGCCGGCGGAGCGCCTGGACGAGTGGGAGCGGCGGTACGCGGCGCAGAACTTCGGGCCGGAGCGGGCGGGCGAGATCGCCGAGGTGCTGCACACCTACGCCCACCTCCAGGCGCGGCGCAAGCCGGAGCTGCTCAACCGGCGGATCAGCGTGGACCCCGAGAAGGACCTCGCCACCGACTCGTCTGCGGTGGTGTACGACGACGAGGCGAGCCCGTTCAGCCTGACCGACTACCAGGAGATGGACCGGGTCACCGCCGAGTGGCAACGGCTGGCGGCCGAGGCCGAACGCATCCGCACCAGGCTGCCCTCGGCCGACCAGGACGCCTACTACCAGCTGGTGTTCTACCCGGTGAAGGCGACGGCCAACCTGTACGCGCTGCGCCGGGCGGAGTTCACGAACCTCCGCTACGCCGCGCAGGGCCGGGCCGCCACGAACGGTCTGGCCGACGAGGCGGAGGCCCGGTTCGCCGAGGACCAGGCGATGTCCGACCACTACAACGACACGCTCGCGGGCGGGAAGTGGCGCGGCTTCCAGACCCAGCCCAAGATTGGCTACGGGGACGTCGAGCGGTACGGCCCGAACGCTCCGTGGCAGCAGCCGGAGCTGAACAACGAGGCGCTGCCGGACGAGATCTTCCCTGCGCCGCAACGCATCGAGCTCCCCGACGCCGCCGACATGGGCGTGGCGGTCGACGGGTCGGACCAGTGGTGGCCGGCGTCGGCCACACCTCCCGTGCTGCCGGCGTTCAGCCCGTACCAGAGCCAGCCCGCGCAGTACATCGACGTGTTCAACCGCGGCGCGACCGCGTTCGACTACACGATCAGGCCGGCAGAGCCGTGGCTGACGGTGCACCCTCGCTCGGGCCGGGTCGACGAGCAGACCCGGGCGACCGTGCGCGTCGACTGGTCACGCGCGCCGCGCGGCCGCACGACCGTGCCGATCACGGTGACCGGGAACGGTCGCAGCGTGGTGGTCCAGGCCGTGGTGGACAACGTCACCCGGCGGGACGCGACCGGCTTCGTCGAGGCGAACGGGTACGTGTCGATGGAGGCCGAGCACTACGCCAGGGCGGTCGACACCGGGTCGGTGCGGTGGAAGCGCATTCCCGACATCGGCCGCACGGCGTCGGGCATGGAGCCGTTCCCGGCGACGGCGACCAGCCGGCCCCCCGGCGGCGCGAGCCCGCGGCTGGAGTACGAGATGACGGTGCTGTCCACCGGCCCGGTGGACGTGTGGGTGTACCTGTCCCCGCGGAACAACGCCTTGCCGACCGAGGGCCTGCGCTACGCGGTGTCCGTCGACGACGGTCCACTCCAGACGGTCAACGTCACGAGGGCCACCGGCGCCGACGACACCGCGATGAACCGCCAGTGGGAGCGGAACACCTCGGACAACGTCAACCGCACGGTGACCACTCACGTCATCGACCGGCCGGGGGCGCACACCCTGAAGTTCTGGATGGTCGACCCGACCGTGGTGGTGCAGAAGCTGATCGTGGACACCGGCGGCTTGCGGCCGAGCTACCTGGGCCCACCGGAGAGCCGCCGCCGGTAGCTTATTGTCGCGGCGTGACGAAGTTGATCGACCCGCCGCGGCGGGTGCTGGTCGGGCTGGTCGTGGTGCTGGTGCTGGCCGCCGTGGTCGGGGGCAGCGCGCTCGCCGAGCGTGGTGTCGAGCCGGCGCCGGCCTCGGCGCCCGCGGACGGGTTCAGCGCCGAGCGCGCGCTGGTCCACCTGGAACGGTTCGCCGACGAGCCGCGGCCGCTGGGCAGCCCGGCGAACGACCGCACCGAGGGCTACCTGGTCGACCAGCTCCGGGCGGCGGGGCTCGACGTCGAGGTCCAGCACGCGGTCGGGGCCCGCGCGGCGGACGGGCTCGCGGTGTTCGGGCGGGTCGACAACATCGTCGCCACGATGCGGGGCACCGATCCGACCGGCACCCTGCTGCTCGCCGCACACCACGACTCCGCCGCGACGGGGCCGGGCGCCTCGGACGACGGGGCCGCGGTGGCCGCGATGCTCGAGACCGTTCGTGCGCTGCGCACCGGCGACCGCCCGCGCAACGACATCGTGCTGCTGATCACCGACGGCGAGGAGGACGGGCTCCTCGGCGCCGACACGTTCGTCCGCGAGCACCCGCTCGGCCGCCGCGGGGGAGTGGTGCTCAACTTCGAGGCGCGCGGCGTCGGCGGCCCGTCGCTGATGTTCGAGACGTCCCGGAACAACGCGCGGCTCGTGGAGGCCTTCACCGACACCGTGCCGCACCCGCGCGGCGACTCATCCATGGTCGAGGTGTACCGCCTGCTGCCGAACAACACCGACTTCACCCCGTTCGCGGCGGGCGGGTTCAGCGGCCTCAACTTCGCCTACATCGAGGGGGCGTCGCGCTACCACACCGCGGGTGACTCGATCGTAAATCTCGACCGCGGGAGCCTTCAGCACCACGGCGAGAACATGCTCGCGCTCGCCCGCGCGCTGGGCACCGCCGACCTCGCCACCCTCGAGGCCGACCACGACGACACTTACTTCCGCGTGCTCGGCGTGGCGGTCAAGCTACCCGAACGGGGCCGTCTGGCCGCTCGCGGTGCTGGCGATACTGCTGGTCGCGTTGCTCGCCTGGCTGGCCCGCCGGCGCGGTCTCGTCACCGTGCCCAAGGTCCTGCTCGGCGCCGGGTCCGCGCTCGTGCCGCTGATCGTGTTGTTCGGGCTCGGCCAGCTGCTCTGGACCGTGCTGGTGTGGCTGCGGCCCGCCTACGACACCGCGGGCGGACTGCTGCACCGGCCGGTGGCCTACCACGTCGCGATGATGGCGCTCGGCGTGCTGGCGTTGCTCGGGTGGTACCTGCCGCTGCGCCGCGGGCTCGGTCCCGTCGCCCTGGTGATCGGCGGCCTGGCGTGGCCGGCCGTACTCGGCGTGCTGTGCGCCGCGTTCGCGCCGGGCATGTCGTTCCTGTTCACCATGCCGGCGTTGGTCGCCGCGCTCGGTGCGGTGGCCGCGCTGCTGCTGAACCGTCCACTGTGGTCGGTCGGCGCGGTGGCCGCCGGGCTCGTCGTCGGCACCGCGCTGCTCCCGTACTTCGGCTACATGGCCTTCGTGGCGGTGGGGCTCGCGCTCGGCGGCGCCGGGTCCGTGTTCGTCGTCCTGTTCGGACTGCTCGCGGTGCCGGTCGTGGAGCTGTTCCTGCCCGACCCCGAGCGGGGGATCGGCCGGCGCGTCGCCGTCGCGGTCCCGGCGACCGCGTTGCTCGCGAGCGTCGCGCTGGCCGGAGTCGGGCTCGTGGTCGACCGGCCGGACGCCGGCCACCCCGCGGCCGGCCACCTCGCCTACGTGCTCGACGCCGACTCGGGCCGGGCGTTCTGGGTCAGCGCTGAGCTCGAGCCGACCGCGTGGACCGGCCGCTACGTCAGCGGCCGGGACGTCGGCGGGCTACCGCCGGGCTACCAGCGCGGCGACCTGTGGACCGGGCCGGCCCCGGACATCGACGCCGAAGGCCCCGACGTCGAGGTCCGCTCCCGCACGGGCGGCACCGTCACGGTCCGGGTGACCTCACGCCGGGACGCCGTCGCGTTGACGCTCCGGGTGGACGCGCCGATCACCGAGGCCACGGCCACTGTGGCCGGCGGCGCACCGGTGACCGTGGCGGTCGAGGGCACCCGGGCCGGCACGTGGCCGGGGGAGATCCGGTTCCGTGACCTGCCGGCGGCCGGCGTCGAGCTCACCCTCCGCACGTCGGCCGGCCGGCTCACCGCGATCGACGAGACCCGGGGTCTCACCGGCGTCCCCGGCTTCGAGCCCCGGCCACCCGACGTGGTGGCCGGCACCCGCGACGACGGCGACCTGGTCGCGGTGGCCCGCACCGTCGACCTGTGAGCGCGGCAACGGTTCGGTGTAAAGATGGTGCATGGCTGAATGCGTGCATGTCGACCAGCTCCACGAGGTGACGGCGAGCACCACCGAAGGGTGTACGGACTGTCTCGCGACGGGTGGTCGGTGGGTGCACCTGCGGGAGTGCCTGTCGTGCGGGCACGTCGCCTGCTGTGACTCCTCCCCGAACCGGCACGCCAGTGCCCATTTCGCGAACACCCAGCATCCGGTGATGCGCTCGTTCGAGCCGGGTGAGGACTGGCGATGGTGCTTCGTCGACCAGGTCATCGTCTGAGGGTCGGCTGAGGATCGAGTGAGGGTGGCATGCACGGTCTGGCGCTGATCGGCCTGCTCGCCGGGTCGTTCGCGGTCACGGCGCTGGCCCGCCGGTTCGGCGGCTCGCCACCGCTGGTGCTGGTGGTGGTGGGGCTCGCGGTCTCGTTCGTGCCCGGTCTGCCGGACTACGAGATCGACCCCGAGCTGGTGCTGCTGCTCGTGCTGCCGCCGCTGCTCTACTCCGCCGCGCTGGACAGCTCCTACCTGAGGATCAGGGACGACCTCCGGGCGATCTCGCTGCTCTCGGTGGGGCTGGTGCTCTTCACCACCGCCGCGGTCGGGCTCGTCGCGTGGTGGCTGGTGCCCGGGCTGCCGCTCGCGGCCGCGCTGGTGCTCGGCGCGGTGGTCGCCCCACCGGACGCGGTCGCCGCGGCCGCCGTCGGGCGCCGGCTCGGGCTGCCCCGGCGGATCATGACGATCCTCGGCGGCGAGAGCCTCGCCAACGACGCGACCGCGCTGACCGCCTACCGGGTCGCCGTCGCGGTGGCCGCCGGCGCGACCTACACGATCTGGCAAGGGCTCGGGGTCTTCGTGCTGGCCGCCGTCGGCGGGGCGGTGGTCGGCTGGGCGATCGGCTGGGTGGTGCACCGGGTCCGGCTGGCGCTGCGCGACGGCGTGCTGGAGAGCGCGGTCGGGCTCATCGTCCCGTTCGCCGCGTACCAGCTCGCCGAGGAGGTGCACGCCTCCGGCGTCATCGCCGTGGTGGTCTGCGGCCTGTACCTGGGGCATCTCGCGCCGCGGGCCGGATCCGCCGCGCGGCTGCAGGAGCAGGCGGTGTGGAAGGCCGCGGACACCTTGCTCGAGTCACTGGTGTTCGCGCTGATCGGCCTGCAGCTGCGCGGAGTCGTCGACGGCATCGACGGCGGGCTCGGGTCACTGCTGGTCACCGGTGCGGTCCTGACGCTGGTCGCGATCGTCGCCAGGGTGGTCTGGGTCTTTCCCGCCACCTACCTCCCGCGCCGGCTGTCGCGGCGGATCCGGACCCGCGACCCGGCCCCGCCGTGGCGGTACCCGGCGGTGATCTCGTGGGCGGGGATGCGCGGCGTGGTGTCGCTCGCCGCCGCGTTCGCGATCCCGCTGACGACCGACTCGGGGGCCGCCTTCCCCGGCCGGGACGCGATCCTGCTCCTCGCGTTCATCGTCACGGTCGGCACCTTGCTGGTGCAGGGCTTGACGCTCCCGTCGGTGATCCGGCTGCTCGGCGTGCGCGGCGAGGAGGGCATGGCGGACACCCTCGCCGAGGCGCAGGCAAAGCAGGACGCGTCCCGCGCCGCCCTCGAACGTCTCGACGAGCTCGACAGCGGTGACCCGCTGCACGAGGGCGCCGTCGCCAAGCTGCGCCACGGCACCGAGGCGCGCAGCAACGCGGCGTGGGAACGGCTGGGGCGCTCGTCGCCGGAGAACGACGAGACCCCGAGCGCGTTCTACCGGCGGCTGCGCCGCGAGATGCTGGCCGCCGAGCGCGCGGTGTTCGTCCGGCACCGGGACGAGCGGCGCATCGACGACGAGGTGTTCCGCCGGGTCCAGCGGGAGCTGGACCTCGAGGAGTCGATGCTCGAACGCGAGTGAATAGGCTGGCCGTATGGACCTGACTTCTCGGAGACCCCGGTGAGCAAGCCGGTGTTGCTCACCGTCGACGACGACCCCGGGGTGTCCCGCGCGGTGGCGCGCGACCTGCGCCGCCGCTACGGCGAGGCGCACCGCGTGGTCCGGGCGTCGTCCGGGCAGGAGGCGCTCGAGGCGCTCAAGGAGCTCAAGCTGCGCGGCGACCCGGTGGCCGCGATGCTCGCCGACTACCGGATGCCGGAGATGAACGGCATCGAGTTCCTCGAGCAGGCCATGGACCTGTTCCCCCGGGCGCGGCGGGCGCTGCTCACCGCCTACGCCGACACCGACGCGGCCATCCAGGCGATCAACCTGGTCGACGTCGACCATTACCTGCTCAAGCCGTGGGACCCGCCGGAGGAGAAGCTCTACCCGGTCGTCGACGCGCTGATCGAGACGTGGCGCAGCGCGGGCGAGACCGCGGTCGAGGAGATCAAGATCGTCGGTCACCGGTGGTCGGCCCCCTCGTTCGCCGCCCGGGACTTCCTGGCCCGCAACGCCGTGCCGTACCGGTACTACAGCATCGACGAGCCGGAGGGCAGGCGGCTGCTCGACGCGGCCGCGGCCGACCCCACCGAGATCCCCGTGGTGATCACCACCGAGGGGCGCGCCCTGCTCGCCCCGACCGACGCCGAGATCGCGGCCGCCGTGGGGCTCACGGTCGACCCGGCGACGGACTTCTACGACCTGATCGTGGTCGGCGGCGGACCGGCCGGGCTGGGCTCGGCGGTCTACGGGGCGTCCGAGGGGCTGCGCACGCTGCTGGTCGAGCGGCAGGCCGCGGGTGGACAGGCGGGGCAGAGCTCCCGGATCGAGAACTACCTCGGCTTCCCCGACGGGGTGTCCGGCGCGCAGCTGACCGACCGGGCCAGGCGGCAGGCGGTCAAGTTCGGGGCCGAGATGCTCACCGCGCGCGACGTGACGGCGTTGGAGGTGCGCGGCTCGGCGCGGGTGGTGCGCTTCGGCGACGGCAGCAGCATCTCCGCGCACGCGGTCATCCTCGCCACCGGCGTGTCCTACCGGAACCTGGCGGCACCCGGGGTCGCCGAGCTCGCCGGCCGCGGGGTCTTCTACGGCTCCGCGACGACCGAGGCACCCGAGTGCGCCGGCCGCGACGTGTACATCGTCGGGGGCGCGAACTCGGCCGGCCAGTCCGCGGTGTTCTTCTCCCGGCACGCGCGCTCGGTCACGCTGCTCGTCCGCGGGGACTCGCTCCGGTCCTCGATGTCGCACTACCTCATCCAGCAGCTCGACGCGATCGACAACATCGCCGTGCGCACCGGCACCAGCGTCGGCCAGGCGATGGGCACCGACCACCTCGAACAGCTGCGGCTGGACCACGCCGACGGGTCGGAGGTCGTCGACACGAGCCACATGTTCATCTTCATCGGCGCCGCGCCGCGCACCGAGTGGCTCGACGGCGTGGTGCGGCGCGACGAGCGCGGGTTCGTCCGGACCGGCCCGGACCTGCTGGTCGATGGGCAACGCCCGGCCGGCTGGACGCTCGACCGCGACCCGTACTACCTGGAGTCCAGCGTCCCCGGGGTGTTCGTGGCGGGCGACGTCCGCGCGCAGTCGGTCAAGCGGGTCGCGTCCGCCGTCGGCGAGGGCGCGATGGCGGTCACTCTGGTACACCGGTACCTGGAGGAACGGTGACCGGAAACCCACGTCACGCGAGAGGAACTGCGCGAGCTGTTCCTGTTCGCGGACCTCACCGACGGCCAGCTCGACTGGATCGCCGCCAACGGGGACGTCATCGCGTGCGCCAAGGGCGCGGCGGTGTCGGTCGAGGGTGAGCCCGCGGCGTGCTTCCACATCCTGCTGTCCGGGACGCTCAGCATGGTGCGCACCGTGCGCGGCGACGAGGTGGAGACCGTCCGCTCCGACCAGCGCGGGGTGTACTCCGGCGCGGTCCGTTTCTACCTGGACGACCAGGTCACCCAGAACTACGCGGCGACCGTACGCGCGGTCACCGACTGCGAGTTCCTCGCGCTGCCCGCCAACGAGTTCGCGGCGAAGTTCCGCCAGTGGTTCCCGATGGCGGTGCACCTGCTCGAGGGGCTGTTCGTCGGCACCCGCAACGCCAACGAGCTGATCGGTCAGCGGGAGCGGCTGCTCGCGCTCGGCAAGCTCACCGCGGGGCTCACCCACGAGCTCAACAACCCGGCCGCGGCCGCGGTCCGGGCGAGCGAGACGTTGCGGGAGCGGTTCGCCGGCATGCGGCACAAGCTGGCGCTGCTCGCCGACGGCACGATCGACGGCGAGCAGCTGCGCAAGCTCACCTCGATCCAGGAGAAGTTCATCGAGCGGATCGCCACCGCGGAGTCGCTCACGCCGATCCAGGTGTCCGACCGCGAGGACGAGCTGGGCGACTGGCTCGACGAGCGTGCGGTGCCCGGCGGGTGGGACCTCGCGCCCGTGTTCGTCGCGGCCGGCATCACGACCGACGACCTGACGGACCTCACCAACGCGGTGGACGCCGGCTTCCTCGAGCCCGCCCTGCGCTGGCTCGCCTACACCGTGGAGACCGAGAACCTGCTGCTGGAGATCAAGGACAGCACCACCCGGATCTCCACGCTGGTCGGCGCCGCCAAGCAGTACTCCCAGCTCGACCGCGCCCCGCACCAGAACGTCGACCTGCACGACGGTCTCAAGGCCACCCTCGTCATGCTGTCCGGCAAGATCAAGCCCGGGGTCAGGCTGGTGAAGGACTTCGACCGGACCCTGCCGAAGGTGCCCGCGTACGCCGCCGAGCTGAACCAGGTGTGGACGAACCTGATCGACAACGCGCTCGACGCGGTAGCCGGCGACGGCACGGTCACGATCCGCACCGCGCGCGACGGCGACAACGCGCTCGTCGAGGTGATCGACACCGGCCCCGGCGTGCCCGAGGAGCTCCGGCGCCGGGTGTTCGAGCCGTTCTTCACCACGAAGGGCGTCGGGCAGGGCACCGGCCTCGGCCTCGACGTCTCGTGGCGGGTGGTCGTCAACCGGCACGGCGGCGACCTGCGGGTCGTCTCGGCCCCCGGCGACACCCACTTCCAGGTCCGCCTCCCGCTCCGCGCCCCCGAACAGGCCCCGACGACACCCGGGTGACCAATCCGCGGGCGCGCGTCGTCCGACTGCCGAGTTCTACGAAACGCTCGGTTTTCGGATGGGCAAGCGAGATGACAACCAGGTCACCTGTGGCGAGCCGGCCGACAGCTAAGGGCTCGTAGTAAAATAACTTGGGTTTTGGCCTCGGGGTGTTTATGGTCTGTGCTATGAGCCTGGTCATGGATTCTCTCGAACGCCGCTATGACGCGGTCAAGCCGCATCTGACTGAGCGGCAACGTCGGGTCTGGCTT
>NZ_WHTD01000124.1 GCF_009379765.1 Actinophytocola sp. | reverse complement strand
GTTCGGCGCGCTGATGGCCGCGGGCACGCCGGTGCGCACGCTGGCCCGCGCGCTGCGGGCGGAGGCGGCGCTGCCGGCGCTGGTCGCGACGATCGGCGCGGGCGCGCTCGGCACCGCGGTCGGCGTGGGCCTGTTCGGCCTGGTGTCGGCGAGCGTGCCGACGTTCAGCCCGTGGCTCGCGGCGCCGGTCGCCCTGGGCGCGCTGGTCGCCCTGCTGGCGGCGTCGGTGTGCACGCCGGCGTTGAAGCGGGTCCGCGCGGAACCGCTGGCCGACGAATGAGCCGGGGGTCGGAGCCCGCGGCCTCGTCGCCGCGGGCTCCGAGGGCCCCTCAGCGCAGCGGGGCGAAGGTGCGGAGAGCGGCGCGGGCCTGCGTC
This sequence comes from Actinophytocola sp., assembly GCF_009379765.1. Lineage (GTDB taxonomy): Bacteria > Actinomycetota > Actinomycetes > Mycobacteriales > Pseudonocardiaceae > Actinophytocola. The sequence goes on along the minus strand of NZ_WHTD01000124.1, from coordinate 24,465 downwards.
AGGACCGGGCCGGCCTTCTCGGGCTCGCCGGTCCGCAGGAGGGCGGTGGCGCGGCGGACGGCGTCGGCCTGCTCGCGAACGCGGGAGATGTCACCGCAGGCGGCGCAGCGCACGAGGGCGGTCATCAGGTCGTCGGCCAGGTCCGGCGGGGCGGGCCCGTCGAGTCTCGGCAGCACGTTCTCGATGCCCGTCAGCAGATCGTGTCCGGCCCTCGGTCGGATGTCCGGCGTCGCGTCCTGAACTGCCATGACCCAAGCCTCTCCTTTGAAGCGTTCGATCGGTTGCGGCGTGTTCCCTCCACATTGGACCACCAAACCGAACGCCGCTCCACGACCCCCTGTCGAGTGACCCGGTGACCCTCAGGTGTAGCTCAAGCGGCCCACAGCAAACCCACAGGTAGCGGGCGCACGCTCGAAGTACCGACCTCCGGGAGGTGGCGCGATGGACGCCCGGCCCACCATGTTCAGCACCTGGCACACAGCCGGCTTCCTGGGCACCCGCTCGGTCAACGCCGACGCCGTCGCCTCACACTTCGACGCCGTCACGGGCGGCCTGGTGGTCGCGCTGGCCGACGGTGTCGGTGACAACGCCGCCGCCGCGACCGCCGCCTTGCTGGCCGCGACCGCCGCGGTGACCGTCCCGGTCGCCGACGGCCCGTCGGCCGCGCTGGTGGCCGCCCGGGCCGCGGTGCACGCGGACCCGTCGGCGGGTGACTGCGTCCTCGTGGTCGCGCAGCCGTTCGGCCTCGGCTACCGGATCGCCTGGGTGGGCGACGTCCGGGCCTACTCGTGGGACGGCCTGGCCCTGCGCCAGCTGACCACCGACCACACCGTGGCCCAGTACTTCCGCGACCGCGGCACCGCCGTCGCTCCGTCGATGGAGCACCAGGTCCTGACGAGCGTCCGCACCGCCCAGCCGACGAGGTTCGGCCTGGCGTCGCTGGCGATCCCGACCCGCCTGCTGCTGACGAGCGACGGCGTCCACAAATCCCTGCCCCACCCGACGATGACCGAGATCATCCGCTACGCCCGCGACCCGGCGACCGCCCTGGTCGAGGCGGCCAGGGCGGCGGGCGGCACCGACAACGCCACCGCCGTGGTGGTCGACAACGCCTTCCTCCCCCCGACCGGCCCGCAACCGTTGCTGCCCGTCGCGGCGTGACACCAAGCCCCTGATGAGGATGAGCCATTGCCGGCACGTTGCCCAGCGCGCCGCCGCGCGACCGCCACCGGAACTCGGAGAGCGCGTGCGCTTCGCCCGACAAGCCAACCGCCAGACGCAAGCCGTGGTGGCGGGGCTGAGCGGCATCACCACCGACTACCTGCACCAAATCGAACACGGCAGGAAATTGCCGACGCTGCCAGTTGTTGTGCGGTTGGCACGCGTGCTGCGGGTGCCGGTGTCCAGTCTCCTCGGAGAGGCGCTCGCGACAGCACTACAGCCGGCTCGGCCGCCAACTCCCAACCCTGATCACCAGGGTCGGGCGGCTCCAGCGTACGACCGGCGCCGACGGGCCGGGCGCCAGCCGTGAAGCCCAACGCCGCGCAGTTGACCTGTACGGCTTGGTGCGCACGGTGGCCAAGCGAGTGGGACGGATCGACCTGGCGCTGCTGGCGGCCGACCGTGGCGTTGCCGCCGCTGAGACCGCCGATGATCCCGTCCGGCTGGCCTCCGCCCGTTGGAACCTGGCGCATGTCCTGTTGGCACAAGGACAACCCGAGGATGCCGAGGGTGGCGGACGGCATCGCCGGCGGCCGGGACCGCGTTCGCGGTCGAGGTGTACGGCATGTGGGAGTACCTGCGGCACACCGCGCCGGGCCCCTTCCGCGACGGGCCTACGCGAGCCGCCCGGCGGTGGGCGCGGCACAGAGCGCTAGCGGCGCGGGTCGACGTGGATCTTCGGGGCCAGGCCCCACCCCGGGTGGCGGCGGCCGGCCAGCACGTCGGCCACCTCGTCCAAACCGACGGTCGCCGCGACCAAGGGGCGAGGGTCGACCGCGCCCGAGGCGTAGCGCTCGATCGCGCCCTCGATGCCGCCGGAGCCGCTCAGTACGCCGACCGCCGTGACGTCCTTGAACACCAGTTCGCGGCTGTCGACCGGGCTCGGCTCGCCCGCGATGCCGATGTACACCACCCGCCGGCCCGGCTCGACCAGCTCGACCGCGCGGGCCGGCAGGGTCGGGGCGCCGGAGGCGTCGATCACCGCGTCGAACGGCAGCGGGGGCAACGTCGACGCGGTCCAGGCCGACGCGAAACCCAGTGACCGCGCGAAGTCCAGGGACGCGGCGGCCCGGCCGAGCAGGTGCACCTCGGCCCCGCCGGCCGCGGCGAACCGGGCGCACAGCAGGCCGATCGTCCCCGGGCCGAGCACAAGCAGCCGGTCGCCGGGGGACAGCGCGGCGGCCCGGACCGCGCGGACCGCGTTCGCGCCCGGCTCGACCAGCGCGCCCGACACCGCGTCCACCGACGGCGGCAGCGCGTGCAGGGCGCGGGCCGGCACCGGGAGCTGGGCGGCGAGCGCGCCCGGCCAGCCGTTGCGGATGCCGATCTCGTACCGGTCGGCGCACAGGTGCTGCCGGCCGCCGAGGCAGCGCACGCAGTGGCCGCAGCCGAGCATCGTGTCGCCGGTGACCCGGCGGCCGACCCACCCGGTGTCCACACCGGACCCGACCGCGCCGACCACGCCGGCCCACTCGTGCCCGATCCGCATCGGGTAGGCCGCCTGACCGGTGTGCAGGTAGGACATGTCGCCGGTGAAGAACTCGGCGTCCGTGCCGCACACGCCGGCCCGCTCGACGTCCACGACGACCTCGCCCGGCCCGGCGACGGGCGCCGGCACGGAACGCACCTCGGCCCGCCCGGGACCGGTGATGACGAACGCGCGAACGGTAGCGTTGACCATGATCTTCCGGATAGTAGAACGGAAGGATGGACGATGCCGCTCCGCAGTGAGGCCTGGTACGGCGGCCAGGACCGCAACTCCTACATCCACCGGGCCTGGATGCGCCGCGGCGCGCCGAACGACGCGTTCGCCGGCCGACCGCAGGTCGCCATCGCCAACACCGCCTCCGACCTCACCCCGTGCAACAGCCACCTGAACGAGGTCGCCGACAGCGTCCGGCAGGGCGTCTGGGACGCGGGCGGCGTGCCGCTCAACCTCCCGGTGGTCTCGCTCGGCGAGACGAACGTGCGGCCGACCGCGATGCTCTGGCGCAACATGGCCGCGATGGCCACCGAGGAGATGCTGCGGGCCAACCCGATCGACGGCGTCGTGCTGCTCGGCGGCTGCGACAAGACGATCCCGTCGCTGCTGATGGCGGCCGCGTCGGTCGACCTGCCCGCGGTCGTCGTGCCCGGCGGTCCGATGCTCACCGGCACCTTCCGCGGCACCCCGCTCGGCTGCGGCACCGACGTGTGGCGGCTGTCCGAGGAGGTCCGGGCAGGCACGCTGTCGGCGGAGGCGTTCCTCGAGTCCGAGGCGTCGATGATCCGCAGTCGCGGGCACTGCAACACGATGGGCACCGCGTCCACCATGGGCCTGCTGGCCGAGGCGCTCGGCACGACCCTGCCCGGCACCTCCGGCACGCCCGCCGCGGACAGCAGGCTGCTCGCCCGCGCGCACGAGACCGGCCGGCTGGTCGTCGACATGATCGCCGCCGAGCGCCGGCCGAGCGAGGTGCTCACCGCGGGCTCGTTCCGCAACGCGATCGTCGCGCTGGCCGCGCTCGGCGGGTCGACCAACGCGGTCGTGCACCTGCTCGCGATCGCCGGCCGGCTCGGCGTCCCGCTCTCGCTCGACGACTTCGACCGGATCGGCGCGGACGTGCCGCTGCTCGTCGACCTGCAGCCGGCGGGCCGGTTCCTCATGGAGGACCTGCACCGCGCCGGCGGTCTGCACGCCGTGCTGGGCCAAGTGGTCGACCTGCTCGACCAGGACGCGATCACCGTGACCGGCCGCCCGCTCGCGTCCCACCTGGGCGACGCGCCGATCTGGGACCCGGAGGTGATCCACACCCGCGGCGCGCCGCTGCGGCCCGACGCGGGGATCGCCGTGCTGCGCGGCAACCTGGCCCCGAACGGCGCGATCATCAAGCCCGCCGCCGCGTCCGCGCACCTGCTCACCCACCGCGGCCGGGCGGTCGTGTTCGACTCGGTCGAGGACCTGCACGCCCGCGTCGACGACCCGGATCTCGACGTCGACGCGGACTCGGTGCTCGTGCTGCGTGGCTGCGGCCCGCGCGGCTACCCGGGCATGCCGGAGGTGGCGAACCTGCCGCTGCCGCGGAAGCTTCTGCGCGCGGGCGTGCGCGACATGGTCCGCGTGTGCGACGGCCGGATGAGCGGCACCGCGTACGGGACGGTGGTGCTGCACGTCGCCCCGGAGGCCGCGGCGGGTGGCCCGCTCGCGAAGGTCCGGACGGGCGACCGGATCACCCTGGACGTCCCCGGCCGGTCCCTCACCGTCGATCTCCCGGACGCGGAGCTGGCCGCCCGCGAGCCCGCGCCGGCGATGACCGAGGCGCTCGCCCGGCCGCGGCGGGGTTGGGAACAGCTCTACGTGAACACGGTGACCGGCGCGGACACCGGCGCCGACCTGGACTTCCTCGTCGGTGCCAGCGGCCACGCCGTGGCCCGCGAGTCCCACTGACGACCCGCGAGTCCAACGTCGGGAACCCGCGAGTCCAACGCCCAGGACCCGCGAGTCCAACGTTCCGGACCCGCGAGTCCAACGTTCGGAGCCGCTCAGTTCGGGGCTGCGGGTGGGTTTGGTGTGGTTGTCGGGTCGCGAGTGTTGGACTCGCGGGTCGCGAACGTTGGACTCGCGACGTTGCCGGGGCTCCGCCTTATCGGAGGGGGAACTCCACGCCGTGCTCGGACTCCGGTCGCGGACCGAAGATGCGCCGGTCGGACTCCTCGATGGGCAGGTCGTTGATGCTGGCCTCGCGCCGCTCCATCAGCCCGTTCGCGTCGAACTGCCACAGCTCGTTGCCGTAGCTGCGGTACCACCGGCCGTCGGCGTCGTGGCACTCGTACTGGAACCGCACGCCGATCCGGTTGCCGTCGAACGCCCAGAGGTTCTTGCGCAGCGCGTAGTCCAGCTCGCGCTCCCACTTCCGGGTGAGGAAGGAGACGATCTCGTCGCGGCCGGCGACGAACGTGTCCCTGTTGCGCCACACCGAGTCCACTGTGTACGCCCCCGCGACGCGCGCTGGGTCGCGGGTGTTCCACGCGTCCTCGGCGGCCTGCACCTTCTTCAGCGCGGTCTCCCGGGTGAACGGCGGCAGCGGCGGGCGGCTCTCGATCATGGCAGTCCTTCGCGACGAGGAGAACGACGGTTCTCTGGTACCGTAGAGAACTGTCATTCTCCGAGTCAAGGGGCTGGACATGGAGGTCGAGGTCGCCGAGGCACGCGCCCTGGACGCGGCCGAGGCGCTGTTCTACGGCCGCGGCATCCACGCGGTGGGCATGGCCGACGTCCGGGACGCGGCGGGCGTGTCGCTCAAGCGGCTCTACCAGCTGTTCCCCAACAAGGAGCGGCTGGTCACCGCGTTCCTGCGACGCCGCGACATCCGCTGGCGCGACCGGCTCGCGGCACACGTCTCCCGCCGCGACGACCCGGACGAGCGGATCCTCGCGGTGTTCGACTGGCTGCACGAGTGGTTCGGCGAGCCGACCTACCGGGGCTGCGCGTGGGTCAACTGCTTCGGCGAGCTGGGCGCCACCTCCCCCGCGGTGGCCGTCCTCGCGCGCGAGCACAAGGACGCGGTGCACCGGTACCTGGCGACCCTGGTCGCCGACGCCGGCCGGCCCGCCGCGCTCGCCGACCACGTGATGCTGCTGGCCGAAGGCGCGATGACGATCGCCGCGATCTCCGGCTCCCCCGCACCCGCGCACCAGGCGAAGGCGGCGGTCGCCGCACTGCTCGACCGGTAAGGCGCGGAGTTGCCGAACCACCCGAAATACGCGCTGGTCGAGGTCGACGAGAACACGGCGAGCAACGCCACTCGCACCGCTCGATCGCCTTCCGCGAGGTCAACCTGCCCTGGATCCGAGGTGGCGTCGGCGAGCCGAACCGCGCCGGCTGAGCCGACCCGCGCCAGCTGCCGCTTTCATCCCCTTTCACGTGGGTCCGGTTCACCATGCCTTAGTCTGCTCGCCGCCTGACGTTCACAAGGAGGCCGGCATGGTGGCCAGCGTTGAGGATCTCGACCGTACGGTGACCATCGACCGGTCGCGGGTCGTCCGATGGCGCAAGCTCGGTTGGTGGGTGCTCGGCGTGACCGTCGCGCTCAACGTGGCCAGCATGGCGGTGCCGGCGCTCATCGACCACCCGCTCACCACCGGGCGCGGCGAGATCCGGGTCTACCTCGACGTGTTCTCCGAGGGCAACCTGCCGACCTGGTGGAGTGTGGGTCTGCTGGTGATCGCCGCGGTGTGCCATGCCACCGCCGGCGCGCTCGCGACCGGGCGGCGGGTGCGTGGCGCGTGGACGTGGTTCGTCAGCGCCGGGATGCTCGGCGTGCTCTCGCTCGACGACCACACCTCGCTGCACGAGCGGCTGGAGCGGATCGGCCGGCAGTGGGTCCACTTCGAGCGCTTCCCCGGCTACTGGCTCGTCCCCGGGATCATCGCGGGCGTGCTCGTGGCGGGCGCGCTCGGGCTGCTCGCGGCGCGCCTGTCCGGCCTCGCCCGCTGGTGCATGATCGGCGGCGTCGTCCTGCTGCTCGGCTCGGCCATGGGGATGGAGGCCGTCCAGGGCCTGCTCGTCGCCGAGGGCGAGAGCGGGCCGATCTACGTGCTGGTCCTGCACATGGAGGAGCTCGGCGAGAACCTCGGCGTTCTGCTGATGATCGCCGCCGCGGTGCGCTCGGTGACGATCACCGGCCAGGGCGGCCGGTTCGGCCTCGAGTACGTCAGCGCGGGCGCGACTCGACGCGACTGAGCGGTGTTGGATCGTCGCCGCGCAGCGCGTCGACGAGCGCGCGGATCGCCTCTCTCGCTTGGCGCAAGCGCTTTCCCGAGACCCCGGCGCGCTCGAGGACCGCGGCGCGGCTGTGCTCCGAGCGCGCGAACAGGTCGCCGACCGTCTCGCGACCGTCCTCGGTGAGCCCGATCAACGGTGATCGAACGTGGTCGGGGTTCGGCGTGGCCTCGACGTGCCCACTCGCCAGCAGGTCGGCGACGACCCGCTGGACGCTCTGCGGCGCGAGCCCGAGCCGGCGCGCGGCGCCGGGGACGGTGCGCGGGCCGTCGGACAGGACGCTGAGGACGTGCCAGCGCGCGGCGGTCTGGCCGGCCTCGCCGGCGAGCTTCTCGCTGGTGCGCCGGGAGGTCCCGGCGAGCTCGTACACGTCGGCGATCAGCAACCGGTAGGCCTCGACGTCCGTCATAGATGACAGCATACTGTTATTTTGCCAGTATGCTGTCATCATGATTCTGCGAACCTGGCGCGGCTGGACCGCGACCCCGGAGGCGGCCGACGCCTACGAGCACCTGGTGAACGGCACGATCGCCCCGGCGATCATGCGTCGCCGCATCCGCGGTCTGCGCGACCTGAGCGTGTTCCGCCGCCCCGACGCCGACGGCGACACCGAGTTCCTCACCGTCATGACCTTCGACGGCTGGCCCGCGGTCGAGGAGTTCGCCGGCCAGGACCCGACCGCGGCCGTGGTCCCGAAGGAGGCGCGCGCCCTGCTCTCCCACCACGAGGAGCACTCCCAGCACTACGAGCTCCTGCACCGTCACCCTTAAGGCATGGCGGTGAAGAGCCGGATCAGCTCCGCCCGCGAGCTGATCCCGACCTTCTTGAACACCTTCCGCAGGTGGTAGTCCACCGTCCGCGGGCTCAGGAACAGCTGCGCGGCCACCTCACGGTTGGTGGCCCCCTCCCCCACGGCCATCGCGATCCGCAGCTCCTGCGGGGTCAGCGACGCCAGCGCGGCCGGCTCGCCCGAGCCCGAGCCCGAGCGGCCCGGCTGGTGGAGCAGACGCTCCGCGCGTACGGCCGGCTCGACTTCGCGGTCAACAACGCCGCGGGCGGCGGGCACCTCCCGATGCCGCTCGCCGACGTGCCGGTCGAGGACTACGACAGCGCGTTCGCGGTCAGCCAGCGCGGGGTGTTCCTGTCGATGAAGTACGAGATCCCGGCGATGCTGCGCGGCGGAGGCGGCTCGATCGTGAACATGGCCTCGACCGCGGCGCTGCACCCGGTCGCCGGGCTCGCCGGGTACGCGTCGGCGAAGTTCGCCGTCGTCGGCCTGACCCGGGTGGCGGCGCTGGACTACGCGGCGAGCGGCGTCCGGGTCAACGCGCTCGCCCCCGGCCCGATCCACACCGAACAGCTCGACCGGGCCGGCCCCGAGGGTCTCGCGAAGGTCGCGGCCGGGGTGCCCGTGCACCGGCTCGGCCGGCCGGCGGAGATCGCGGCGGCCGCGGTGTGGCTGTGCGGCGCGGACGCGGGCTTCCTCACCGGCGCGACGATCCCGGTCGACGGCGGGCTGGTCGCCGGCATGCCGCCGTTCGCCAGGGGACGGGCGGGCTGATCGGCGACCGGTGACTTCGCCGATGGGCGCGTGCCGCACCCGTGGCAAGGTTGGCCTGGGCCACGACTCAGGAGGACGCCACGATGCTCGCCGGACGGCTGGAGATCTCGACCCGCAAGTTCACGGTCCGCGAGGTGCCCGTACCCGAGCCGGGCCCCGGCCAGGTGCGGATCCGGGTGCGCGCGGCCGGTGTGTGCCTGTCCGACGTGCACCTGATCGACGGCAGCCTCACTCCGCCCTTCCTCGACGGCGACGAGGTGACCCTCGGCCACGAGGTCGCCGGCGAGATCGACGTGCTCGGGCCGGGGGTGCTGGCGCCGTGGCAGGTCGGGCAGCGGGTCGTGCTGCAGGCCGGCGAGCACTGCGGGCGCTGCCCCAACTGCGTGCGGTCCCGCCAGCCCTGCGTGGCCGTGCGGACCCGAGGCGTCGACTACGACGGCGGGTGGGCGGAGTACGCGCTGGCCAGCCACCACACGCTGGTCGCGATCCCGGATGAGCTGCCGTTCGAGCAGGCGGCGATCGTGCCGGACGCGGTGTCCACGCCGTGGGGCGCGGTCGCCATGCCCGGCAAGGCGGCGGCCCCGGGACGGCCGGCCGGGGTGTGGGGCGTCGGCGGCCTGGGCGCGCACGCGGTGCAGCTGCTGCGGCTGGTCGGCGCGGCGCCGATCATCGCCGTCGACCCGCTGCCGGCGGCCCGCGAGCGGGCGCTGGAGTTCGGTGCGGACGCAAGCCTCGACCCCGCCGCGCCGGACCTGCGGGAGCAGGTGCTGGCGCTCACCGGCGACGCGGGCCTCGACGTCGCCTACGACATGGCGGGCGTCGGCGCGGTGCGCGAGCAGGCGGCGCGCTGCCTGGGCATCGGCGGGCGGCTCGTGCTCGTCGGGCTCACGCCGGAACCATTGGCGCTCAAGGACTCGATCGGGCTGAGCTTCCGCGGCCAGCAGATCATGGGCTCCTACGGGTCGGGGCCGGGCGCTGTGGAGCAGCTGATCGAGCTGGCCCGGTTCGGCCGGCTGGACCTGAGCCGGTCGATCTCCGCGACCATGCCGCTCGCGGAGGCGGCCGACGCGGTGGCGCGGCTGGCCGACAAGACGGGGAACCCGATCCGGATCATCCTGGTCCCGTGACCCATCCGGTCGTGTCGCTGCTGTCGACCCGGGCCGCGGCGGGCTCGCGTGCGGACGGGAGCCGGCTGGCGCTGGTCGTCGAGGGCGGCGGGATGCGCGGCGTGGTGTCGTCGGCAATGACCGCGGCGATTGAGGACCTGGGGCTGTCGCCCTGCTTCGACCTCGTGGTCGGCACGTCGGCGGGCGCGCTGAACGGGGCGGCGCTCCTGGCGGGCGTGGCGGGTGGGTGCGCGCGCGAGTACGCGGAAGGGTTCGCGGGCCGCGAGTTCATCAACCCGCTGCGGCTGCTGTTCGGCCGGCCCGCGGTGGACGTGGAGTTCACCCTCGACTACAGCTCCGACCACCTCGACGCCGGCCGGCACGCCCGGGCCCTGGCCAGCGACATCGAGCTGCACTGCGTGGCGACCGACGTCGGCACGGCGTCCCGCGGCGTGCTCACCGGAATGTCCACACTGGACGAGCTGCGGGCCGCGCTGCTGGCCACGAGCCGGCTGCCGTGGATCGGCGGCCGGCCGGTGGTCTTCCGCGACCGGCGCTGGCTCGACGGCGGCCTGGTGGAGCCGGTGCCCGTGCCGACCGCGCTGGAGGCGGGCGCGACCCATGTCCTAGTGCTGCTGAGCCGGGCCCGCGGCCGCGTCGCGCCGGCCGGTGGCGGGCTCGGCGACCGGCTCGTGGAGCGGCGGCTGCGCGCGTTGAACCCGAACCTCGTGACGGCCTACCGCCGCCGCAACGCGGAGGCCGCGGCGATGCTCGGCACGGTGCACGAGGCGGCGGACTCCGGGTCCGGACCGCCGTACCTGCTGGCCGTGGCTCCGTCGCCGGACGCGCCGGAGCCGTCCCGCCTGGAACGCGACAGGGACCGGCTGCGTGCCGCGGCCGCCGCCGCGCACCGGCGGACCCTCGACGCGCTGGCCCCGGCGGGTGTCTCGCCGAGACCGCCCTGCTGATCAGCCGGTCAGGACCGCGATCGCGCCGCGTCCGCGGCACCGCCGCATCGACCGGGGGTCCGAAGCGTTGGACTCGCGGGTCCTGGGCGTTGGACTCGCGGGTCCGGAACGTTGGACTCGCGGGTTCTGGCGTGAGTGTTCAGTCGTCCTTCTCTGCCGCGGACCTCGTGGCCAGCGGAACGGCGGCCGAGCGGACCAGGCCCAGCTGGACGGTCTGGCGGCCCAGCGTCGCGTCGAGGAGCCAGTCGATCGCGGTGCGCACGCGGTTGCCGGGCATCGCCAGCAGGTGGTACGCGCGGGTCACGGCCTTGGCGACGAAGCCGGACAGCGGGATCCGCAGCGGGTTCGCCGCCGCCTGCTTGCCGCCGAGGTCGACGACGAAGCCGAGGTCGTGGTGCTTGTAGCGGCGGGTCTTCCCGTGTCCCAACGAGGCGGCGACGTTGTGGCCGGCGAGCACGCCCTGGCGCTGGGCGTGCTGCGCGGTCATCGCGGTGATCTCGCCGGGCCGGGTGAGGTCCGGCACGGCGGCCGCGTCGCCGCACGCGAACACCTCCGGGTGGCCGGGCACCACCAGCGTCGGCTCGACCACCAGCCGACCCTTGGTGGTCTCCAGCCCGGACGCGGCGACCAGCGGGTCCGGCCGCACCCCGACGCACCACACGAGCGTCCGGGACGCGACGACGTCGCCGTTGGTGAGCTCGACGCCCTCGTGGGTGGCCTCGCGCACCGACGTCCCCATCAGGACCTCGACGCGGCGGTGCCGCAGCACCCGGTCGGCGGCGCGCCCGAGCCGCGGGCTCAGCTCGGGCAGCACGCGGGGTGCGATGTCGAGCAGCAGCCAGCGCATCCGCTGTCCGCGCAGCTCGTGGTGCCGGCGCATGATCGCCTCGGTGAACAGCGGGCCCTGTGCGGCGACCTCGGTGCCGGTGTAGCCGGCGCCCACGACGACGAAGGTGCACCGGGCGTCGCGCTCGGCCGGGTCGTCGGTGGCCGCGGCGAGCTCGACCTGCCGGATCACGTGGTCGCGCAGGTAGAGCGCCTCCGCCACGCCGCGGAAACCGTGCGCGTGCTCGGCGACGCCGGGGATCGGAAGCAGCTTGTTCACGCTGCCCGCGGCGAGGACGAGCCGGTCGTAGCCCAGCTCGCGCTCGCCGCCCTCCGGATCGGTGTAGGTGATCGTGCGCTCCTCCAGCGACACCGCGGTGACATCGCCCTGCGCGAGCCGCACCCCGGGCAGGGCCGCGGGCAGCGAGACGGTGACCCGCCGGGGGTCGATGACCGCGGCCGCGACTTCCGGCAGCAACGGCAGGTAGAGGAAGTAGTCGGTTCGGTTGACGAGCACGATCTCCGTGTTCGGGTCGTGCGGCATGGCCTTGCGCAACGCCTTTGCGGCGTGGAAACCGGCGAACCCGCCGCCGACGACGACAATCCTGGTGACGATCCGGACCATGCTCAGTACGGTGCCACGCCGGAGGCCAACCGGCGCAACGACTTCTCCAGGAGTTGTTGGATGTGTCGCCACAGTCCGGGGCCGAGCGAGATCCTGGCGACGCCGAGCGCGCCGAGCGTCTGGAGGTCCGGACCCGCGGGCAGGTAGATCGCGTTCACCGGGGCCGGGCGCACCGCGTCCACGAACCCGGTGAGCACATCGGTCTCCCGGATCAGGATCGGGTAGACGCAGTCCGCGCCGGCCGCGAGGTAGGCCCTGGCCCGCTCGATCCCCTCGTCGAGGACCGCGCGCTGGTCGGCGGCCCGCAGGAACACGTCGACCCTGGCGTTGATCACGAGCTCCGGCGCGGCGTCGCGCAGTGCCGCGACGCGGTCGGCCTGCTCCGAGGTGTCCGCGAGGCCCCCGGCCCCGTGGTCGGTGTCCTCGATGTTGCAGCCGACCGCGCCGGCCTCGGCGAGCCGCTCGGCGAGCTCGCCGGCGGGCAGGTCGTAGCCGCTCTCGACGTCGACGGTCACCGGCACGGACACCGCGCGGGCGATCCGTGCCGCGGCGGCGAACATCTCGCCCGGCGGCGCACCCTGGTGGTCCGGATGGCCGAGCGACTCGGCCACCGCGGCGGAACCCGTTGCCACGACGGGGAACCCGGCCGCCTCGACGAGGCGTGCGGAGGCCGCGTCCCACACGTTGGGCAGCAGCAGCGGGTCGCCGGGGACGTGCAGGGCACGCAGCCGGGCGGCGGTCACTTCGCCCGCCGCGGGAGCTTCGTGTGGCTCGGAACGGCGATGCGGTTCCAGGAGTTGATCACCAGGATCATCCAGAGGACCGCGCTGTACTGGTCCTCGGTGAACGCGGCGGTGGCGCGCTCGTAGACGTCGTCGGGGACGCCCTGGGTCTGCGAGAGCCGGGTGACGTGCTCGGTGAGCTCGAGCGCGGCGCGCTCCTGATCGGTGAACAGCTCCGTCTCGCGCCAGGCGTCGAGGACGAACAGGCGGCGCGGGTTCTCGCCGAGCTTGACCGCGTCGGCGTTGTGCATGTCGAGGCAGAACGCGCAGCCGTTGATCTGCGACGCGCGGATCTTGACCAGCTCGACGAGGAGCCTGTCGACGCCGGCGTTCGCGGCGGCCTTCGCGACGTCGTCGGCCCAGGACCTCATCGACTGGTACAGGTCCGGCAGCGCTTCGATGATGTTGATTCGGTCGGTCATGACATCAACGCTAACCTCGACCTGCCCACGGGTATGGTCCAGCCACATGGCGGAATCGTGGTCCAGTTCGGTCGACGCGCACCTGGACTGGACGCCCGGCTCCGGGCGCGCCGGCCTGGCCGCCGCGGTCCGCGCGGCGATCCGCGACGGTCGCTGGCAGCCGGGGGCGGTGGTGCCGTCGACCCGCGCGCTCGCGCACGATCTCGACGTCGCCCGCGGCACGGTGACCAGGGTGTACGCCGACCTCGCTGCGGAGGGCTACCTGCGGACCGCGCAGGGTGCGCCGACCCGGGTGGCCACGGCCGGGGCGTCACCGCTGCCCGCGCCGGTGCCGGCCACGGAGCCGGCGTACCGGTGGACGTTCCGACCCGGCCGACCCGACCCGTCGCTGTTCCCGCGCGACTTGTGGCTCGCCGCCACCCGTCGGGTGCTGTCGCACGCGCCCAACCAGGTGTTCGACTACGGAGAGGTGCGCGGCTCGAACGTGCTGCGGGCGACGCTCTCGGCCTACCTCGGGCGGGCTCGCGGGGTGCTGGCCGACCCCGCGCGGATCATCGTCTGCTCCGGGTTCAACCACGCGATCGGCGTGCTGGGCCGAGCACTGCGCGAGGTGGGGATCACCGAGACGGCGTTCGAGGACCCATCGATCGGCCGGTTCCGGACCGTCGCTTCCGCGGCGGGGCAACGGGTCGTGGGCGTGCCGGTGGACGCGTCGGGTCTCGTCGTGTCCGAACTGGACAGTCCGGCGGTGGTGGTGACGCCCGCGCACCAGTTCCCGCTGGGCGTGACGATGGCCCCGGCCCGGCGCACGGCGCTGGCCGGTTCGGGCGCAGTGGTCATCGAGGACGACTACGACGGCGAGTTCCGCTACGACCGCCAGCAGGTCGGCGCGCTCCAGGCGCTGGCACCCGAACGAGTGATCTACGCGGGCACGGCGAGCAAGAGCCTGGCCCCGTCGCTGCGGCTGGCCTGGCTGGTGCTGCCCCGTTCCCTCGTGGATCCGGTGCTGGCCGCGCTGACCGCCGTCGGCGCGCAGCCGCCGCTGCTGCCGCAGCTGGTGCTGGCCGACCTCATCAGCTCGGGTGCCTACGACCGCCACGTCCGCCGCTGCCGGCTCGAGTACCGCGACCGCCGCGACCGGCTGGTGGCCGCGCTGCCCTCGCACCTGACCCCGGAAGGAATCTCGGCCGGCCTGCACCTGGTGCTGCGCCTGCCGTCGTCGGTGGAGGCCGGGCTCCCGGCGGCGGCCCGCCGCCACTCGATCGCGCTGGAACGCCTGAGCCCGATGTGGATGCGTGCGGTCGAGGAGCCGGGCGGCATCGTCGTCGGCTACGGCGCCGCGGCCAAGAACGCCTTCACCGGCGCCCTCCGCGCGTTCCTGTCGATGCTGGGTGAGCTGACCTGAAACCGTTGGCCCGCAAAGTCGCGAGTCCAACGTTCGCGACCCGCGAGTCCAACACTCGAGACCCGCGAGCCGAGGACCCCAACCGCGAGCTCGCGGGTCCGGAACCGGGGACACGCGGGTCAGGAACGGGGGACTCGCGGGGTTCTGGGGGGTTCACGCTCGCGCGCGAACGCGAACCTCGGATGGCAGCCCCCACCCTCTCCGGGGGCACCCCGATTGGGTCAAGTCTATCGGGGATGGGGCGGGGAAAGGTTGGTGGCGCGGTAGCTGTGGACAACCTCGCCAACTGTGGACAACCTCCCGACCGCTGCGCGCACCGGCGGCCGCTGTCAGTAGGCGCGGGTAGGGTGCCGTTCCATGTCTACGGATGCGCCCGAGCCTGATCGAGCGGTGGATGCGGCGCGCCGGCTCAAGTTGTATGCCTACCTGGATGCGCGCGAGCACCGGCGCACCTACCTGGCGATCATGCGGCTCTTCGCCTCGACGCTGCTCGCCGACCTCTCCGCGGGGGAGGTCTCCGCGGCCATCGCGCGCGCCGAGCGCAAGGGCGAGGTCGCCGCGGGCGAGTCGCGGGTCGAGACGGTCATCGCGCGGCTCAAGCAGCTCGTCGAGTGGGGCAACCTCGTCCCGGGCCGCCGCGAGGTCGTCGCGTCGAGCATCGCCGAGTTCCAGCACGGCAGCGTCCGCTACCAGGTCAGCAAGCTCGGCGTCCGCGTCCAGCGCTCGGTCGACGAGCTGCTCCGCGTCGCCGAGGGCGCCCGCGAGGTCTCCCGCGAGCTCCTCCCCGCCATCTCGACCGGCCTCGACGAGCTGCTGGAACGACTCGCCAAGGCCAGCCTCGAGCACGGCCGCGACCCCGGGTCGAAGGCCACCCAACGCGCGGTGGAGCGGCTCGCCGAGCAGGTCACCACCCTGTTCCTCCAGCACGGCGAGCTCGCCGCCACCGTCCGCGACTTCTACGCCTACCTCGGCCAGGTCGTCACCCGCTACCACCTCATGGCCGACGAGATCTCCGGCTTCCGCAACCTGCTCGTCGAGTACATCCAGATGGTCGTCGAGGACGTCCTGCGCTACACCCCCACCATCGCCCGGGTGCTCACCCGCGCCGAGTTCGGCGGCGCCGTCCGCCAGCTCCTGGCGCTCCTCACCCCCGCGGGCTCGCTCGGCGCCGACATCGAGCGCGCCCGCGGCCGCCGCGCCGAGGACTGGACCGAGCTCACCGACTGGTTCGTCGACAGGCCAGGACGCCCCAGCCAGGTCACCGCGCTGCGCGAGGCCACCGCCCGCGCCATCGGCACCCTCCTCGCCACGGTCAAGCGCGCCACCTCCGGCGGCGGCCCCGAGCCGGGCAGGCGCGCGGAGCTCCTGCGGCTCGCCAAGTGGTTCGACGAAGCCACGCCCGACCAGGCGCACACCCTCGCCGCCGCCGCGTTCGGCCTCTACCCCTCGCGCAACCTCCTTCCGGCGCCGGAGCACGACGGCGACGACGAGCGCACCCCGTGGGCCGACGGCCCGGTACTCGACATCACGGTCAGCGTCCGCGGCCGGGGCGACCGCGGCGCGCGCGGCCGCACGTCCCGCATCCTCGACGACCCGCTCGGCCGCGAGCAGCTCCTCGCCGAGGCCCGCTACGCCGACGCCCGGCACGCCGACGCACTCGCCGAGCTGGTCGCCGCTCAGGGCCGGCTCGACCAGGTCACCCTGTCCCCCGGCGCGCTCGGCACCCTCTGCGGCCTGCTCACCGACGCCATGGCCCAGCGCGAGCGCGCCACCGACTCCGGCGAGTCCGGCGACCCGGTCGGCGGCCTCAAGCTCACGATCCGCCCCGAGGCCGGCCGCACCCAGAAGATCCACACCCACGGCGGCGTGCTCGAGCTCCAAGACACAGCGGTCGAGGTGTCCCGTTGAGCGAGCGCGCGACCGAACCCATGCCACAGCCCGACCGCAAGCGGAACGAGCCAATGCCACGGAGCGAGCCAGTGTCACGAGCCCATGAGTGGGCCGCCGGTGTCTGGACTGACGAGCAGCGCAGCGAGCGAGGCACGAGTGAGTGAGCAGCGCAGGAGGGAAGACACCGGGTGAAGGCCCACGAACCGCGAGCGGAGCGAGCCGATCCAGCACAGTGGGCCGCCGGTGTCTGGACTGACGAGCAGCGCAGCGAGCGAGGGACGAGTGAGTGAGCAGCGCAGGAGGGAAGACACCGGGTGAAGGCCCACTCACCGGCGAGCGAAGCGAGCCAATGCCACAGAGCGAGCCAATGTCACAGAGTGCTGACGTCCTCGACCGGCTCGGGGAGATCGACCAGGCCGACGTCGTGCGCTGTGCCCGGGTGCTGCTGCGCCGCCCGCTCCTGCGCACCGGCGGCCCGGAGGCCGAGCTCCTCCCCCTCGTCCACCGGCACCGCGCCACGCTCACCGAGCTCTTCGCGGGCGTCCTCGGCTACCGGCTCGTCGTCGAGCGCCGCTTCGCCCGGCTCTACAAGGCCGGCCCCGGCAACGACCCCACCCGCGGCGAGCCGTCGCTGACCCCGCGCGGCTACGCCTACCTCGCGCTGTCGCTGGCCGCGCTCACCACGGTCGGCCGGCAGACGCTGCTGTCCCGTCTCGTCACCGACATCCGCTCGGCCGCCACCCAGGCCGGCATCGAGGTCACCGACGACCTCGGCGACCTGCGGGCCATCGCGTCCGCGTTGCGCCACCTCGTCTCGCTCGGCGTCATCACCGAGACAGAGGGAACGGTCACCGAGGACGAGGCCCTGCTCACCGTCGACACGTCGCTCCTCGGCCAGCTCGTCACCGGTCCGATCGGCTCCGCGGGGTCGGCCACCGAGCTGGTCACGCTCGCGGTGCGGCCCGGGCCGCGCGGCGTCGAGCACACGCTGCGCCGCCGGCTCGTCGAGCACCCGGTCACCCACTACGCCGACCTCACCGAGGAGGAGGGCACCTGGCTGCGCCGTCGCGCGCGGTCGGAGTCGCGGCTGCTGGAGCGCTGCTTCGGCCTCGCGACCGAGTCGCGGCTGGAGGGCATCGCGGTCACCGACCCGGAGGACTACCTCACCGACATCGCGTTCCCGGGCCAGTCGACGGTGTCCCGGATCGCGCTGCTGGCGCTGCCGCGGCTCCTCGCCGCCGGCCCGGCCGAGGGCGGCTGGGTGCCGACCACCACCGAGCGGGTCGCCGAGGCCTGCACCGAGCTGGTCGAGGCCTACCCGACGGCGTGGTCGAAGCAGGTCGTGGCCAGCGTGCCGCGGCTGGTGGACGACGTGCTGCACCTGCTGGTCGCCCTCGGCCTCGCCCGGCAGGCCGATGATCACTGGCTGATCAGCCCGGCAGCGCACCGTTGGCAGCCCGAGCCCGACGCCACCCCGCGGCACCAGGGCGGGGAGCCCGGCAGCGACATCACCGACGAGCCCGACCAGGAACCGTTCGTTCCCGGCTGGTCGCTGTTCGATGACGAGGGGGGAAGCTCATGAGGTGGCGGCTGCATCGCGGCGGAGTCGTCAACGTCTGGCAGTACTCGGTCGAGGAGTTCGACCTCTCCGGCGGCCGCGCGATCTTCCAGGGCACCAACGGGTCCGGCAAGTCCCGCACGCTGGAGCTGCTGGCGCCGCTGTGCCTGGACGGCGACCTGCACCAGATCGGCTCCAAGGGCTACGACACGGTCAGCATGCGCAGGCTCATGCTCGACGACTACGCGGGCGGGCCCAACCGGATCGGCTACGCCTGGCTGGAGCTGCGCCGCGAGGTCGACGGCCGGGTGGAGTACCTCACCTCCGGCATCGGCATCAAGGCCTCCGCGACCTCCCAGCAGATCAACGACTCCTGGCGGTTCGTCACCGAGGCACGCGTCGGCCACGACTTCGAGCTCGTCGCCGACGGCACCCCGGTCGGCGCCACCGCGCTGCGCGACCTCCTGGGCGCGGACTGCCTGCACGACGAGGAACCGTTCCGCGCCAAGATCTCCGAGCTGGTCTACGGCATCCCGGCCGCCCGCTACGCCGACCTGCTCCATCTACAAAGGACACTGCGCAACCCGGACGTCGGGCTCAAGGTCCTGGAGGGCCAGCTGGAGCAGATCCTGGCCGACTCGCTGCCACCGTTGGACCCCGCGGTCGTCGAGCAGCTCGCGCAGTCCTTCGAGGACCTGGAGTCGATCCGGGACAACATCCGCGCGCTCGCTGCCGCGGACACCGCGCTGGGCCGGTTCCTCACCGGCTACGCGGGCTACGCCTACGGCGCGCTGCGCACCGCGGGCCGCCGCGGCGGCGACGCGGCCAAGGAGCTGGCGGCCGCGCGCACGGAGATCACCAAGCTCGTCACCCGGCTGCGGGACGAGGAGGCCGCCGCCGAGAAGTCCGAGACCGAGGTCGCGCAGCTGGCGGAGCGGGAGATCACCCTGGAGGGCCGCATCGACGACCTCAAGTCCAGCCCGCTCTACGACAGCGTCCGCGACCTCGCCGACCGCAAGCGGGTCGTCTCGGCCGCCCGGCAGGCCGCGGTCAGCGCGCTGCGCCAGCTGCGCACCCAGCGCGAGCACACCGAGCAGCTCGTCGACTCGGTGCTCGCCGAGCAGCTCCGCTTCGCCGACGACACCGCGCAGGCCACCGAGCTGGCCGCCACCATCCGCGACCGGACGCGTGCGGCCGGCCTCGACCCGGCGCTGTGCCCGACCGTGCCGGAGCTGCCCGCGCTGGCGGCCACCGAGGTGCACGAGACCGGGCGCGCCACGCTCGACCCCGAGGCCGCGCCGGTCGAGGTCACCCGGCGGGTCCCGCCCGCGCTCGATCCCGATGCGCTGCACGCGGCGTTGCGGGCGGCCGCCGGGCAGGCCACGCGCGGCGCGCGCGAGCTGGGTGAGCGCTGCGCGATCACGTTGTCGCTGCTGGAACGCGCGCGTGAGCTGGCCGCCGAACGCGACGACCTCGGCCGCCGCCAGCAGCAGGCGCGGGCCGCGCAGCTCGTGGCCACCGAGGCCGCCGGCCGGCGCAACGAGTCCGCCCAGCAGCTCGACGACGTCGCGCACACGTGGCACGACAAGGTCACCAGGTGGGCCGCGGGCATCCCGCGCACCGAGGAGACCGCCGAGATCGCGCCGCCATCGCCCGCCGCGCTCGTCGCCGACCAGGACGCCGCGCGGCACGCCACCGAGCGGGCGCACGCCTGGCTGCGCGGCCGGCTGCCCGCGCTGCACGCCGAGGTCGGCCGCACCAAGCACCTCGTCGACGACATCGATCGCCGGCTCGCCGCCGCCACCGGCGAGCTCACCGCCCTGCGCTCCGGTGTGGACACTCACCCGGACCGGCCGGCGTTCGCCACGGCGCAGCGGGATCCGGCCACGGGTGCGGCCTTCTACCGGCTGGTCGACTTCGCGTCCGATGTGGACACCGCGGCCCGCGCGGGCTGCGAGGCGGCGCTGGAGTCCTCCGGCCTGCTCACCGCGTGGGTCACCGCCGACGGCACCCTCGCCGACGCCGCGGCCGCCGAGCTGACCGCCATCGCCGACTCGGCGGCGCCCGCCGGACCCACGTTGAGCGCCGTGCTGGTGCCGGCCGTGCCGCCGGACTCCCCCGTGCCACCCGAGGTCGTGGCCCGGCTGCTCGACCGGGTGGCGCTCGGCGAAGGCCCGGGGCTCGCCGTGTCGACCGACGGCCGGTGGCGGGCCGGGGTCCTGGCGGGTGCGATGACCAAGCCGGCGGCGGAGTTCGTCGGGGCCGGCGCCCGGGAGTCCGCCCGCGAGCGGCGGATCGCCGAGCTGGCCGAGACCGCAAGCCGGCTCACCGGCGAGCGCGACCTGGCCGACGCGGCGCTCGCCACCGCCCGCGAGCACGCCGCCGCCTGGGAGCGGCACATCGACGACCATCCCGACGACCGCGCGCTGCTCACCGCGCACGTCACGCTGCGCGGCGCCACCGGGGCGGCCGACGACGCGGCCGGCCGGGCCATCGCGGGTCGCGAGGCGCACACGGCGGCCGCCGACCGGCACCGGTCGAGGCAGGACGCGCTCATCGCCGACGCGCGCGCGGCCGGCCTCGACGCGGCCGTGGACTCGTTGCAGCGGGCCAGAAGCTCCGCGCTCGACGCGCGCACCGCCGCCGACCAGCTCGTCACGTCGCTCACCCGGCGCTGCGCGGGCGCGGTCGACACGCTCGCGAAGGCCGTCGCCAACCACGCCAGGGCGGCCGAGGAGCTGGCCGAGGTGTCGGCGGGCGCCGAACGCGCGTGCCTCGACTTCGCCAACGAGTCGGCGGGCTACGACGAGCGGGTGCGGGCCATCGGCGGCGCCGCCGAGCAGCTCGAACGCGACCTGGCCGCGGCCGAGGAGGAACGCGCCGGGGTGCGCCAGCGGCTGCCGGGCGCGCGGCAGCAGGCCACCGACGCGCGGGTCAAGGCCGGCAAGACGCAGACCCAGATCGACACGCGCGAGGCCAGGATCGACGAGCTGGCCGAGAAGGAGACCGTTGCCCGGCAACGGTTCCGGGCCGCGCTGGCCACCGACGGCGTGTGGTCGGCGGCGGTCGACGTGGCGATGCCCGACGATCCGGCGGAGGCGTACGCGGCAATGAGCGCCGCGCCACGCGAGGCGGTCGGCGAGGACGCGGTACTCGCCACCCTGCAGGCGTTGCAGACCGCGCTGGCCGGGAGCCACGACGTCGTGGCGCAGCGGTCGGCGGACATCCTCACGGTCACCGTCACCGGCGCGCACGGACCGCAGCCGGTCGCGGTCGCGGCCCGTGAGGTGGCCGGCCGCCTCGGCACGCAGCGGGACCTGCTGTCCGAGGAGTACCAGTCGATCTTCGACGCGTTCATGCTCCGGGACCTCGCCGAGAAGCTGGCCGCGCAGATCGCGGTCGCCGACGACCTCTGCCGGCGCATGAACGAGACGCTGGACGTCGCCCGGTCGAGCCAGGGCGTACACGTCCAGCTCGACTGGCAGCCGGCGCCCGACCTCGACGACGCCATGCGCGAGGCCATGTCGCTGATCCGCACCCCGTTCGCCAAGCGCGGCCCCGGCGAGGACGAGCGGCTCCGCACGGCACTCACCAACCGCATCACCGCCGAGCGCGACGGCCATTCCGGCGACTACGCGGAGGTGCTCGGCCGGGCACTGGACTACCGCTCGTGGTACCGCTTCACCGTCCGCGTCCGCGACGACGGCCCCGACGGCGCACCCCGGACGCGGCGGATGCGCCAGCTGTCCTCCGGCGAGACCCGGCTCATCTCCTACGTGACCCTGTTCGCCGCGGCGTCGGCGTTCTACGACGCGGTCGGCAGCGGCGCCGAGCGCCCACCGGCGCGCCTGGTGCTGCTGGACGAGGCGTTCGAGCGCCTCGACGAACCGACGATCGCCCGCATGCTCGGACTGCTCGTGGACCTGGACATGGACTGGATCATCACCTGGCCCAGCGGCTGGGGCCTGTCGGAGAAGATCCCGCGAATGCACATCTACGACGTGCTACGCCCCAAAGGCGGCCGCGGCATCGCCTGCACCCACGCGATCTGGACCGGCAACACCCTCACCGAACAGGACTAACGCGCATACCGCACGGCGAGGGCCGCCACAGTGGTGGCCATCCGGCGGAGGTCGGGGCAGGGTAGCGGCTCGGTGCCGACCGCGGCGGCCACGGCGTCGGCGGTCTGGCGGGGCTCGGCAGACGAGGGCTGGTGTAGAACTGGACGATGGGCTGGCCGGCGAGGTGCTCGGCTCGTAGTCGGTCGGCAAGGCGCGCGGCTTGCTGGGCACCAGTCTGGGTGAGGCCGCCGCAGGTGTCGGCGGCGAAGATGCCGGCGATGTTGCAGCGCTTCGGCGTGGCGCACCAGCAGGACTTCACACCTCATCGGCCGGAAGGGCCGCCCCCGTCTCCGCGAAGGTGACGGGGGCGGTCTCGGCTCGTTCAGCGGTCGAGCCGGCCGGTCTTGACGACGCTGAGGAACGTTGTGGCTTCCAGGCCGGTGAGAACGAGGCGGTGATCGTTCGCCGCTCCGAACGCCGTCTTGGAGTCACGCACCTCGGCCCAACCGGACTGCTGGGCAACCTCTACGCAGCTCTGGTTTGGCTGACTGAAGGTGGCCTTGTGAAAGTCGGACTCGGTGAATGTTGGTCGGGTACTGCTCATCTCTGCGGACTCCCTTGGGGACTTCGGGTTCTACTGGAAATCGCGAGCTACTTCGCGCATGAACGTCCGAGACTCCTTGAAGCTCAGTGCCGCCGTGGACATGCGCGTCCACGCTTGCTCGCGCTTGGCCAGGGCCTTCTTGTCATCGAGGTAGCGTATCTCTGTGTCATCCTCGGTGTAAGCCAGTTCGAGCGGCCCGGCAGCGCCGGGCGACGGGATGTGCAACAGGATGAACCGCGTGCCGATCGGCGACCTGCGGCCAGGCGGCGCGTTGAACGGCATCACCTGAACCATGACGTTCGGCCGGTTGGACAGCTTGATCAGATAGTTGAGCTGTTCGCGCATGACAGCCTCATCGCCCCAGACGCGACGGAGACAGGACTCGGACAGCACGAAGTGCACGGTCGGCGGGTCTGCCTTGTCGTAGATCCGCTGGCGGGCCAGGCGGGCCTGCACGCGGTCGTCCAGGGTCACGCCGTCCTCGTCTGGCAGGTCGGCATGGAGCGCTCGGACGTAGGACTCGCACTGCACCAGCCCCGGCATCACCTCGACCTCGCAGTAGCGGATCCGGTCGGCGTGGTTCTCAAGATCGATCAGAAGTCGGGTGTCCTCGCTGTAGGCGCGGTTGTAGCCCATGGTCCAGTAGCCACGCTTGTGGTTGTCGCGTCGCAACTCCAGTAGCGCGGCCTGATAGCCACGGTCGCCGAAGCCAAGGTGGTTGGCGAGCTTTTCCAGGTCGCCGACCGAGATGACGCCGACGCCGTTGATCAGGCCGGTCATGCGAGACGGACCCGCCTCGATGATCGCGCCCGCCTCCTTCTGGTTCGTGCCCGCGACGGAGATCATGTGCTCGATCTCCTTGCCGAGCAGCCACTTCCGAGCTGTGCGGACCGGTGCTCCCATGGCTGTGACGATTCCCTTCTGAACATGGGAGCGCGCTGCCGAAGCTCCGACATCGCGCTCCTGGCTACGTAGCGTATCGCGCAAAGACCACCCAGATGCGCGCAGGCTAAGCTTGCAATTCGAGCTTAGACGTACCAGACTCAAGCTGCCAGGATTAAAGCGTGACACTACACCCCGCCAGCAATGGGTCACGCACAGGTCTCCGAGAAGGGAGCAACGAGCATGACTACGGGCTGTATTCGGTTCTCCTGGGTGACCGCGCAGTCGGACGGCACCGAGCACGCCGTCACCGATGAGGCGCACGTGGCCGGCATGGAAGCAGGGGACGGCTTCTACGACGCGATGTGCGGCGTCCGCTTCCTTGACGCGATGGCCGGTGTCCCCAGCAGTCAGTGCTCGGTCTGCCGCGCGGTTCTGGTGGCTCGTCGCTCGCTGCGCGACTTCGACGAGCGGATTAGCCGGCCAAGCTGGTTCGCCCGGCTGTTCTGTCACCGCAAGCAACCGGTAGGCGTGGGTAGCGAAACGACGAGTACCCCAGACGCGCCCACGTCTGCCGGTCCCCAAGACCCGCCGGCAGGTGCGGACTGTGCTCCCTCGGAGCCCGCGCCTGCCGGTTCTCCCCGTCGTCGGGGAAGGCACGCGGCATGAGCGAGCTTGCGAGCGAACCATGGATACAGGGCGACCGCGAGCGGCTCGACCGAGCCTGCGAGGGGGAGTCATGAGCGAGCGTGCGAGCGAACCATGGATACAGGGCGACCGCGAGCGGCTCGACC
>NZ_WHTD01000210.1 GCF_009379765.1 Actinophytocola sp. | reverse complement strand
GCCAGAACGCTCACCATCGTGCCGGCGACCGGCTCGGCGAGCGCCGCGCCCGCCCGCTCGGCCCCGCCCGCGAGCGCGACCCGCAACGCGTCCCCGGTGACGGTCCCCGCCCCGGCCACGGGCGGCGTGGTCAGCGCGTCAGCCATGCCGCGGAGCAGCTGGGAGGCGATCACGCCGGAGTTGCCGCGCGCCCCGGTCAGCGCGCCACGGGCCAGGGCGGTCAGCGCCGCCCCGGCGTCGGTGCGGGCCGGGGCGGGAGCGCGGAGCAACGCGTCCAGCGCGGCACGCATCGTGTGGAGCAGGTTGGATCCGGTGTCGCTGTCGGGCACCGGGAAGACGTTGATGCGGTCGATGGCCTCGCGGTGCGCGTCCAGCGACTGCACGCAGGCCACCGCCCAGCGCCGCACGTGTGCGGCATCCAACACCCGCAGCATCCAGCCTCCCGCAGCCCACGGCCGCTGACGACGGCCTCGACACATGCGGAGACTAGTGTCCCGTGATCCTGGCCTCCTTGTGCGCCCGCTGCGGCCCACGCGGCCGCTGGCGGCGTTGTCGGAAGGCCCGAATACAACCCGGTATGCGCGACCTCCCTCCGCCTTGCCAGCGACCACGTGGACCCACTGCGGACCGCAAGCAACCAGAACCACGGGACACAAGTTGCCCTGATCACAGGGGCCGGGGGCGGTGCCGGGGGCGGTTTGAATGGCGCGGGCGCGAGCCGTTACCCTGTGTTGGTCTGCGCGGCACTCATGCCCGCAGTAGTGGCTTGCCGACCGTATCCGGTCGGTTCCCGTTGCGATGCAAATCGTGGAGAAAGGAGTGCCTGACGTGGCTGCCGTCTGCGACGTCTGTGGCAAGGGGCCAGGCTTCGGCAAGTCGGTCTCGCACTCACACCGGCGCACCAACCGTCGGTGGAACCCGAACATTCAGACCGTGCACGCGAAGATCGGTGTCTCGCAACGCAAGCGGCTGAACGTGTGCACCTCCTGCCTGAAGGCGGGCAAGGTCACCCGCGGCTGAGTCCCACAGACCGAAACCCGAACCGGGCCCCGGCGATCTCGCCGGGGCCCGGTCTCGTTCGTGAGGGACGTCAGGCGACGTCGCGGGGAGTCATGCCGTCCTGGCCCGGCTCGACACCCCAGCTGATGACGCGTCTCGGGTGGATCCGGATGATCTCGGCAGAGAAGCCCGGCCGCAACGGATCCTGGCCGTCGAGGGCCTCGGCGTCGCCCCGGATCTCCACGCCGCGGACCTGCCACGGCTGGCGCGACACGATGTCGTCCACCACGATCGACGCGCGGCTGCCCGCGGCGACGTTGCGGAACTTCTTGCTGGCCGCCAACGCGTGGCCGCCGATGTCGATCACGCCGAGCTCGGGGTCGTACCGGAAGCCGACCGGGTTGACCTGCGGCGACCCGTCCGGCGCCACCGTGGCGAGCCGGCCGAGCGGCTGCGTGGAAAGGTACGAGATCTCAGCCTCTGTCAGTGCCATACGACTATGCTGCGACCTCAACAAAGGTGGAGGTCAAGGGAGCTTCCAGTCGATCGGCTGCGCGCCCTGCTTCTCCAGCAGCTGGTTGGCCCGGCTGAACGGCTTGGACCCGAAGAACCCGCTCCGCGCGGACAGCGGGCTCGGGTGCGCCGACTCGATGCACGGCACCGGGTCCAGCAGCGGCCTGAGATCGCGCGCGTTGCGCCCCCACAGGATGGCGACGAGCGGACCACCCCGCGCCGCCAGCGCGCGGATCGCCTGCTCGGTGACGTCCTCCCACCCCTTGCCCTGGTGGGAGTTCGACTTGCCGGGCTCCACCGTCAACGCCCTGTTGAGCAGCAGCACGCCGTTCTCGGTCCAGCGCGACAGGTCGCCGTTCGTCGGCTGCGGGTGGCCGAGGTCCTCGCAGTACTCGGTGTAGATGTTCACGAGGCTCTTCGGCAGCGGCCGGACGTCGGGCGCCACCGAGAAGCACAGGCCGATCGGGTGACCGGGGGTCGGGTACGGGTCCTGCCCGACGATCAGCACCCGGACGTCGGCGAACGGCTGCTGGAACGCCCGCAGCACGTGCTCGCCCGCCGGCAGGTACGTGCGACCCGCCGCGATCTCGGCGCGGAGGAACTCCCCCATCGCGGTGATCCGGTCTGCGACGGGAGCGAGCGCCTCCGCCCAGCCGGCCTCGACGATCTCTGACAACGGTCGTGCGCTCACGACGCCCCCTCGCAGGCTCGGTGCCGCCGCTCGCGGTCGCCCTGTGTCCATGGTTCGCTCGCAAGCTCACTCACGACGCCCCCTCGCAGGCTCGGTGCCGCCGCTCGCGGTCGCCCTGTGTCCATGGTTCGCTCGCAAGCTCGCTCAGTGACATTGGTTCGCTCGCAAGCTCACTCACGACGGACTCTCCAGGATCGCACGGCACTGCGGCACAGCTTCGGTGGCAGCCGACCCTAGCGCCTCGCTCAGTCGAGGCGGCGCAGGCCCGCCCGGTAGCGAGCGATCCGCGCGACATAGTTGTCGACGACGCCCGACACCATCGCCTCGGGCACCTCGTACCCCTCCCGCACCCTGGCCGGCACGCCCAGCGCCATCCGCCGCGCGGGCAGGTGACCGTTGAACGACATCACCGCGCCGGCCCCGAGCACCGCGCCGTCCTCCACCACGGAACCGTTGAGCAGCACCGAACCCGACGCGATGAGGCATCGGTCGCCCACCGTGGCGCCCTCGATGTGCGCGTTGTGCCCGACCGCGGTGTCCGCGCCGATCCGGGTCGGGTGGTAGTCGGTGCAGTGCACGACCGTGCCGTCCTGGACGGTGGACCGCTCGCCGACCCAGATGCCGCCCGAGTCGCCGCGCAGCACCGCCTGCGGCCACACCGACGCGAACGCCGCCAGGTGCACGTTGCCGATCAGGGTGGCGTCCGGGTGCACCCAAGCATCCGGGTGGATGGTCGGCGCGAGCTCGCCTAGGGCATAGATGGGCACGAGTGCTCCTCCGCCTGCGCGAGGATCTGCTTGCCGAGGTGCACGGCCTCCGGCTCCCCCGCGTAGAAGCCGAAGCGCGGCACCGCCACATAGCCGGACGAGGCGTACAGCGCGAGTGCCTCCGGCTGCCGGGTCCCGGTCTCGAGCACCATCCGCCGGTTCCCCGCGGCGAACGCGGTGCGCTCCAACTCGGCGAGCACCGCCCGCGCCAGGCCCTTGCCGCGCGCGAGCGGGCTGACGTACATCCGTTTCAGCTCGGCCTCCGCGTCGCCGTGCACGCGCCAGCCGCCGCACGCCACCGGCACGCCGTCCAGGTACGCGACGAGGAAGAGCCCGTTGGGCGGGGCGAACTCCGCCGGGTCGATCGGCGTGTAGTCCTCCTCGCCGTAGCGCGCCACGTACTCCCGCTGCACCTCGGCGATCAGCGCCACTGCGTCGGGACGGTCGTAGGCCACCCGCTCGATCCGTGTGTCGATCCGCACCCGGGCATTCTGACCCAGGCCACCGACAACCCCGGCAACGGTTCTCACCGCCAGTGCTGCCAGCCGGTGCCGCCCTCGTACGGCTTGCCGTCGACGGTCACCGAATTTCCCCTGGTCACCGTGCCGATCGTGGTCCAGCCCTCGGGCACCGCCGCGGGCTCGGGGAACGTCGCGGCGAGCGCGTGATCCTCGCCACCGGTGAGTACCCAGTGCCGCGCGTCCGCGCCCAGCGCCGAGGCCACCTCCACGAGCCGCTGGTGCACCGGCACCAGGTCGGTCCGCACGTCGATGGCCACATTGGACTCCTCGGCGACATGCCCGAGGTCGGCGAGCAGGCCGTCGGACACGTCGATCATCGCGGTGGCCCCGGCGAGCGACGCCTGCGGCCCGGCCGCGTACGGCGGGTCGGGCACCCGGTACGCGCCGACGACCGTGACCGGCGAGCGGAAACCGCGGCCCAGCACGGCGAGCCCGGCCGCCGCCCAGCCGAGCCGGCCGGCCACCGCGACCACGTCGCCGGGCATCGCGCCGCCCCGAGTCACCGGCGCCCGGCCCTGCAGGTCACCCAATGCGGTGACAGAGATCACGATCTGGTCCGCGCCGACCACGTCGCCGCCGACGAGACCGGCACCCGCGCGGACGGCTTCCTTCCACATGCCGGCCGCCAAGGCCTCGGCCACCGCGGCGTCGGTCGCCTTCGGACACGCGAGCCCGACGAGGAGGGCCGTCGGCACCGCGCCCATCGCCGCGATGTCTGCCATGTTGACCGCGATCGCTTTCTGCCCAACGTGTTCCGGCGTCGACCAGTCCAGCCGGAAGTGCACGCCCTCGACGAGGACGTCGGTGCTGGCCACCACCCGGCCGTCCGCCGCGGCCACCACGGCAGCATCGTCGCCGGGGCCCAGCAACGTGGTCGGCGGCTGGGCCCGGCCGGCCGTCACCCGGCCGATCAGGCCGAACTCGCCGACATCGGCGACCGTCTCCGAACGGTCGTGCGGCGAAGCGCCACGGTCACCGTCCATGACCACCTCCGATAGTCGGATCCCCAAACGATCGAGAACTGCGGTACCTTTTGCTGCTCACGTTCCTACCTCTTGAGGGCTGCTCGACACGAAGGGGCGCGCCGTGGTCCACGCATACATCCTGATCCAAACCGAGGTCGGCCAGGCGGCAGCGGTCGCCGCCAAGATCGCGGAGATCGCCGGCGTCACGACAGCCGAGGATGTCACGGGCCCCTACGACGTGATCGTCCGCGCCGAGGCGGAGAACGTCGACCTGCTCGGCCAGCTCGTCGTGGCGCGCATCCAGAACGTGGACGGGATCACCCGAACCCTCACCTGCCCGGTGGTCCACCTCTGACGCGTGCTCCACTTGGCGCGTGGCCCAGGAGAAGTCCCCGGAACACCTGTCCCCGACGGCGGTCAAGGTCGCGGTAGGACTCGTCGCGCTGCTCGCGGTCGGCGTCGTGGTGGCGAGCTCGATACTGGGATCGGATGAGGACCCGGCGGCGGCCGGTCCCAGCCCGACGACCATCTCTGCCCCACCCCGCACCGGCCCCGTCGCGCTGGTCGGTGTGGACGCCCCCGCCGCGAGGTCGGCCGAGTGCACCACGCTGGTCGGCGCGCTGCCGAAGGAGCTGCCCGACGGCGAGGACACGCTGCGGCGGCTGCCGATCGCCGAGCCCGCCCCGCCCGCGGCACTCGCCTGGGGCGACGACCGCGGCGAGCCGGTCGTGCTGCGCTGCGGGCTGGGCCGGCCGAGCGAGCTGACGCCCACCGCTGGGCTGCGCGAGGTGGACAAGGTGCGGTGGCTGCCGATCGAGGGCGACGGGGCGTTCACCTGGTACCTGGTCGACCGAGGGGCGTACGTCGCGCTCACCGTGCCGGCCGACACCGGAACCGGGCCGCTGCAGGAGGTCTCCGCCACCGTGGCCCGCGTGCTGCCCGCACGACCGGTGGACACGGCCCCTTAACGAAGACCCGTGCCGCGCGCGACAGCCGTGTCGACCAGGGTGGACAGCAGCGTCGGGTAGTCGACGCCGGTGACCGCCCACATCTTCGGGTAGGCCGAGGTCGGGGTGAAGCCGGGCATGGTGTTGAGCTCGTTGATGGTGAGCGTGCCGTCGGCGCCAACGAAGAAGTCGACCCGGGCCAGGCCCTGGCAGTCCAGCGCGCGGAACGCCCTGACCGCCATCGCCCGCAGCCGCTCGGTGACCGAGTCGTCGAGCTTCGCCGGGATGTCCAGCTCGCAGACGTCGTCGAGGTACTTGGCCTCGAAGTCGTACCAGTCCGGGCCGTCCGCGGTGATCCGGATCTCCGCGGGCAGCGACGCCTCGACCCGGCCGTCCGGGAACTCCAGGACGCCGCACTCGACCTCCCGGCCCACGATCCCGGACTCGACGAGCACCTTGGGGTCGATCGCCCTGGCCTTCGCGACCGCACCGTCCAGTTCGGACCAGTCGGTGACCTTGGTGATGCCGGTGGACGAGCCGGCGCGGGCCGGCTTGACGAACACCGGCAGGCGGAGCCGGTCGCGCTGCGCGTCGGACAGCGTCGCCTCGCCGCGGTGGAGCACCTCGTACGGCCCGATCGGCAGTCCGTCGGCGGCGAGCAGCTTCTTGGTGAACTCCTTGTCCATGGCCACCGCGCTCGCGAGCACGCCCGCACCCGCGTACGGCAGGCCGACCATCTCGAGCAGGCCCTGGATCGTGCCGTCCTCGCCGAACGCGCCGTGCAGCACCGGGAAGACGACGTCGACCGCGGAGAGCACCTCGCCCTCGCGGCCCCGCTCGAGCACGACGAGGCTCGCCGAGGTCGGGTCGGCCGGGAGGGTCAGCGCGGTGCCGCTCGAGATGCTCGGCATCCGCCGGTCCTGGATCTCGAGGGTCGCCGGATCGGCCGGGCCGAGTACCCAGGACCCCTGCTCGGTGATGCCGACCGGCAGGACCTCGAACCGCTCGGGATCGAGGTTGGCGATCACACTCGCCGCCGACACGCAGGACACGGCGTGCTCCGTGCTCTGCCCGCCGAACACCACTGCCACGCGGACTCGCTCTTGGCTGGCCATGGCGCCCGACCCTACCGGGGACCGCGGGCCGGCCGTCAGCTTCCCGTCCGCACCAGTGTCCCGCGCCGGGAGTCTGTTGCTTATCTCGGCGGACCCAGGTTTCTGCTGGCAAGGCGCCGGTTCGTCCTCGTACCGGGGCTGTTACTTGTCGGGCTCGGTGGCGTAGCGCCAGTTTTGGGCGGACCGGCAACGCCGCCAGCGGGAAGCTGGGCCGGCGAGACAAGTGATGAACTTCCGGCGCGGGACACTAGTGTCCTGAGTCGGGAGTTCGGCGCCAGATCCGGTGATCCGCGTGGTGGCTGGCAAGGCGGCGGGAAGTTCCTCGTACCGGGTCGTACTCGGGCTTTCCGCCAACGCCGCCAGCCGCCGCGCGGGCGCCGGAGGTGGTGTCGAATCTCCGACTCAGGACACCAGCTCCACCAGCACCGGTAGCGCGGCACGCAGCTCCTCGCGGGAGCACGCCGCGTAGCCGAGTGCGATGCCGAACCACCGGGCGCGGCCGATGTGGTGCCTGACCAGGCCGTCGAGCAGCAGGCCGCGGGCCAGGGCCCGGCTGACCAGCGCACGCTCCGCGTCCGCCGAGGCCACCGGGACGACGACGTGCGCGCCTGCCTCGTCGCCGAGGACCGGGACGCCGCCGCGGACCAGCGCGTCGACCACCAGCGAGCGGCGCTCGGACAGCTCGCGGCGCAGCCGGCGCAGGTGCCGGCCGAGGTCGCCGTTGCGGGCGAACTCCACGACGACGAGCTGGCCGGCGGGTGCCGGGCCGCTGCCGGTGCGGTCGCGGTGGGCGAGGATCGCGGTGACGACCGGGGGCGGCGCGACCATCCAGCCCACGCCCAGCGTCTGGGTGAGGATCTTGCTCGTGGTGCCCAGGTGCACGACGACGTCCGGGGCGAGCGCGGCGAGCAGCGGCAGCGGGGCGACGTCGTAGCGCAGCTCGCCGTCGTAGTCGTCCTCGATGACGAGCCAGCCGCGCTCCCTGGCCCGCTCGACCAGCGCGACCCGCCGGGCCGCGGACATCCGGCCGCCCAGCGGGTACTGGTGCGCCGGCGAGCAGTACACCGCCTTCGCGCTGGCCGGGACCGCGTCGATGAGGAGGCCGTCGGCGTCCACGGTGGCCGGTACGACGCGCAGCCCCGCGGCCCGCAGCGCGCCGACCGCCCGCTGGTAGCCGGGCTCCTCCACGGCCACCACGTCGCCGGGATGCAGCACCGCGGCGGCGAGCTCGGCCGCGGCGTAGCTGGTGCCGGAGGTGGCGAGGACCGACTCGTGACCGTCCTGTCCGGACAGTGTGCCGACGCGCAAACCTCTGTGCCGCAACAGATGCTCGGCCACGGTCGCGCGGTAGCTCGGGAGGCCGGCGCGGTTGTGCCGGATCATCGGGGCCACGTGCGCGGCGGCTCGCCAGGCCCGCCGCCACGCCGCCCGGTCGATGCCACCCGCCCACGGCGAGCCGGGCGTCAGGTCGAGTGCGGCGTCGAGCGCCGCGTCCCGGCGCACCGGCCTCGCGGCGGCCCGCAGCGACCCGGGCGGTTCGGTGGTGACGTAGGTGCCAGAGCCGTGCCGGCCGGCGATCCAGCCCTCGGCGTGCAGCTGCTCGTAGGCCGCCGCGGTGACCGTGCGGCTGACCTCCAGCTCGGCGGCCAGCGCTCGGGTGGACGGCAGCCGGTCGCCGCTGCGCAGCCGGCCGTCGCCCGCGGCCGCGCGGAGCTGCTCGGCGAGCTGCACGGCCAGCGGGGTGGCCGCCGAGCGGTCGAGGGTCACCGGCAATGCGGGTGTCTCAGCCATGACCGTGTGCGAGAGCGACGGAGCGTTCGCCGTCCGGACGGAGGAGAAGAGCAAGGCGTGCGGGCGAGATGAACACCGAGCGCCGAGCATCGCACGGAGGAAGACGGCGAGCAGCGGAGGCGCGGAGTGAGCAATTCAACACAGAAGTGGCCTTTCAGAATCAGCAACTCGTGGCCCTTCCAGGATGCCACTACTTCCGGTCAGGCTGGAGTGGTGACCCAGCAAGAGCTGTCCCCCACCCCGCGGAGCACGATCCAGCGCGGCAAGAACCGCGCGGTCACCGACCGCGCCGCGCTGCACGCCGTGCTGGACGCCGGTCTGATCTGCCACCTCGCGTTCGTGGCGCACGACGCGCCCGTCGTCGTCCCGACCGGCTACGGCCGCGACGGCGACACGCTCTACGTGCACGGCTCGACCGGCGCGGCGAGCCTGCGGTCCGCGGCCGCCGGCGCCGAGGTGTGCGTCAACGTCACGCTCCTCGACGGCGTCGTCTACAGCCGCGCCGTGTTCCACCACTCGGTGAACTACAGGTCCGCCACGGTCCACGGCCGGGCCCGCCAGGTCACCGACCGCGACGCGAAGCTGGCCGCGCTGGCCGTGATCACCGACCACATCGCGCCCGGCTCGTGGGACTACGCGCGCGACCCGAGCAAGCAGGAGCTCGCGAAGACCGCGGTGCTGGCGCTGGACCTCGCCGAGGCCGCGGTGAAGATCCGCACCGGTCCGCCCGGCGAGGAGCCGGATGACCTGGCGCCGGAGCGGAACGGCCGGGCGTGGGCCGGGGTGCTGCCGCTGCACCGCTCGTGGGGCGAGCCGCAGCCGTGCCCGGAGCTGCCGGCCGGCGTCGCGGTCCCGCCGCACGTGACCGCCCGCCCGGCCCCGTACCTCTAGAACCCCCGCGAGTCCAACCCCCAGAACCCGCGAGTCCAACGCTCAGGACCCGCGAGTCCAACGCTCAGGACACCCGCGACAGCGGCGTGTAGTCGTTCATGGTCCGCACCGCGCGGTAGACGTGCAGGCTCACCGCCGGGTCGGGTCCCTCGTT
The DNA here is from genome assembly GCF_009379765.1 of Actinophytocola sp. Classification (GTDB taxonomy): domain Bacteria; phylum Actinomycetota; class Actinomycetes; order Mycobacteriales; family Pseudonocardiaceae; genus Actinophytocola. Next base: position 4,207 of record NZ_WHTD01000210.1, on the reverse strand, counting down.
GCGGACCTCGTGCACGTAGCCGGGCCCGAAGACGCGGGACTGCCCGACCGCGAGCCGGTGGGTGGCGCCGCCGCGGCGCAGCACGTGCTCGGTCAGCTCGCCGGAGACGATCGTGAATGCGCCGCTCGCCCGGCCGTGGTCGTGGAGGTCGGTGTGCTGGCCGGGGAGCCAGCTCATCAGCCACACCTCTTGTTCGGGTGTGTGGTGCACGAGCGCGGTGTAGCGCTCGTCGGGGTCGTAGCGCAGCAGGTGCGCCCATCGCCCGCGGGCGGCGGCGTACTCGCGGGCGATCAGCGCGGGGTGGACGGTCGGCGCGGTCGCGGCGGACGCGATCGTGTTCGGTGGCACGGCGAACATGGGAGAACCTTCGGAAAGTGCGGACGGGTCGGCGGCTCGGTCACCGAGCGCGACACAGCGCGCTGGCCACCCGGCGGAGGTGGAGGTAGCCCCGCCGACTGTTGCGCACGTTCGTCGACACGACGAGAAGGAAACCAGTCCGGTTCGCCCGGGTCAAGAAAGTCCAACTCTTGGGACCCTGTGACCCATCCGAACGCCGTCGGGCTCCGAAGTACGGAGACGCCGAGGAGAGCAGGTTTGGCATGGGAGAACGCATGCGGCGGACGCGTGAGGACGCCTATGCGGCCACCCCGCCGGACGCGGCCGAGCTGATGCGGCGGGTCGCGCGCGGGGACGAGGCCGCCTTCGAGCAGGTGTACGACCTGCTGATCGGGCCGCTGTACGGCGCGATCCGGCGCATCGTGCGGGATCCGGCGCAGTCGGAGGAGGTGGCGCAGGAGGTGATGGTGGAGCTGTGGCGGTCCGCGGCGCGCTACTCCCCCGAGCGCGGCAGCGTCATGACCTTCGCCATGACGCTCGCCCATCGCCGGGCGGTCGACCGGGTCCGCTCGGCGCAGGCCTCGGCCGACCGCGAGGACCACGTCGGCAGGCGCGAGGTCGGCCGGCCGTTCGACGAGGTCGCCGAGCAGGTGACCATGAGGTTCGAGCAGGAGCAGGTGCGCCGCTGCCTCGGCACGCTCACCGAGCTGCAACGGGAGTCGGTGGTGCTCGCCTACTACGGCGGGCGGACGTACAAAGAGGTGGGCGAGCTGCTCGAGACGCCGCTCGGCACGATCAAGACCCGGTTGCGGGACGGCCTGATCCGGCTGCGCGACTGCTTGGGGGTGGCCTGATGAACGCGGATGTGCACGCGCTGACGGGCGCCTACGTACTCGACGCGGTGTCCGACGCGGAGCGGTTCGTCTTCGAGCGGCATCTCGGTGACTGCGACGCGTGCCGCCAGGAGGTGGCCGAGCTGCGCGAGACCGCGACCCGCCTCGGCGTCGCGGCGGCCGCCAACCCGCCGCCCCGGCTGAAGCATTCGGTCATGGCCCAGATCCGCGACACCCGCCAGCTGCCGCCGGAGGCCCCGGTGGTGCCGCTGCGCCGGCCGTCGTCGCCGTGGGCGTTGCGGTTGTCGGCCGCGGCCGCCGCCGTGCTGCTGGTGGTGTCCGGGGTGCTCGGCGTGCTCCTGGTCCGCTCGGAGCAGTCGGCCGACGACGTGCGGGTGCAGTCCGACGCGATCGCGGAGATCCTGAACGCGGGCGACGCCCAGGTCGTGAACCAGGGCGACGCCGCTACCGGGCGGATGACCGCGGTGATGTCGCTGTCGGCCGACAAGATGCTCCTGCTCACCGACGACCTGCCGGCCGCGGGCAGCGGCAAGGACTACCAGGCGTGGACGATCACCGGCGAGCGCGCCGAGTCGGTGGGACTCATCAAGCCGGACGACGGCCACGCGACGTTGGAGGTGACGGGCATCGACGGCGCGAACCAGGTGGGCATCACCATCGAGCCGGCCGGCGGCTCGGACACGCCGACGCTGCCCACGGTCATGGCGTTCGACCTGGCTTGACCGCGCCCGAACGTTGGACTCGCGGGTCCCGAACGTTGGACTCGCGGGTCCCGAGCGTTGGACTCGCGGGTCCTGAGCGTTGGACTCGCGGGGTCAGCGTTCGGGTTTCGTCTTGCGGCCGATGAGCTCGCCGGCCATCTCCCTCGGGTCGAAGCCGTCGTGGCAGACGCGATGCACCACCTCGGTGATCGGCATCTCCACGCCGTGCCGCAGGGCCAGCTCACGGATGGAGGAGCACGACTTCACGCCCTCGGCGACCTGACCGTGCGCGGCCGCCTGCGCCTGCTGCACGGTCTCCCCCCGCCCCAGCCGCTCCCCGAACGACCGGTTCCGCGACAGCGGTGACGAGCACGTCGCGACCAGGTCGCCGAGCCCGGCCAGCCCGGCGAACGTCATCGGGTCGGCGCCCAGCGCGACGCCGAGCCGGGAGGTCTCGGCGAGGCCGCGGGTGATCAACGTGGCGAGCGTGTTGTCGCCGAAGCCGAGCCCGCCGGCCATCCCGCACGACAGCGCGATGACGTTCTTGCACGCCCCACCGAGCTCGCACCCCACGACGTCGGTGATCGTGTACGGCCGGAAGTAGCCCGTGGTGCAGGCCCGCTGGACGGCGACGGCGCGCTCGTGGTCGGTGCACGCGATCACCGAGGCGGTCGGCTGCTCGGCGGCGATCTCCTTGGCCAGGTTGGGCCCGGACACCACCGCCACCTGGCTCTCCGGCACGCCGAGCACCTCCACGACCACCTCGCTCATCCGTTTCAGCGTGCCCAGCTCCACCCCCTTCGCCAGGCTGATGAGCGTGGCCGAGGGGTCGATCAGGCGCCGCCACGCGGTCAGGTTGTGCCGCAGGCTCTGGCTCGGCACCGCGAGCACCACCGCCGCCGCGCCGTCCAGCGCCACCCGAGGGTCCGAAGTGGACCGCAGGCCGACGGGCAGCGTGACGCCCGGCAGGTAGTCGGGGTTCACCCGATCCGCGGTGACGGCCTCGGCGACCTCGCGCCGCCGGGCCCACAGCGTCACCTGGCAGCCGGCGTCGGCGAGCACCTTCGCGAACGTCGTGCCCCACGAGCCGGCGCCGAAGACCGCGATCGGACCCATCTCAGGCATGGTCTTGGGAACCGTCCCGCTTCTTCGCCCGCGACGCCTGGTAGAACCCGTCGGGAGCCGGCTCCTCGCGGATCACGGCGAGCTGGTCCTTGACCCGACCCATCAGCAGGTCGGTGACCTCGCGCAGCAGGTCGTTGGTCAACCCATGGGTCGCCGCCCTGCCCTTGTAGGCCGACAGGTCGACCGGCTCGGAGACGTCGATGTGGACCCGCTTGCGCGGGAACGGCCGGAACTTCTTGGCGTAGCCGTCGAGGATGTGGTTGGTCCCCCACCGGGCCGCGGTGAGCACTCGCGCGTCGTTCTCCAGCGCGAGCCGCGCCACCCCGGTCCGCGAGCGCATCGGCCAGCCGTCGGGGTCCTTGGTGATCGAGCCCTCGGGGTAGATCACCACCAGCCTGCCGGCGCGCAGCGCCTCGTTGGCCGCCGACAGGCTGTCCGCGGCGCCCGTGGTGCGCCGGTACACCGGGATGCTGCCCGCGCCGGAGATCATGTACTTGAACACCGGCACCCGGAACAGGCTGTCCTTGGCCAGGAACCGCGGCACGCGCCCCTGGCGGTGCACGAACACGGCGTCCACCGGCGGGTCGATGTGCGAGACATGGTTCATCACCAGCAGGATGCCGCCGTCGCGGCGGATCTGCTCGCGGCCGGTGGGGACGACCTTCCCGATCCAGGAGATCGGGTAGAAGATCAACGCGGTGACCCACACCCAGAACCCGCTCTTCTCGATTCGCCGCGGCACCTGACTCCTCCTCGTTGACGGTTGTCCGTGAGTATGCCCCGGCCGGGCGGCGCGGCTACCGCACCGTCCTGCACGATGGAGTTCGTGGATCACAGGGTGCCCGTCGACCTGGTCGTGCCGATCAAGCGGCTGGACCGGGCCAAGTCGCGGCTGCGTGGCGCGGTCGAACCGCACGCCGACCTGGTGCTCGCGCTGCTGCTGGACACGGTCACCGCCGCGGTGGCGGCCGAGGGGGTGCGGCGGGTGCTGGTCGTCTGCGAGGACACCCGGGTGCCCGCCGCATTGCGCGGCACCGGCGTGGAATGCGTCGACGAGCGCGGCCTGCCCGGGCTGAACGCCGCGCTGGCCCACGGCGCCGGCGTGCTGCGTGAGCGCGACCCGCGCGGCGTGGTCGGCGCGCTGCAGGCCGACCTGCCGGCGTTGCGCTCGAAGGAGCTCGCCGAGGCGGT